>NZ_JBFAWD010000010.1:0-5751 GCF_040680135.1 Nocardia sp. NPDC052112 | reverse complement strand
GGTGGGCCGCATGGTTCGAAGCTCGTGCTGTTGGGTCGTAACGGAAACAGGCGGCGAAATCCTGACTCTGCCCTGAGGGTGGCATGAAGGGCGCACTGCTCATCGCCGGAACGACCTCTGACGCCGGGAAAAGTGTGGTGGCGGCCGGACTTTGCCGGATGCTGGCGCGGCGCGGTATCCGAGTGGCACCGTTCAAGGCGCAGAACATGTCCAACAACTCCGTCGTCACCCTGGACGGCGGCGAGATCGGTCGGGCCCAGGCGCTGCAGGCGGCCGCATGCGGGCTGGAACCGAGTGTGCGGTTCAATCCCGTGCTGCTCAAACCCGGCAGCGACCGGCGCTCGCAACTTGTGGTGCGCGGCAAGGCAATCGGCACGGTCGGCGCGCGCGACTATTTCCGGCATCGGCGGGATCTGCGCGAAGTCGTTGCCGCCGAACTGGATTCGCTGCGGGCCGAATTCGATGTGGTGATCTGCGAGGGCGCCGGGTCGCCCGCCGAAATCAATCTGCGCGCCACCGATCTGGCGAATATGGGGCTGGCGCGCGCGGCGCGACTGCCGGTGCTCGTGGTCGGCGATATCGACCGCGGTGGCGTGCTCGCCCATCTGTTCGGCACCGTGGCCGTGCTGGAACCCGAAGACCAGCAACTGATCTCCGGTTTCATCGTCAATAAGTTCCGCGGTGATGTCGAGCTGCTGCGTCCCGGACTCGAGCGGCTCACCGAGCTGACCGGACGACCGACTCTCGGTGTCATTCCCTATGCGGACGAGCTGTGGATCGATGCGGAGGATTCCCTCGGCACCGTCGCCGATGCCCCGGTCGGCCGCCCCAGTCCGCCGATCGGCGCCGAATGGCTCACGGTCGCCGCCATCCGGCTGCCGCGCATCTCGAATTCCACCGATGTCGAAGCGCTGGCCTGTGAGCCCGGAGTTGCGGTGCGCTGGGTCAGCGACCCGTCCCGGCTGGCCGATGCCGATCTGGTAGTGCTGCCGGGCAGTAAGGCGACCGTTTCGGACCTGGAGTGGTTGCGGCGCACCGGAATCGCCGATGCGCTACGGGCCAGGGCGGCGTCGCGGCGACCGATCCTCGGCATCTGCGGCGGATATCAGATGCTCGGGAGTCACATCGTCGATCGGGTCGAATCGGATGCGGGCGCGGTCGTCGGATTGGGGCTGCTCGATCTGGCGATCGAATTCGCCGATCCGAAAGTGCTTCGGCGCAGCACCGGACGGGGCCTCGGTAACGGAATTCCCGTGCACGGCTACGAGATTCACCACGGTCGGGTCGGACACAGTGGTGATCCGGCCTGGCTCGAGCTGGAAAGTGTCGCGGGCGACCGAGTTTCCCCGACGACAGAGGGCACCGCGCGCGGCGCGATCTGGGGCACCCACCTGCACGGCCTGCTGGAATCGGATGAGTTCCGTCGCTCATGGCTCCGCCAGGTCGCGGCCCACGCCGGACGGCGCGGTTTTATCGTCGACGACACCATCTCGGTCGCCGCGATCCGCTCGTCCCAACTCGATCTGCTCGCCGACCTGATCGAACAGCACCTCGATATCGATCACATCGAACGCGTGCTCACCGACGGCGTACGCACCGATCTGCCAACCATCGTCGCCGGTCTGGGCGTCGGCAGCACCACACTCTGACCAGCGGCACAACCACCGCACCGGGCTCGCGGACAACTGACATGCGGCCCTGTTCAAATAGGGCGTGTAGCGTACTCCGGCATGAAATCTCGGCGGATCACGGTCGGTGACCAGGCATGGACCGTGCGGGTCGACGGCCCGGAGTCTCGGCACAGCGTGTTGTTGTTGCCCGATGCCGGTGATCCGGTCAACGTCTACGACCGGGTGTGCGCGCGTCTGCACAACTCTGACCTGCGCACGATCGCGGTGGAATCCATAGCGGACCTGGATCCGGCGGGTGTGCACGCCATCCTCGACGAACTCGGCGTCCCCTGGGTGAATGTCGCCGGCCGCGGCGCGGGCGCGCAGTTGGGCTGGCAGGTCTGCGCGGGTGGTTTCGGACGGTTCATCAGCCTTGTCGTCGCCGATCGCGGCCATCCGGCGATACCCGCCGCCGATGGCACCGTCGCGGACGCGACGTGTGGGCCGGTGGAGGTCGCCGCCACCGTGTTGGTCACCAAGAAGCTGCCGCGCTCGATTGCAGATGCCTCCGGTCGCTATGTCTACGGCGAATTCCGGGTCGTGGAGATCGACGTCGACAATGTGGCGACCGAGGCCGACCACGAATTGGCCACCGAGATCGTGCTACGCACCAGCCTCTGGTGAACCGGCGGTCTTCTCACGGAAGGCCGCCAGCCAGTCCAGCCAGCTGTCGAGTTCGGTGAAGGCCTTGGCCAGCGGTTCGGCCGACGACAGGAAGACATCGTGGCGTGCGCCGTCGATCGGCACGATATTGGTCCGATCGCCGAGGCAGCCCGACCAGCGCTGAATCTGGCGGACATCGAGTACCGCATCCGCCACATCGATGGCCGGACCATACGTGCGCGCGAATTTCGTGATGCGCGAACGCAGAATCAACGCGGGCACGCCGACCGACAGCCCCGCCTGCAGTTTGGCGTGGCCGTTGCGGATCGCGCGCAGCCAGCCGAGCCGGACCGGGAAACCCGCCAGCGGCTTCCAATCCAGGTTGTAATGCCACTCGCCCGCGACGCTGTGGTGCAGGCTGTCGCCGTAGGAGCTGATCTTGCCGCCGGGCAATTCGAACATCGAGCGGAACCGGCCGACCATCTTGATCACCGGGGTGCCGATGGTCCGGTAGTACGCGGGGCCCTGCAGGTCGAACCAGGGGCTGTTGAGCACCAGGCCGACAATGCCCGACGTGGCCGTGCCCTTCGCCGTGTTGAGCCGGTCCAGCCAGAGCGGCACGATGAGCCCGCCGGTCGAATGCGCGACGATGAGCACGTGATCGCCCGCCTCTTCCTGGACGATCCGCAGCGATTCGTTCAGTTCGGCGTCGTAGAGCGCCAGATCGGTGACGTAGTGCGGCGTCTGGCCGTCGCGCAGTGACCGGCCGCACTTGCGCAGATCCAGTGCGTAGAACCGATGCCCGCGCTCGGCGAAGTGTTCGGCGAGGTGCTGTTGGAAGAAGTAGTCGGTGAAGCCGTGTACGTACAGCACAGCGGGTTCGGTGGCGGTGGCTTCGGCGTCGGGGAGGTAGCGGACGAGGGTCGCCACGGCCTCGCCTTCACCATCGGGGTCCGGACCGAGCGGGAGGGTGCGCTGCTCATAGCCCGCACCGAGGACATCCGGCTTCCATCGCTCGGCCGTGGGGGCCGTGATATCGGACACGCTGAGCGAGGCTTCGTTCGTCACAACGATCAATGTAGCCGGAGTGACTGCTTGCAGGTCACTCGAAAGGATCAGCGACGTCAGGGCCGATTCGAAGGTCGAGCGCCGGAAGGAATCTATGTCACATTCGGTAGGTTCGTTGCCGGGCTTCGAACAGGTGAGGTGCACAATTGGGCTAGGTGAACGGCGGGTAACCTACACCTCGCCGAGTCACGCAGGACTCGCAACAACCACATAGCGCCCGTGCCCAGCAGGCCCACCGTGGGGGTGGGCGTGCGCAGAAGGACAAGGAAGTCGATCTACCCGTGCCGAACGCTGCCATGACTGAAAAGACCGATGTAGTACTCATCGGTGCCGGCATCATGAGTGCCACTCTCGGCGCACTGCTTCGGCAGCTGCAGCCGGAATGGTCGATCTCCCTGTTCGAGCGGCTGGACGCGGCCGCCGCCGAAAGCAGCGATCCGTGGAACAACGCTGGCACCGGACACTCCGCACTCTGCGAGCTGAACTACAGCCCGCAGAATCCGGACGGCTCGGTCGATATCAGCAAGGCCATCGACATCAACGAGCGCTTCCAGGTCTCGCGCCAGTTCTGGTCCTACAGCGTGGAGAACGGCGTCCTCGGCGATCCCTCCGCCTTCATCAATCCCATCCCGCACGTCAGCTTCGTGCACGGCGCGGACAATGTGGACTACCTACGCAAGCGGTACGAGGCGCTGTCGCGGCATCCGCTGTTCGCCACGATGAAGTACATCGACAGCCCCGACGAATTCGCCAAGCGGCTGCCGCTGATGGCCAGGGGCCGCGACTTCTCCGATCCGATCGCGCTCAACTGGACCGATGAGGGCACCGATATCGACTTCGGTTCGCTCACCAGCGAACTGTTGGCCTATCTCGGCCGCACCGGCGTCGATCTGGCCTTCGGTCACGAGGTGCGCGATCTCACCAAGCAGTCCGACGGCTCCTGGCTGGTCAAGGTGCGCAACCTGCGTACCCGCCAAACCCGCACGCTCATCAGCAAATTCGTCTTCGTCGGCGCCGGTGGCGGTGCGTTGCCGCTGCTGCAGAAGGCGGACATCAAGGAGGCCAAGGGTTTCGGTGGCTTCCCGATCAGCGGTCAGTTCATTCGCTGCACCAACCCGGATCTGATCCACAAGCACAGGGCCAAGGTCTACGGCAAGGCCGCCGTCGGTGCGCCGCCGATGTCGGTGCCGCACTTGGACACTCGCATCATCAAGGGCAAGCCCGGACTGTTGTTCGGCCCATACGCGGGGTGGACGCCGAAGTTCCTGAAGGACGGTAAGAACACCGATCTGTTCAAGTCGGTGAAGCCGAACAATATCTTCTCGCTGCTCGGCGTCGGCGTCACCGAGCTCGGCCTGACCAAGTACTTGATCAGCGAGCTGCTCAAGTCCGAGGCGGGCAAGGTGGCCACGCTGGAGGAGTTCATGCCGCGTGCGGACGGACACGACTGGGAGCTGATCACCGCGGGGCAGCGCGTGCAGGTCATCCGACGCAAGGGGGCGGGCGGTGTGCTCGAGTTCGGCACGGCGGTTATCGCCGCCGAAGATGGCACCATTGCGGGTCTGCTCGGCGCGTCGCCCGGCGCGTCGACCTGTGTGAGCGCCATGGTCGATGTGCTGCAGAGGTGTTTCCCGCGCGAATACGCCGACTGGACCCCGAAGCTGAAGGAAATGGTGCCCTCGCTGGGCGTGAAGCTCTCGGAGAACCAGGCGCTGTTCCAGGAAGTCTGGGATTGGTCGACCAAAACCCTGAATCTGAACGGTGTGTCGGACAACACGCCCAAGCCCGCAGGGGTCGCGCCGACCGCGTAGTTGTGATAGCAAGACGCGATGATGTCAACAGTTGCACTCAAACGGTCCTGGGCGCTCGATCTCGACACCGCCACCTTGTATCAGCTGTTGAAACTTCGCGTCGAAGTCTTTGTCGTGGAGCAGAAATGCGCGTATCCAGAGCTGGACGGACTCGACCTGCTGCCGGAGACGCGCCATTTCTGGCTCGATGACGAGGGTGAGATCATCTCGACGCTGCGGCTGCACGAGGAGCACGAGAACGGTGTGAAGTCGTTCCGCATCGGACGGGTGTGCACCTCGGTTCCGGCGCGCGGACACGGGTACACCACCCGGCTGGTACGGGCCGCCCTCGCCGAGGCCGGTTCGGCAACCGTGCGCCTGAGTGCCCAGACCTACCTGGTCGACATGTACGCCAAATTCGGCTTCAAGCCCGACGGCGACGAATTCGAAGAGGACGGCATCATGCACCTCCCCATGCGCAAGGGCTGAATTGTTGGCAGCGCCTGCGGCGCTGTGTCTTTGGCCGCGCCTTCGGCGCGGCGGGTTCGCGGCCCCCTGGTGTCTCGCGTCCGAGCCGTCGAGACTCGCGACTTCGTCGCATGCGCTTCGACGGCTCGGAC
>NZ_JBFAWD010000009.1:237972-324920 GCF_040680135.1 Nocardia sp. NPDC052112 | reverse complement strand
GCCACCACCGGAAACCGCGAACCCCTATAATCGACACCGCTCACGGGTGGGGAATTTTTACGAGTACGGGTGGGGAACTTCGGCGAGCGCCGTCATCATGGCTCAGCATGGGTACGCAGGAGCGACGATTCCGCGCATTGTGGCGGCGGCGGGCATACCGCTCAGTTCCATCTATCACTACTTCGGATCCAAAGAAGGACTGTTGTATGCGGTGATGGAACGCGGGGGCAGCCGCATGGCAGAGACAATCGCAGCCGCACCGCCCGATGCCGATCCCCTTTCCGCGTTGACCATGCTGATCGATCAACTTCGCGAGAACATCGAGGCCTATCCACACTTCTTCAACCTCGTCCTCACCACAATCGACACCGCGGCAGGCACCAAGGCAAAACCGGCACAACTCGCCCGTGACCTGCGCGACCTGGGTCTTACACTGCTCCGCAGTCAAATCGCGACCGTGTTGGACATCGATCCGAAAAGCGAGGCAGCCGAACACATGGCCCGGTTCGCCCGAGCCACCATAGACGGTGCCCTCCTCGCCGAACGAGGAGACCAAGTTCCGCTCCAACAAACACTGGCACCGCTCCCGGTAGCACTGCTGGCTACGCACCAGCACTACCAACAATCGGACGAGTCGGGCATGCCCTCGAATTCTGACGCGGCAGCCCGGCATCGCTGACACCGCTCGAAGTAAGAGCAGCGATACCAGTCGACGGAACCTTTCCATATCTCCACCGCGTGGGAGTGGTTTATCTACTATTCTTCCTCGATCCGTCGACGACCGTTGCGCCACAGTGTCATCCGGCTTTGCCGGTGATCAACTGAGCGCAACTGCTCGCCGCGCCCGTCGGTGGCGAGCGCAGGGTCGGCGTTATCGAGGTGCGCCTGCGCCAGCGAGGGCGGACCCGATTCCACCGATGTCGGTAACGGTCCAGTTATTGCGGCTGTCGATGCTGAGCTGGTAGGTAGCAGTCGACTGGATTCCCTCGGGCGCTTGGCTGTTCTTGGTCAGCACGCTGACGAAACAGTCCACCGAGTACGTGCCATTCGCTTCCGATCGAACCTTGGCCGCGATCGGCTTCGCGGTGGACACCCACTGCAGCGGGGTGATGATCTGCTCCATGGAGGTCGCCGCCTGGGTCAGGCGGTTGGACAGTTCGGGGCTGGTTCCCTTGGTCAGCCGAGTACGCCATGCAGCCAGATCCTGGAAGTTCATCTCGGCGGCCGCGGTGGCGTAGTCCAAGGCGACCTGTTCGACGTGCGCCGAATCGGCCGCGTTGGCGTGCAACGCATCCAGATCGCTTGCCTTACTGTGCAATTGCCATCCGATAACGCCGATCGCGAGCACCATGGCGATGACGATCGCCCAGGCGATCACGGTCTTGAGTTTGATCGAGGAGTCCCCGGCTCGGCGGCCACGCCGGACCACCGCGCCGACGACCTTACCGGCCCGGGTGTCGCTGCCGCTGTGCTCGGTTGCGGCACTGGTGGTGTTGCTTGATTCGAAGTTTTCGAGAACTGTGGTGGGCTGAGTCATAATGGCCTTTTCTGAGCGTGGGCGATCACATTCGTTGCTGGGGCGATATCTGCAGAGCTACCTCCCAGGTGGGCGAATGTGCATGGTGATGCCATCACCCGGAGTGGTCGACGCGAGTGCGTTGTCGAGGAACTGGCCGATGTTCACCGTCGCCATCGACGCGGCCCCGGCCCGGACTCCGGGCAGCAGGTCGACGCCGAGGGTGTTGAGGTCACCGGAGTTCTTGTCGAGGAATACCTGAAGTTGATCGATCAAGGGCGCGGCACCGTTCTCGATGCCGTCTTTCAATGGCCCGAACGACGCCGCGAAGTAGATACCGCCGAGGACACCTCGGAAACCGTCGCCGAATGCCGCGACGATCGGTGTCGCCGCCGCGAGATCACCAGGGACGGAACCGGTTTCGAGCAGCAGGGGCTGCATCGATGTGAGCAATGTGGTGAGGTTGCCCGACTGGTGGGTGAGCGCACCCGCCAGCAACTCCCCCGCGTGCGACAGATCGCCCAGCACCCAGGCGTCCTCGGGAAGCGCGACGTCCATGGTCTGGAAGATCTCCTGGATGCGCTGCGGCTCGACTTGTTCGAGCATTTTCGTCAATCGGGCCGAGAGCTCCTTGAACGTCGTCGGCACCACGACCTGGGCCGCGGGTATCGTCGCGGCATCGCCCAGATATGGCCCAGACGCCGTCGCCGGGATCACGGCAAGGTAGGACTCGCCCAGCGCAGAGAGATTGTCCACTCGGAACCGGCTGTTGACCGGAATCCGATATTCACTGTCGTAATTCCATGCGATATCAATCTTTTCGGCCGAGGAATGGACCGCGGTGACGTGTCCGATGGGCACCCCGCGAAGTAATACGCGAGAACCGATGACCAAGCCGTTGGTATCGGGCACCGCCATCGTCGCGGTGCGGACATCGGCGAAAGCCTCTGTCTCGAGTCCGATTCGACCCAGGTACAGCAACGATGCCGTCGCCAATGCGGCCATCCCGAGCACAGACATGGTGGTTTTGGTGTTCACTTCACTGCCCCCAACATCCGCAGCAGGTTTTCGACATCGGCGATGAGCTGGTCGCCTTGCGCGGATTCGACGGATCGAATGTTGACCGACGGGTTCTGCGCGAAGGGTAAGACGGTCGCACGCAAGAAGTTCGACAGCTTCTCGGCATCGGAGGGGCCTTCATCCCAGATGCCTCGGACGATTCCGCCGGTGTCGGCCAGCGAGTTCAGCATCGGCACCATCCACAGCCCACCCTCGTAGACACTGCCCACCGACGGCAGGATCTGGCTGATGTAGGACACGATATTGACCGCGACCCTGCGCCAGTAGTGGACCGTCTCCTGAGAGAACAGCGTCGCCAAGGTTTCCGACTTCTCGTTCATCGCCACGGCGGTGCCGTCGAAGCCATCCAGCAGTCGGTCGATCTCGGAGGTGTTGTCGGCCAGATTGCGCATGTCGACCGCGACGACGGAGGCCAGCCGTTGCACATCAGGCGGCGTAGGCATCACGGTGTTGATTCGACCCATCGCGTCCTGAACCTTCTGGATACTGCCGCCGTTGACGAAGTACGCCAGCACAGCCATGGTGTCTTCCAATTGGGGCGGGGAACTCGTGTGGCTCGCCGGGACCGTTCCTCCCGGCCGCAGATACACATCGGCCGCACCGGCGGCGGCGTGGTCCAGTGCGATGTAGGTGTCGCCCAACAGTGTGTTCTGGCGGATCACGGCTCGCACGTCGGCGGGTATCCGGGTGCCCTCCTTCATGAGGACGGCGACTTTCACCGACTTGTCCAGCACCGTGACATCGCGGACTTCGCCCACCCGCAGTCCGCCCATCATGACGTCCGCGCCGGTCGGCAGATTCATCACGCTGACGAACTCGAGATCAACGTTGTAGCCGTTGCCGACTCCGCCGCGAACCGACGGCAAGTCGTCCGGTCCCAGTGCGCACCCGCTTGTAGCAAAGATGCTGCAGCACAAGAAAATAGCGCCGACCCCGGGTTTCATTCTCGGCCAGATCTTCATTGTTGACCTTTCGCGAGCACGAGGTCCAACAGTCCGACCACGGGAACCTGCATCTGCCCGGCTGCAGATGTGCAGCTGCCTGGGACGAGCTGGTTGAGCGCGTCGCACGATTGCGCGACCTCGGACGTGTCGAGCTGGACGGTCGGCGGCTGGTAGCCGATTACCATTTCGCCGTTGTTCTCCGATTGCTGTCGCAGCATCGCCGCGACAGCGGGGATCGAGGTCAACAGGCTTTGGATGTCCTCGGATCGGCTGGCGGCCAAGTGGATCGCCGCGGTGACCGGCCCCTGCATCAACGGCCAGATGAGGTCGCCGTAGTTGCTTTGGACGTGGTGGAGCACATTGACCAGCCATCCGATGCCGACGCACACGTCGATGACTCCCGGCCACAGATCTATACCGGCCGAGACGACCTCGGGCATCTGGTCGAGGATGGATCGGATCGAGGACCACCGTTGCAGGGCGTCGTCGGTCAGCGGTGCCATATTCAGGATGATCGAGCCGATGTCGGCGATCAGTTTGTCGGGGCTATTGGCAGCCGCCGACGCGTGCAGCATCATCGCGCGGGCGTTGTCGCCTTGTCCGCGTAAGGCCTGCTCGAACCCGGCGACGGCGTTCTCGAAACTCTGCCTGCCGTTGTCAGGGCTGAGGGTGTCGATGAAGTCCGCTGCCGACCCGGCAATTTCGGAGATGCTCTTGGGCGTGAAGCTGTGCGCCAGGGGAATACACTGCCCCGAGGCCAGCTCCGGTCCAGCCTGGTAGTTGCCGACCAGTTCCAGGCTTCGGTCGGCGAGAATGGATTTCGAACGCGTGACCGCTTGTACGTCGGCGGGGAATCTGCGGCCCCCATCCAGCGTGAAGGTGACCTCCACATAATCACCTTTGGGTTGAATGCGGTCGACTTGCCCTACTTGAAACCCCATCTGGGTGACCGGGTTTCCTTCGTAGAGGCCCACGGAATCGGGCATTTGCGCGCAGTATCCGTTGTGGCTGTCGGGCGCGATGTTGTCGATGACGGTGAAACCCACGCCACCCGCGGCCGCCAGACCGACGACGACGGCGACCCCGGCCAGCTGTTTCCTGTTCTTGTTCACGTTCAGCACGTCCGCCCGGGAAGAGGGACACAGATCCCTGATGCCAATATCGTTCCGCCGCTGATGGTCGCCAGTCCCTCTGGAGTCAGCCACGCTTCCAGCTGTGCTCGTAGTCGCTGCATCTGGTCGATGGCCGGGCCCATACTCGTGTTGAAGTCCTCGATGGATTTCCGAACCTGGTTCACCGCGACGAGTACCTGGTCGGAGTGGTCCAGATAGAACTTCTCGATCGGCTGGACCCGCATCAGGACGTCACCGAGCAGCCGATAGGCCTCGTTGAATCCGACGTGGGAATTGTTGTAGGTGGATACGACAATGTCGACTTGCCGGATGAGGTCGAAGACGAACTCGCGGTTGGCGTTGAACGTCTCGAGATATTCCGAGGCCAGATCGGTAATCCGGCGGACTTGTTCGCGCTGGCGATCCATGACCGTGGCGATGCTGTTCATCCCGGCGATCAACGACCCCACCGACGTGCTGTTGTGTTGCAGCGCCGCGGCGACCTGGTCGATATTGGCGTCGATGGTGGCGCCCTCGACCTTGTCGGTGACGTGGGGTGCGGCCTGTAGTACGTCGCCGATCGAGTACGGGACAGAGACGTGATCGGCGGGTATCACCGATGTGCCGAGCGGCTTCTCGCCGAGCGGGATCACCGTGACCGCGTAGCCACCGACAGGTGTCAGCATCCGCACCTGCACCCGAGAATCGTTGCCCACGAACGTGGAGTCGGAAATCTCGGCGTCCACACGCACCGCGGTCGGTCGCAGCGACACATTGGTGATCTTGCCGACGGTGATGCCCGCGACTCGAACTTCCAGTCCGGTGGTCACCGCCGAGGCATCGGTTGTTTCGAAGGAGATGGTTCGTCGACCGACCGGATGGGTGTACAGCAAGGTGGTGGCGGCCAGCGCGACGACAGCGACCATGACGACGACCGTGCCGAGTAGAACTTCGCTTCCGGTGACGCGGCGTATAAGCCCGCGTGCGCCGGTTGGTGTTGTCCTCAGTGCCCGTTGCATACGACGACCTCGCTACCGTTGAGCAAAATATTGACTTCTGTCGGGAGCTTCGCCACACCGCTGCTGCAGTTCATCGATCCCGCTGCCGGAGTCGACAATTGCGGCAGCTGCAGTCCGGCGAAAGCGACCGGTAGCAGCCGTAACGCTTCAGCGGCCTGCGGGATCGACGCGAACGCCTGACCGAGCAGTTTGTCGATGTCCAGGTCGCGGGTCAGACCGAGCTGGGTGATCAGCCGATGCACCGGGGTCAGGAATTCCGGCCCGAACGCGGCGGTCTTGGGAAACTCCTTCAGTACGGTCATGGCCTTGGCGATCGGGAAGCTCAGCGAATGCAGGAACTCGATCACTTGCGGTGACTTGCCGCCCATCGAGTCCGAGATGCGTGACATGTTCGCGGTCAGCGTCGAGATCACCTGCTCGCGGTCGTGCGCGAGGTCCGCGAGCTGCTGCACGCTGTCGAGCATCGGGGTCAGGCCAGATCCGTCGCCCTGCAGCAGTGTGATCGCGTTCTGCATGAACGTGTTGATCTCGTCGGTGCTCATCGTGTTCAACACCGGCTGCAATCCGTTGAACAATTCGGTGATGTCGAACGACGGACGTGTCATTGCCGTGGTCAGGTGCCGCACTTGTCGTCCCGGTTGTTCGGGCGCCTGCAAATCGATGTACCGGATGCCGGTCAGGTTCTGGTACTTCACCGCGAGGATGGTGTTGTCCACCAGCTGATAGGGCTTCTCCAGGGAGAACTCGACCTCGGCGATGCTCCTACCGTCCTTGCGGGTGAGCTCTATCGAGCGCACCTTCCCGATGCGTACACCTTTGGTGCGGATGTCGCCGTTGACGTGCAGACCCGAGACATCAGTGAATTCCGCTGTGTAGGTGCTGGTTTCGCCCTCCACCGGGTTCTTTATGGCGCTCAGGATGATGGCGAAGAGCACGACCGCGACCGCGGCGGCGACGCCGAGTTCAGCCAGGATGGTGATCAGCCTGATGCGAGGACTCATCGCGGCGCCTCCTGCGACGGGACCTGCGGGATGCCGGTGAGCGCCAACGGCGCGGCGATCATCGGCAGGTCGTCCAGGACGACGCGCAGGTTGAGGGTTTTCGCGTTCTCGGGACCACTGAATGCGGCGTTGTACCGGTCGATCAGCGTCATCAGCTTCGCCGGTGCCATTCCTCCGTCCAATATGTGCGGAATCGCGTCGGTGAGCGCCTGAACCAGCTGAGTCACCGGCGTCAATTCGGTTCCGTGCGAAGCCAGTAGCCGTCCCGCCTTGCCGAACAGACTGTTGGCAGCCAGCCCGAGACCTGCGTCTGTGTAGTCCATGAAGGCGTCGTCGACGCCCACCGAACCGTCTGGGCGACGGTTGTATCGACTGTCGTAGACGTTGTAGAGAGTGTCGATCGCCTGTCCGCTGAATGCCGGAAGCACCGCGAGGATGTCGTTGGCGTAGCGCAGCAGATCGGCCGGCAATGCCTGTTGGGTCGCCGCGACGCGATCGGCGAATACGATGCCGGACTGGATCAACGGCGTCAGCCCGTCGGTGTAGCGAATAACCTTATTCAGCGTGGCGACCATCGACTGGGTCAAGGTGCCATCGATCGCGAGCGAACCCTTCTCCAGCATGGTCGACATCGTGAAGTCCCCAGCCGGCATTCGGTTGATGGTGCGGCCCGCGACAAGCGCGGCGCCGCCTGGGCGTCCCACCAGGTTGACGGCGGTGATCCCGAAGTAGTTCTGGGGGCGGAAGTCCAGTTCGAAGGAGTCGGTCAAGCCGTGGATTTCGTCGGGCTGCAAGGTCAGACTCATCCGCACGGTGGCCGGGCCGGTCTTCTCCAGTCCGGTGACCTCACCGACCTCGGCGCCGTGCAGGATCACCTTTGTGCCGGCGCCGACGCCTGGTCCGACGTAGGGCACCTCGACGCTGAGCGGTAACCCATCCGGCTTGTCGTAGCGGGGATAGACCCACACCGCGCTTACCAATACCGCCGCGGCCACCGCTACGACCGCCGCGGCCGCGCCGCTCACGACGCGGGCCTGATGCCGGTCGCTACCTCGCAGAAAGTCCTGATTCCGTGTTTTGACCATCGACCTATCCTTTGAAGACCAGCAGCGGGCTCAGACCCCAGATCGCAACTGTCATGGCGAAATTCAGTACGACGATCGCGACCAGACTTGCGCGAATCGCCCGCCCCGACGCGGCGCCGACACCGGCGGGACCGCCGCTGGCGAAGTATCCGTAGTAACAGTGGATAACCGTGACGACCGCGCAGAACACGACAGCCTTGAGCACCGATGCGGTCAGATCCGGCACACTGAGGAACTGGCTGAAATAGTGGTCGTAGGTGCCCGCAGGTTGCTGGTGGAAGATCTTGACGATGATGCCGCCGGTGAAGAAGCTGATGACCAGCGCCATCAGGTATCCGGGCAGCACGACCAGCATGCCGCCGATCAGTCGAGTACCCACGACGAACGGAATCGCCTGCAGGCCCATGGCTTCGGTGGCGTCGATCTCCTCGGAAATCCGCATCGCGCCGATCTCGGCGGTCATTCGGCAACCCGCTTGCGCCGCGAAACCGATGCCGGTGATGATCGGAGCGATCACCCGGATATTTCCGAAAGACCCGATGATTCCGGTCAACGCGCCGAACCCCAACAGATTCAACGCCATGAACGCCTCGATGGCCACGACGGCGCCGACCGCGACACCGAGAAAGAACATCAGGCTCACCACGCCGCCGTCGACGATCAAAGACCCACTGCCCCAAGCCATGTTGTTCATGGTCTTCACGGTCTGTTTGCGATAGTGCCGGATTGTGATCGGCAGCAGGTAGCAGGTCTTGAACGTGAAGACCGCGACTTGTCCGATCTCGCCGAGAAAACCGTTGACGCCCCGGGCCATCGATTGAAAGGGACGCAACATCTGCTCAGACCGAGCGAACTGATATTTGGATGGTGCGCTCATCATCACGCCAATCGTGCGGGGAAGAACATCATCTGAAGTTGGCTGACGAGTAGGTTCGTCATGAAAATGCAGAACACGCTCAATACGACCGAGGCGTTCACGGCGTTGGCCACACCTTTCGGACCGCCTTTCGCCTCCAGTCCGCGCAAGCTCGCGATCAGGACGACGATGGCCGCGAATATCAGCGCCTTCAACACCGAGAACGCCAGGTCGGTCGGTGTGGCGAAGGCTCCGAAAGATTGCCAGAAACTGCCGGGCACCACATGGTTTACGTTGGCCGAAATAAGGAGTCCCGCAAACACACCCGCGAAAACGATGATGATGCACAGAATAGGAGCGATCGCGATCATCGCGAGAAACCGTGGCATGACCAGACGTTCGATCGGATCCACACCCATGACGCGCATGGCATCGATCTCTTCACGAATCGCTCGGGCACCGAGGTCAGAGGCGATCGCCGAGGCCGCGGCACCGCTCATCAGCAAACCGGCAGCCATCGGAGCCCCCTGGCCGACCACACCGAGTCCACTGGCCGCGCCGGCGAGAGAATTCGCACCGACCTGATTCATGATGCCGCCGACCTGGACCGACACTTCCGCGCCGATGGGTATCGCCATCAACAGCGCGGGAAGTGCGGTCACTTTCAGCAATAGCCACATCTGCTCGACGAGCTCGTGCACCGGCATGCGCAGTTTGATGGTGTCGACGACCGAATACCGCACCACCGCGCCGGTGAGCTGGGCCGACCGCCCAATGGTGGCCAAGCTGCGCAGCGGCGCCTGCCTCGCGTACGCGGCGGCGCGCTCGGTCACCGAGCGGCGTCGTGGCTGCGAGTTGTTCTTGCCCTCGGCCACCTTTCGAGCTACATCGGAATCGGTATATCCGAACGTAGTAATCTGTGCGACGCTCATTTGTCGGCATCTCCCTTCCGGGGCATCGCTTCATCCAGAGGTGCTGCGCCCACGATTGCTGTGCTCGGTGTTGCGGCCGATCGGGTGCTCGCTATCGCCTCCGCGAAAGCGAGTTGCCCTGTTCTCGTGGGAGATTCGACGAATCTCGTAGCCAGACGGACCCGCTCCGTGTCCGCATCACGAGGCGCATTTCTTCGATCGGCATAATGTCGGGCGGCCAGGTCAACGGGTTGGACAATCGAAACGTCCTTGCATCGAGCAGAGTGCTCCAGATGCGCGGACATATCCCCGCCTGTCGGCGGTTCCCATGGCGTTTCGGCAACGTTGCCTACGAGCTTCATTGTTCGATACTCCGTATTCCACGATGTCCGCGACCGGTCCAACAATGGACTAGCGCGTGGGGGTCGCAGCTTGCCGTCTAGACCGCACATCCGAAAACACCTGAATGTGACTGCTACCACCTGCAGAGGGAAAAGTGCTGCGCCTCACACAGAACGTACGGCATGTTACGAGAGACGTCAATCGTATTTTGTCATTTGTAATCCACCCGCGTTCGAGCGCATCGGAAAGCCCGCAGGCGGGTCTCTAATTTTGTTGAAACACAACGGCTTTCAACCGCGAACGACATCGCGGTGCAATGAGCGGCGCCGTGGGCCACTCGAGTCACCGCGAGCCGAACCACAAGTCACGATGGATAGCGCGCCATTGTCAGCGCACGTACGCCTGAACCCGTTGGGCACCAAGACTTTCCTCCACGGCCGCCTGCGCTGCGGGCGTGAGGGTGTGCATGATTTCGCGGACCCGCGCCTGACGACGCGCGACCGCTCGACGCTCAGGCATCCCGGGGGTCGCCTGCATCTGCGCGATGATGCCCTCGACCTCTTCGGCACCGCCGTGATGATGACCGGCGGCGACGAGAGCCTGTTCATGCGCCATCTGCGCCTCGTCCTTCTCCTCACTCATCCCGATCGGGCCGATCATGCGGCCGTTGAGGAACTGCTTGACCACCGGCTCGTCCGAGGTCAACAGCACCTCGCGCGGCCCGAACATGACCAGCTCCCGACGAAAGAGCATGCCGATGTTGTCGGGCACGGTGCGGGCCAGATTGATGTTGTGGGTGACGATCAGGAACGTCGCATCGATCTGCGCGTTGATGTCGAGGAAGAGCTGGCTGATATAGCTCGTGCGGACCGGGTCCAGGCCCGAGTCGGGCTCGTCGACGAGGATGATCTGCGGATCCAACACCAGGGCACGAGCCAGGCCTGCACGCTTGCGCATGCCACCGGAAATCTCACCCGGGAGTTTGTCTTCCGCGCCCAGCAGACCGGTCAGCTCGAGCTTCTCCATGACGGTCTTCTTGATGTCGGACTCGGACCGTTTGGTGTGCTCACGGAGCGGGAATGCGACGTTGTCGAACAGGTTCATCGACCCGAACAGCGCTCCGTCCTGGAACAGCACTCCGAACAGCTTGCGGATCTCGTACAGCTCCTTGTTGGAGCACGTCGTGATATCGACCCCGTCTACATAGATCGAGCCCTCCTCCGGTCGGAGCAGCCCGATCAACGACTTCAAGAACACCGACTTTCCGGTGCCCGAGGGGCCGAGCAGCACACTGACCTCGCCCGCGGGGAGGGTTAGCGTGACGTTGTTCCAAATAGTCTGCGCCCCAAAACGTTTGGTTACCGCGCTTGTGCCGACTTCGACACCCATGATCTCTCCTTCGCCCGACAGGATCCGGGCGCGGGTCCGCGACTCGCAACCCGGCCCTTCGACGTCGATGCAGTTCACGCCCCCGGAGCCGGGTTCGCCTCGAGCGCTGGGTCGATGCCCATCGAGGACGACGGCAGAACTGTGATACAGACAACGTCTGACGTAATACGTTAGACGGATCACACTTCTTGTGCAAGAATACTTTCGACGTGACGTCGGCTTGCACGCTCGAACTCGGGCAGGTGACGCCGCGCTTTCGAAGCCAGCCGATCTAGTTGTGCCGCAGCGGCTATGCGACACCGGCAACAATCCAGGAGTCCCGATGCGGTCACATCGCCGTGCGCATCCCGAGCCCCCGAATCAGCGATCGGGATCGCTGTCCTCGAGGCCGGCGTTCCTACCGATGCTCACCGTGGCGGGCCTGTTGGTAGCGGGGTCGTCGACACTCACCGCTACACCGGACGTCCTGCAGACAGCGAATCACGCAGCAGCCCAGGCACTTCCGGTCGACAATGACGCCACGGTCGGCCTGCTGCCCGTACTGGGCAATCCTTCCCGACGTCTGCGCGCCGTCTCCGCCGAGCCGGAAGTCGCTGCGTCTGCGGCTCGACCGAGCGGTGCAACCGATGTCGGCGCAACGCCTGTCTCGACGACAGCCGTCGGAATCCCCGAGGCAGCACTCGCCGCCTATCGCAACGCCGAACTGGCCCTTGCCCATTCGGCACCGGGCTGCGGGCTGACCTGGAGTCTTCTCGCCGGAATCGGACGGATCGAGTCCGGCCACGCACGTGGAGGTGACCTCGACGCGTCCGGGACCGCCCGCTCCCCGATCCTCGGTCCCCTTCTCGACGGCACCTTGCCGGGTAACGAAATCATCAGGGACGCAAAAGGCTACGTACGCGCAATCGGGCCGATGCAATTCCTGCCCGCGACGTGGACGCGCTATGCCAGCGACGGTAACGCCGACGGCGTGACCGACCCGGAGAACGTTTTCGACGCCGCACTGGCCGCCGGGCGCTATCTGTGCTCTGGCGGCATGGATCTGCGAGATCCCACGCAGGAGCTGAAAGCTGTTCTGCGCTACAACAACTCACCAACTTATGCGGCGGATGTACTCAGCTGGGCCGCGAGCTACCGCGGTAGCGGCGCGAGAACGATTGTGACCGTCGATCTGCCACCCGTCGGCTCAGGGCAACAGGAATCCGCCGGTTCGGATCCCACCCCGCCTCCCCTGGACAACGCGCATTCGGACAGCGACCCGGGTTCCGAGAGCGTCGATCGCCCCGCAGTGCCGTCGCAGGCCGAGCCGATGATTCAGATCCCGGGTCTTCCCCCGATCCCGTGCGGGATCCTCTGTCCACCGACACCCGGTACCACGGTGCCGCAAACCAATACCGACGACCCGCACACGTCCTAGACGTGGGCGGGTCGCCTGGCGGCTCTAGCCGAACAGTGCGGGCAACCCGTCCGCGACGGAGTCGACGAATTGCGGGTCTCGTTTGTCCAGGAACGCAGCGACACCTTCACGGACATCCGCGGAGGCGCCGCGCACGAAGATCCCCCGCGACTCCGCGCGGTGGGCGACCTCGGGCCCGTCGGCACCGAGCATCCGCCACAACAGCTGCCGAGTCAGCGCCACCGACACCGGTGCCGTGCCGGACACCAGTGATCGTGCGATATCGACCGCGCGCTCGACCACCTGTTCGTCGGGAACCACTTCGCGCACCAGTCCGCGCTCGAATGCCTCTGTCGCGGAGATCATCCGGCCGCTCAATGTCCACTCCAGTGCCGTGGCTATGCCGACGATCTTCGGTAGAAACCAGGACGAGCACGCCTCTGGAACCAGGCCGCGTCGAGTGAAGACGAACCCGAATCGCGCCGAGTCGGCGGCGATTCGAATATCAGCGGGCAGCGTGCTGGTGATTCCGACGCCGACCGCCGGCCCATTGATCGCGACCACCACCGGCTTCAGTGATCGGTATATCCGCAACGCTACCTGGCCGCCGACATCCGGCGGGATGGCGCCGGATTGCTCGTCGGCTGCGCTCACGAATGTGTCGGCGCCGCCGGAGAGGTCAGCGCCCGCGCAATAGGCTCGTCCCGAACCGGTCAATACAATGGCGCGCACGCTGTCGTCGCCGTCGCAAGCGTCGAAGGCAGCGATTATTTCATCGCGCATCTGAATATTGAACGCGTTCAAGCGATCTGGGCGGTGTAGTCGCACTACGGCGATCGGACCGTCACGTTCGATCAAGACGACCCGATCGGCTTGCTGTTGCTGCGCTTCGGTCACCGCAGTTTCTCGAATCGCTCGGCGACATTGCGGTATTCGGCCCGAATCGCGGTCTTCGACAGCTTTCCGCTGGGCAGCCGCGGCAGCGGTTCATCACGGATGACCACGTAGCGGGGCACTTTGTAGTCGGCAACGAGCCGGTTGCAGTGCTCGATGATGGCCGTTTCGTCGACCCCGCCGGCTACCTTCACGATCGCGGCGGGAGTCTCCCCGAACCGATTGTCGGTGGCCGCGATCACCGCTACCTCTTCGACACCGTCGAGTTCACCGATGACCCGCTCCAACTCGACCGGCGAGATATTGATTCCCCCGGTGATGATCAAATCCTTCAACCGGTCGACGAACTGCAGACGACCTTCCTCGTCGCACTTTCCCAGATCGCCACTGTGCAGCCAACCGTCGCGCAACGCCGCGGCGGTCGATTCCGGGTCGTTCCAATATCCGGGCGTCACGCCTGGGCCGCGCAGCAGGATCTCGCCCTCCTCGCCCGGATCGGCGGTGCTGCCGTCGGCTCGGACCACGGACACCTCGGTGAAGATCGAGCCGGTTCCGCACGTTTCCGGGTGATCGGCGGCTTCGGCAACCAGCGTGGCGGTGGCCACCCCGCCCGCCTCGGTCATGCCATAGATCTGACGCAACGCGACCCCCTTCTTCGCCCAGCGCTCGAGCAGTGCCGGCGGCACCGCGGCACCGCCGACGATCGCCGTGCGCAACGAGCTCAGATCGGTCTCGTCGAATTCCGGCGACCTGGCGATCGCTTCGAAGATCAGTGGCACACCGAAGATCGCTTGAACCTGATGCTCGGCCAGCAACCGCGCGGCCCGGCCCGGCACGAACTCGGATTCGATCACGATGGTCCCGCCCAGGACCACGCTCATCAGTAGGCCCCATACCAGCCCCGGGGTGAACACCAGCGGCAAGACCAGCAACGTGGTGGACCCCGGACGCAAGCCATCTTCGACCAGTGACGCTTCGAACACGATGCTCAGCAGCGTTCGGTTTGTGCAGATGACGCCCTTGGACAAGCCGGTCGATCCGCTGGTGAACAGCAGCGCGACCGTGTCATCGGGCCCGAGGTCGATGCGGAAGTCATCGACCTCGCCGGCACGCAGTGCGATCAACTCGTCGAAACCGATACCCGCGAAGACTGCACCGAGGTTCCAGGTCTCGTCCACCGATGCCGCGAACTCCGGTGGGAAAACGACGGTGCCGATATCGGCGTCGTCGATGACCTTGCGCAGTTCAGCCGGCTTCAGGCGTGGGTTCAATGGCACCAGCACGCCCCCGGCTTTGAGGACGCCTAGCGCGATGACCGGCCAGGTCAGCGAGTTCGGGCCGAGCACGCCGACCCGGCCACCCCGCTCGACTCCCCGTTCGACCAGCGAACGCGCGATCCGGCTCGACCAATCCTGCAACTGCCGGTAAGTCAACGCCTGCTCGTCCACGACGATCGCTGTCCGGTCCCCCTTTGTGTGGGCCCACCAGCCCAGGGCCGATCCGATTGTCGCTGCCATCTTTCCTCAACTTCCTGTTGCATCATCCGGCGATACCGGATAGCCGAACAGACGTGACGCCTGTCACTATTTATCTAATGGTCGTAGTTTAAAAGAGTCAGAGGTCGAGCACCAGCTTGGATCCGCGGCAGCGTGAAACGCAGACCATCATGGCGTCACCTGCGGCGTGTTCCTCGTCGGTCAGAACGGAATCGCGGTGATCGGGAACGCCGCCGAGGACGGCCACCTCGCAGGTACCGCATGTGCCTTCCCGGCAGGAGAACTCCACCGCAACCCCCGCACGCTGCAATGCGTCCAATACGGTCTCGTCCGCCGCGACGGCGACCGCCCGACCGGTGCGTTTCAGCTCGACCTCGAACGCGCCTTCGACAGCGTCCGCGGTGACCGCCTTGGGCGCGAATCGCTCGATGTGCACATCCAGGCCGCCATGCTCGCGGCCCGCGGCCTCGACCGCCTGCAGCAAAGCTTCAGGACCGCAGCAGTAGACGGCCGTCCCCACCGGCACGGATGCCATCGCACCGCGAATGTCCAGCAGACCGTATTGATCCTGCGGACGAATCGAGACCGCGCCAGGATGAATGGCGGCCAAGTCGTCGACGAAGGCCATGCTCTGACGGGTTCGCCCTCCGTACAGCAGCCGCCACCGCCTGGCCGATCCGTGGACACGGCGCAGCATGGGCAGCAGCGGCGTGATACCGATCCCCCCGGCGATGAACAGATACGACGCCGCATCGACCAGTTCGAAGTGATTGCGTGGCCCGCCGACCTCGATGAGATCGCCGATCTCGAGTTTGTCGTGAACAAAAATCGACCCGCCGCGCCCCGCGCCCTCCCGCAGCACAGCAACAGTCAGCGATTGGGTATCGGCAGGATCGCCGCACAACGAGTACTGACGCGTCACGCCACCGTCGAGCACGAGGTCGATGTGCGCTCCAGGCTGCCACTCGGGCACTTCGCCACCGTCCGGATCGGCGAGTCGAACGACGACGACATCCTTGGCCGGCGACCTCTTACCGACCACACGCAACCGGCGCGGCATCCGGCCAGCCATATCGCCCATCTGGCTTCTCCCAACATCGACCCCCGATCCACTTGCCGCCATAAATCTTATGCCATTAGATTAAACAGCGGCAAGCTCCATCGCGAACCCGTTGTGAAGACGCGTTTTGGATGAACAAACCTAAACTCGTTAGTTTAACTAGACAGGAGTGGACTGATGTCACAGATGGGCGGCACACCCTCAGCCGGATCGGTCCTCGACCTGTTCCGACTGGACGACAGGGTCGCGGTTGTCACCGGCGCCGGTAGCGGATTGGGCGCGGGATTCGCCCGCGCCCTGGCAGCGGCGGGCGCCGATATCGTCGTCGCCGGACGGCGCCGGGCACAGCTCGATGCGGTCGCCGAAGCGGTGAGCGACCTCGGCAGACGCTGCCTCGTCGTCCCGACCGATGTCACGGATCCGGTCGAGTGTGAGGGGCTGGCAATGGCGGCACTGAGCGAGTTCGGCCGCCTCGATGTGCTGGTGAACAATGCCGGGGTCACGCACGCGGCACCGGCGACGCAGGAGCGCCCGGAGGATTTCCGCGCCGTGTTCGAGGTGAACTTGCTGGGCGCGTACTGGATGGCCCAATCCGCGGCGCGAGTGATGCGGCCAGGATCCTCGATCGTCAATATCGCCAGCATGTTGGGGCTGATCAAGTCGGTCCTACCGCAGGCCGCGTATGCCTCCAGCAAGGCCGGCCTGATCGGGTTGACCCGAGATCTGGCCAACCAGTGGTCCGGCCGAAAAGGCATCAGGGTCAACGCCGTTGCCCCGGGATTCGTGGAGACCGACATGATTGCCGATATGCCCCGCGGCACACTCGAGGAGTTCCTGCACGGCTGCCCGCTCGGCCGTACTGCGACCCAAAGCGAGATAGCTGCCGCGGTCGTGTTTTTGGCCAGTCCCGCCGCCGGGTACATCACCGGCTCGACGTTGGCCGTCGACGGAGGCACCTCCGGCCATTGAATTTCCCCGGACATAACGGGCTTCCGCAGTGCCGCACCGGATACGATTACCTGATACCGATAGGTTTAAGACCAGCCGCCACCAGCCGAAAGCGTGAAATGCCGCGACCGTCCAAGCCCTTGATCAGCAGATCCGCCGCCGTCGCCGCCGCGCTCCAGATCATCGACACCGAAGGGTTGGACGCCTTCAGCCTGCCCCGCCTGGCCAAACATCTGGGCGTTCAGACTCCGTCGCTGTATTACCACTTCGCCGACAGGTCGGCGATCATGTCCGCGATAGCTCTGCAGATCACCAGCGAGGCCGCGCTGCCCCGACGCAAGCCCGGTCCGGACTGGCCCGAATACTTCGTTGCCCTCGGCCTGAATTTCCGCCAGGCGATCCTGCGGCATCGCAACGCCGCGCCCATCCTGCTGCACGAACTGCCGCGCACGGTGTTGATACGCCGCTACGAGGACGCCGCACAGTTCCTGGAGGCGTCCGGCGTTCCGATCCACCTGCACGTCCAGATCCTCGATGGCATGGAACGCCTCACGCTCGGCGCGGTGCTCACCGAGGCAATGCGTGGACCGAGCAGCCGGGCAACAATCTTCCCGAATGTAGACCCGGCCTCTCAGCCGACGCTCGCTCGTGCTCTCGCCGCGAACGAGATGTCTCCGAAGCGTCTGTACGAGGGGATGATTCGCAGTTTTCTGCACGGTGTGGTTCGCGACGAATCCACGATGGTCGCCGCCGAATCGGTCTGACCGCTTCGCCGGACCGTCGAATTCCCGCTGCCGCCGTGCAAGGTCACCTACCAGGAAAAGCCGGAGGATCGATCCACTCTCCGATCTGATAGCAGGCGTGCGCGTCTTCCTGCTCGAACGACAGCAGTCGAAGCATCCGCAGCGCGCCTTCATGGGCGGGATCCACCCTGATCTGCGCGAGTTGAGTACCGGCGGCGACCAGCTCCTGCAGCGCTCGCGTGAGCAATGCCGCCCCCAAGCCGCCACCGCGGATATCGGAGACCAGGATCAGCGCATGCACGCGCGCGGCTCGCAGGTCGAGATGCTCGCGCAGGTGCGGATCGAACCAGACGAAGCCGACCGGTCGCCCTGATGCAACCGATGCGATCAGAACTTGGCCCGACCGCGCGGCGAATTCGCTGCCGAACTGATCGAACTGGGCTCGTGTCAACCCAGCACGCTCCAGCACATCACTTACCCGTGCGGTCGTCGCCGATTCGGTGAGCCCACTGGGACCTTCGACAATGACACCGCCGGGAAGCCGAATCGGCTCCAGAGGCATCGCGAACGGACCCGATAGATGCCGCAGCAGCGTCCACAGCCTGGCCACCGGCTTGATGCCGAAGCGCCGTGTCAACCGCTCCGATGCCGGATGGCTGCCGTAGGCCCAGCTTCGCAACGAGGTCGCACCGGTGCCACACCATCCACCGGGCGGCGATATATCCAACCCGAGCTCTTCGACCAGCAGTGTCGCGATACCGCGCGAGCGATAGTCCGGATGCACCACGAGTTTCACTGTGCCCTGCCCGTGCGGATCCACCGATAAGTGCAGATAGGCCACCATCAGCACCGGCGCGTCCTCGCGAATGCTGAGGTCTCGACGAGCCTTGACCGGCAGATGCCACACCTGCTCCTCCCCTTCGCGTGTCACCGCCTCGACATCCCACGGCTCGACGACCGAGAATCCCGCTTCTTCGTCGTAGCGCGCCGCCTCCCGCACCAGCGCGAGCGCCTCTGCCCGAGCACCGTCACCGAGATGTTCAGACCACACGTAGGAAATCATCGTCGAGCACTCCTCCTGATCCGCCCGTTTACACATAAATCTACATGGGTTAGATTTAGAAAGGAATCCGAACAGCTCAGCCGGGTCGACGCCAACCGCCAGGATGGCGGCACCAGGCGCCCCCGAAAGACATTGGAGGAATGCCATGACCGAGGTCGGGGCTCCCCGCGAAGAACGCATTCGCCGCGCACTGACACACCTGCGCAACGACACCACCGACGAGTTCGAGCACCTCACCTGGTTCGCACCGGAGGAGTTCACCGACCCGGGCATTGCCAAGCGCGAGCGCGACCTGATCTTCGGGCGTGCGCCGTCGATCGTCGCGCACGGATCCGAGATTCCCCGTGCCGGAGACTTTTTCACCCTGCAGATGCCACGCAACAACATCATCGTGGTCCGCCAGCGCGACGGCGGAGTCAAGGCGCTCGTGAACTTGTGCCGCCATCGCGGGGCGTTGGTGGAGAAGGCGGAGAAGGGGCGCTGCCGACTGTTCTCCTGCCCGTACCACCGCTGGTCCTACGACACCGATGGCAGCCTGCGAACGATCACCCGCGACAACACATTCGGTGCGGCCGACCGCTCGACACTCGGGCTGATCGAATTGCCGACCGAGGAGCGCCATGGCTTCGTGTGGGTCGTCGACGACGCCGATGCTTCGATCGATGTCGCGGCATGGCTGGGGCCGGAGATGGACGCGATTCTCGGGTCCTACGATCTCGGACCGAAGGTCTGTGTTCAGTCCGAGGGTTTCGACGAGCCGGTCAACTGGAAGATCATGCAGGACGCTTTCCTCGACGGCTACCACATCCAGTACGCCCACCCGAACACCGCGGCCAAACACATCCACACCAACGTGATGGCCTTCGACGACTTCGGACGGCACTGCCGGTTCATCGCACCACGCAAGTCGATCGACCGCTGGATCGAAGAAGATCCCGGTGATCGCAGCCTGGCCAACGACGTGACCGAAACCCACTTCCTGCTCCCCAACAGCACGCTGCTGCGACAACCGGATCACTTCCAACTGCTCACCTTCCGCCCGCACCCCACCGATGCACAGCGTTGCCGCATGGAAATGCGCCTGATCGTTCCGCCGGTCGAAGAGACCGCGCTGACCGCGGAGAAGTGGACCCGATTGTGGGACAAGAACTGGCAGATCCTGCTCGATGTGCTACACGCCGAGGACTTTCCGCTGCTGCGTGACTCCCAGCGTGGCATGGCCAGCGCCAGCGCAGGCCGGATGGTGTTGGGCCAGAACGAAGTCGCCAATCAGGTCTTCCGCCGGGAAACCCAGAAGCTGCTGACCGAGAACTGATACGAAGCCGCCGCGATGTTGCTGCGGCACAGGAGGATTAACTTGAAGAGCGACCTTTTCGAAGCCGACCACGAGCTGTTCGGAGAAACCGTGCGCGGGTTCGTCGAGCGGCACGTGGTGCCGAAGATGGAAAAATGGGACAGCGACCGACTCATCGATCGCGAAACCTGGCTGGCCGCAGGAGAACAGGGGCTGCTCGGCCTGTCGGTCCCCGAGGAGTACGGCGGCCCGGGTGAGACCGATTACCGTTTCCGGGTGGTCATCCAGTCCGAGATCGCACGTGTCGGAGCCTCGGCACTACAGTCCGGATTTTCGACCAACGACGATATCGTCTTGAATTACTTACTCCGACACGCAGATTCAGATCAGCGACGACGTTGGCTACCGGGGTTCGTCACAGGCGAAACGATCGGCGCCATCGCGATGACCGAACCGGCAGCAGGCAGTGACCTGCGATCTATTCAGACCACCGCGGTCCCCGACGGCGACGGGTGGGTCATCAACGGTTCGAAGACATTCATCACCAGTGGCATACTCGCCGATCTGGTGATCGTCTTCGCGGTCACCGATCGCGGCGCGGGCTCGCGCGGCTTCAGCTTGTTCGTCGTCGAGGACGGAACCCCCGGCTTCAGCCGCGGCCGCAAATTGGACAAGGTCGGTCTGCACGCCCAGGACACCGCCGAACTGTTCTTCGACAACGTCCGTGTCCCCGCCGCCAACGTACTGGGCGAACTCGGTGGCGGATTCGGCTACCTGATGCAGAGCCTGCCGCTCGAGCGCCTCGGAATCGGTGTCGCCGCACAGGTTTCCGCCGAAGCAGTGATGGATTGGACGCTCGGCTACGTCCGTGAACGCCGGGCCTTCGGCAAACATATCGGCGAGTTCCAGGCCGTCGGTTTCACCCTCGCCGACCTGCAAACTTCCGTCGAGGTATCGCGGGCCTACATCGACCGCTGTGTACGAGAATTCAACGCGGGCACGCTGACCGCGGTCGACGCCGCCAAGGCCAAGCTCTCCGCGACCGAACTCCAGGGCCGGGTCATCGACGCCGGAGTCCAGTTGCACGGCGGATACGGCTACATGATGGAGTACCCGGTCGCCAAGGCCTACATCGATGCCCGCATCCAACGGATCTACGGCGGCACGAACGAAATCATGAAAGAGATCATCCACCGAGATCTCCTGCGCTCCTGAATATCCAGTGGGGCGCGGCATCAGCAGCGCCCCACTGTTCACAGATCAACGCCACATCCGTCGAATCCGGTGCACTCATCCTCTTTCTCCGGTCGCACCGGGCTGCCCCAGTCCCACCAGCGCGAGAAGGACCAGCCCGGGGTCCGGATCAGACCGACCGCGCCCGCCGCCTTGGCACGCAATATCCGTTGCAGGGTCTCATCTTCCGACCGCACCAGTACTGCTGGAGGAACGTCTCCGGATTCGCCGCGATAACCTCCTCGATGGGCTTGCTCGCGAACTGAGCCCCACCGCAATCCCCGTGCCGCCGCCACACGCGCTACGGCCTCTTCACCTCGGACGCCGGAAAGTTGCGCAATGCCCTGGCGAAGGTGATCACCGAGCTGCGACAGGATCCGGCGGGATCGACTCACGGGGATCTGCTGCCGGTGGCTGGAGAACTCCTGCCTCGACGAGTTGCGTGATTCGCGCCTCGGTCATCCCCAGCACGGTGCGGCAGATCTCGAGCGTGTGCTCTCCCGCGATCGGTGCGGGATCCAGTGGGGGGTGCGGGATGGTGCTGAAATGTGCCACTGCGGCGGCGGCAGGAAGGGTTGCCGGCAGGAGGTCGTGCTCGAGCGCGGTAAAGCTGCCGCGCGCGTTGAGGTGTGGGTCACTGAGCAGTTCGGGCAACCGCAGCATCGCACCCGCCGCGATCCCCTGCTGCTGCAGTTCCCGCATCGCCGTGACAGCCGAGCGGTGTCGTAGCCACTCGACGAGCACACTGTCGGCGAGGTCGCGGTTGCGGATCCGGGTACCGCGCGCCACCAATTGTGGATCGGTGGCCAGCTGTGGTTGCCCGATGAGAGTGCAAAGTCGCTCCCATTCCTGGTCATTGCGCACCGAAACCGCACACCATTCATCGTCACCCGCGCACGGGAACACTCCTGATGGAGCGGCATATGGGTCGCTGTTGCCGGGAACACGGACAGATCCAGGCACGACCGACTCGACAACGAGTTGGGTGCCCAACTGTGTCAATGCGGTGTCGGCCTGCGCGACCTCGATAGCGCCGCCACTGCCGGTCTGCTCACGGCGAATCAATACCGCCAGCACCGCGGTCGCCGCGACTTGTGCCGCGATGTGGTCCGGATAGACCGTCATCCCGTCACACAGCAGCTCTGCGTCATCAGGGTAACGCCACAACGCCGAAACTCCGCAGGACGCCCGAACCAGGGGTCCATATCCCAGGCGCGTGCGCCATGGGCCCGCGTTGCCGAAGGCGCTGCTCTCGGACACGATCAAGCCGGGGTTGAGGGCTGCCAACTCGGTGGGGGACAGTCCCATCGAGGCGAGGGTGCCCGGCTTGAAGTTCGCCAGCACGATATCCGCGTCGGCGGCGAGCTCGCGGAAGATTCGCAAGCCTTCCTCGCTGCGCAGATCGAGGCCGAGACTCCGCTTGTTGCGATGTCCCCACGCCACCGACGGTGACAGTGCCGCACCACGTTTGGATTGACGCAGGCCGTCGGGAAAGGCCGCGTTCTCGATCTTGATGACATCGGCGCCGTAGTCGGCGAACTGGCGGCTGAGTTCGGCGCCGAACACAATGACGCCGAGGTCGAGGACGCGCAGTCCCTGGAGCGGCGGCACGGCCGCGGGTTGATCCGCGGCCTCGATGACCGGGCGGTCCCGGAATCGGAGCAACTGATTGTGTTCGCCGATCAGTGGTGCCGGATGCCGGATGCCGGCCCGCTGTCCGTCGATGGAGACGTATCCCGACGGGACACGCGCCAACATGCCGGGTGCGAGTTCCATGTCGATCAGCGATCCCGAGGTCGAGAAGTGCTCGGCGGCAAGGACTTCCGCCATGCCATGGACGCCGCCGACCGGGACGCCGCGAGCGGCTCCCTCGGATACCAATTCCTCGCGGGTCTTGTCCGCGAACAGTCGAGCGATCAACGGATGCAATCGGTCCGCGGCGGCGAAGCGTGCCGGGATGGTGTCATATTTGGGGTGCGAGAATTCCGCTGGTTCGCCGAGCCATTCGAAGATCCCCCGCCACTGGCGCTTGGCGAGCAGGCAGATTCGGACATAGCCGTCGGCACAGGCGAAGACCGGGTAGAAGTTCGCGGCATCGGGTCGTCCGCGCGGAAAGTCCTCCGAGCGGCCTGCCGCTGCGGAACCCTGGGTACCGAATCCCGGGTCGAATCCGTGTACGACGGTCTCGAACGCGGACAGGTCGATAAGTTCGCCACGGCCGGTTCGCAGCCGTTTGTAGTATGCGAGCAATGCCGACCATGCGGCATGGGTGCCAACTGTTTCCTCGATCAGACCCGATGGCGGCAGCAGCGGTTCGGCGCCCGGAGCGCCCGACCTCGACAGCACCCCGCTCAGTGCGTAGAGGACCTGCTCGGTGGCCACCCAATCCCGATATGGCCCGGTCTGCCCGAACCCGCTGATCGCCACCCACACCAATGTTGGGTTGTCCCTGACAATTTCGGCGGGCGGTAGTCCGCGCTGATCCAGCCGGCCAGGGGCGAATGATTCGATCACAATGTCGGCCTCGGCGGCCATCGCGCGCAGCCGTGCCGCTCCGGACGGGTCGTCCAGATCGATGGTTACGGCGAGTTTGTTGGCGTTGCGCAGCGCGAACGGGATGCTGACGCCATAGACCAGCGGCGCGGCGCGGCGGGAGGCCGATCCACCGGACGGTTCCACCCGAATCACCTCGGCGCCGAGGTCGGCCAGATACCGTCCGCAGGACTCACCGAGACCGTCGGTGAGGTCGAGGACACGAATGCCCTCCAGAGGAAACGTCATCGACAAAACTCCCTTTTGATCGATAGCGACGGCCAGTGACACTCAGCGGGTGCCGAGGTAGATCGATTTCGGTTGCTGGTACGGCGTGAGTCCCTCGGGCCCGAGCTCACGGCCCAAGCCCGATGCCTTCACGCCGCCGAACGGAGCGGCCAGATCGAGCGCGTAATGATTGACACCGACGGTCCCGCTTTCGATCCGTGCCGCAAGCGCCAATCCGTATGCTTCGTCGCTGGTCCACACGGTTCCAGCGAGGCCGTATTCGGAATCGTTGGCCAGCGCGACGGCCTCGTCCTCCCCGTCGTAGGCGGTGATGGCCAGGACGGGACCGAAGATTTCCTCCTGCGCGATCCGAGAGGTGTTGTCGACGTCGGCGAAGACCGTGGGCTCGACAAACCATCCCAGCGGAGATGATGCCGGGACACCACCGCCGGTGGTGATCCGGTACCCGCCACGCTTGCCTGCGGCGATGTATCCGAGCACCCGATCCCGCTGCGCGGAGCTCACCAATGGCCCTATCTGGGTCGCTCGGTCGAGCGGGTCGCCAACGCTGAGATTGCGAACGGTTTCGGTGACAGCCTCGACGACATCGGCGTATCTCGATCGCGGCGCGAGGATGCGAGTGCTCGCGTGGCATGTTTGTCCGTTGTTGACCAGCGACACATCGGCGAGGTTGGCAGCGAACACTTCGAGATCGGCGTCCTCGGCGATGATCGCGGCCGACTTTCCGCCCAGTTCCAATGTGACCGGCCGCAGCAGTCGACCGCATACTTCGCCGATCGCGCGTCCGGCCGCCGTCGACCCGGTGAATGCCACCTTGTCGACACCGGGGTGCGCGACCAGATGCGCCCCAGCGGCGCGATCGGCCGGAACCACATTGAGTACACCATCGGGCAATTCGGCCTCGAGCGCCGCCTCGGCGAAGACGAACGCATCCAGCGCAGTCTCCGGTGCGGGCTTGAGTACGACGGTGCAACCGGCAGCAAGCGCGGGTGCCAGCTTCATCGCGGCTAGTGGCTGGGGATAGTTCCACGGTGTGATCGCGGCGATCACACCGACCGGCTCGCGCCGCACGACGGTCCGGCCGCCGAACATGCTGGGGCGCACATCCTCGGCATCGGTGTTGCGGATCAAGTCCGCGTAGTAGCCGAACATGGCTGCGGGACCGTATCCGTTCACGGCGATCGACAGTGCGATCGGCATGCCGTTCTCTCTGCTGACCAGTGCCGCCGTGGTTTTGGCGCGTGATTTCAACGCCGCGGCAAACCGCTCCAGCGCCGCCGCCCGTTGCGCGACGCTGTATTCGCCCCACGGGCCCTCCAGCGCGGTACGTGCGGCGACAACGGCGGCATCGATGTCTTCGTCGGAGCCGACAGCCGAGCGGCCGAGTACCTTCTCGGTGGCGGCCTCCACCAGGTCGACGCTGCCGCCGTGGCACGGGGCGACCCATCGGCCTCCGATGAACAGACTGGTGTGGTCGAGGGTGTTGTCGTCCATATCGGACCTCCGCAATGGGTTCATTCAGATGGGCGGCTGGCGACCTCTCGGCGCCGGGGATCAAAGAGCGTCGTGGTGACCGAAAAGCGTGGAGCTCACCAAGGGAGCCATCGGACCACCGATGAACAGCGAGGTCTTCGCATCAGCGACCGGGTTGGTCGATGTGCCTCGGATCTGGCGGACGGCTTCGACCGCCAAACCCATGCCGTTGACGAAGGAGTCGGCGATATTGCCGCCGCTGGTGTTGACCGGCAGCTTTCCGATCCCGGCTGTCAGGTTGTCGACCGTGAGGACCGCTGCGGCGGCCGGGCCGGACGGGACGAGACCGTGATCGATCAACGCGGCGACCGCAGGACCGCTGAAGTTCTCGTACACCTGCACAACGTCGACGTCGTCGGGGCCCAGCCCGGCTGCTGCCCACAACCGGTCGGCCACTCCAGGCCGCCTTCCGTTACCGGCGAACCCCGCGGAGGTGTATTGGTCATCGTTGTCGATCAGCGACGAGTAGCCGCCGGGTGCGCCCTGCGCTCCGGCGAGCACGTATGCCGGATCCGACCGCAGGCTTCGCGCGCGTTCGGCCGAGACCAGTACCAGCGCCACCGCTCCATCGCTTTCGCGGGAGCAGTCGAAGAGATGGAATGGTTCGGTGATCAGCCGGGACTTCTCATAGGTCTGCTCATCGACAGGACGGCCATACCCCTGCGCGGTCGGGTTGTTCTGCGCATGTCGATAGGCGGCCAGAACCAACGCCCGCATCGTCTCGCGTGGCACACCGTCGTGTTCGAGCAGCCGTTGTGTGCGCAGCGCGCAAACCTGTGCGGGTGATCCGACTCCGTGGGCGAGAAAGTGCGGACCATAGTGGTATTTCGCGTATCCCAGGCGTCCTGTGTCGATTTGCGCCATGGCCCGGTACGCGACGACGCATTCGGCTTGGCCGGTTGCGATGGCGATGGCGGCGGTGTTGATCGCGGCCGCGACCGAGCCGCCGCCACCTCCCCACATCATCGTCGACCAGCGCACCTCATGGACGCCGAGTGCGCCGCCGAGCACAGCCCCGTCGTGCCCGCCCCCCGCATAGGAGACGAAGCCGTCGAGTTCGCGCGGCGAGATTCCGGCGTCGGCACACGCGGCGGTGATCGCCTCCAGGGTCATCCGCAGCTCGCCGTGCGGGGCTTCACCTCGCCGGTAGTGCTGTTCGGCGATTCCAATGACCGCGGCGGCGCCGCGCAGCATATTCGCGCTCATGATCCTGCTCCTGCGGTGTCGCGGGTCCAGCGCAGCATCGGCCACGTTGTGCCCGGATCGTGTTCGAAATGCCCGACCACGCGAGTGCCGATGCGAACTGGATCGGTATCCGGAGTGGGGTCGGTGAGGATTCCCAGCACTCGTCGATTACCGGCTTGCGGCAATTCGACCAGCACCGTGACATAGGGGACCGGGACCGCCAGCTCGGTGATGAACGGGTACCAGCTGCGTGCCCAGCTGTAAATCGTGCCGACCGGCTCGACCGTCTCCCACTGCGGGTCGAACGTATGGCAGTGCCCGCAAATCCATTGCGGCCCCCAGATCCAACTCTGGCACTGCGCGCATCGCTGCAAACGCAGCTCACCGGCGCGCAGGCCCTCCCAGTACGGCAGATCCAGTCCGTCCTCCACGGGGCCCCACAGCTCGGCGACGCTCACGACTCCGCCTCGACCGGGAAGTTCTCCAGAGTGGCGGCCAGCCAGACACCGTCGTGGTTCTCCCAAATCGAGCGCAGACCGATCACACCGTCGGTGGTCGTGTAAATGGCTTCGCCGATTCGCTTGTCGCCCTCGGCGCGCACATCGACGACCCGCGCTTCGGTCACGGGGCCGCGTGGTACCTCGACACCGGTGAAGACCGTCGCGAGGTTGTCCGGAACCATTTCCGCGAGAGCGGATTTCGTGTCTCCAGCCACGACATGGCCGACATGGCGTTCGTAGCGGGCGCGGAAGTCCTCGATCGACATCCAAACTCCTTTTCTCGAAAGCGAACTCACTGATATCGCGAGCCTTGTCCGATCGCATTTACCTTATGAACTTAGATTTACTCGGCCGCTGGCCTCAACGCGGAACGCATCGACCTTCGCCGTCGATGACGACAGCGGCCCCGGCGACGTCTTCGGCGGCCATTGCCCGCAGCGCGGTGGGATCGGTTGTCGTGGCCAGGGTGCGAGCCCCGCCGGGTGTGCGTGCCGCCAGGAAACCGGTCTGCGGTGTTCCGTCACGGTCATGGACCACCGTCCATGCCTCGATCGCGGCCGGTCCGTCGTAGCTTGCGAGGGCGGTGGTCCGCGGCTCGGCGTCGACCTGCTTTTGGACGTTGTCGTACTCGAACCCGCCCACCGGTGGTTCGGTGCGATAGACACCGAAGGCGTGTTTGGTCAGGTAGCCGCCATTGGCGGTGACCAGTCCATAAGAGCCCGGGGATTCACGCAGCCGTGCCGCCATGGTCGCGATGGCGTGCGTGCTGTAGTTGTTCCAAGGCCCACCGGCGAAGGTCAATCCGCCGGTCAGGGTCAGCGGGCGCCCCGGATCATCCAGGGCAAGGCCGAGTTCGGCGGCGGCGACTTGAACGGCCGACGGAAAGCAGGAGTACACATCGACATAGGCCAGTTCGTCGATGCCGATCCTGGCCAACTCCAGCGCTCGCGCCCCGGCAATCCTGATCGCCGGAGAGCGGTGCAGATCACGACGCTCGGCGATGGCAAAGGTGTCGTGCGCTTGCGCGCCCGACTGCGGAAAGACCCAGCGGTCGCGGGGAACGCCGTAGCGGGCAGCGGTTTCAGCTGAACACAACAGCAGCGCCGCCGCTTGCTCGACCATGTTGTTGGAGTTCATCAGCTTGGTGTACGGCGAACTGATCCACCGATTGTCCGCGGCCGGGGTCACGATCTCTGCCGCGCTGTACTCCCGCTGCGTCCACGCGTGCGGGTTGGTGGCGGCGACTTTGCTGAACGACGACCACAATGCCCCGATTCGGTCCCGGTGCTCCTCCAGCGAGCGCCCCTGCGCGATCCGCAGCGCCTGCTCGAACAACGGGTACACGTACGCGGGCCGGTCCAATCCGATGCGCCGTTCCGAATCCGCGGACATCGGCACCTCGGTCACGAGCATCGGCGCGGGATGCACCGACTCGTTCTGCACCGTCCAGTCCGGTCGGGCGCCCCGGCTACGCAATTTCATTCGGGTGCGCCAGGATTCCGCGCCGCCGATGAGTACGAGGTCGGCCCGCCCGGCCAGGATGTCGGCAGCAGCGCTGTTGACGAGCGCCTGCGGGGTACTGCCGCCATTTCCGGTGTAACCGGTATGGCGCGGCTGGGCGCCGATGCGTTCGGCGACCAGCAGTCCGGGATCGCGGTATCGCCACGACAGCAAGCCGACGACGCGAACCGAATCGATCGCCGCGAGCAGTCGCGGCGCTCCCGCGTCCGCGCCCGCGGCGATGGCGGCGTCGGCGAGCAGGTCAACCGGCTCGCGCCCGCCGACACGCTCGTTGATCTGTCCGCCGCCGATCAGGACCGGAGTGCGCGGGTCCAGGCTCATCACGCCCACCTCACCGGTCGTCGGGTCACCCGGCCGCGATACGGAGATTCATCGTTCATGTCGATCACCTCTACGGTTCCGCCCCAATTATCTAATATCTTTAGGTTAACAGGACGATGCCGGGTCGGGCGTGGCCACCCCGGCAACCCGCAACATGGCACCGATCTCGACGAACTTCGCCCGCGGGCGACCCGAGGCCCGCCCGTTCTTGCGTTCGGCGGCGTCTATCGCTTTCCAGCCCTGCTTGCCGATACGCAGTGGCTGCCGCTCGGTGAGTAGCGCGTCGAGTTCTTCGCGCGATTTCACCGGTCGCACAATCGATCCGGCGGCGAAGTCTTCCAACAGGCCGCGCACGGTTTCGATCGAGCAGTACTTGTTGGTGCCGATCACCCCGGAAGGCCCACGCTTGACCCATCCGGCCACGTACACGCCGCGGGCCAATTCGCCGCTGACCGGATCGATCACTCGCCCGTGCTCGTTGGGAATGGTGCCGTTGGACTCGCGATACGGCAGACCCGGCACCGGGGCCGCCCGATATCCGACCGATGTCAGCACCAGACCGCAGTCGAGCGTGTCGAGCCCCCCGGTGGCCCGTATCCCAGCAATGCCGTTGTCGTCTTCGAACGGTTCGTTGTGGGCAAGTTCGACGGCGGTGACAGCCTTCTCGCCGAGAATCGCTACCGGCGAACGGAAGAACCGCAGCCGGATCCGACGATTGGCCGCATCGACGGGCCGGGTAGCCAGTTCCGCGGTCAGACGCGTCTTGAGTTGGGTCGCGGCGTCCAGCTGGCCGCGGGTACCGACGCCGTCGAGTTCGGCATGGACATCGACGTTGCGGAGTTGGCCGAGACCGATCAGCTCGGGTGTGGTGTAGGCGGCCTGCGCCGGACCGCGGCGTCCGACAACGACGACCTCCCGTATCCGGCTGGCGGCCAGCGCTTCCAGGGCATGATCGGCGATATCGGTGCGCGCGAGCGTCGCCACGTCGGACACCAGGATCCGGGCCACATCCAAGGCGACATTCCCGTTACCGATCACCACCGCACGCTCGGCGGAGAAGTCGAAATGGCGGTCTGCGTACTCGGGATGGCCGTTGTACCAGGCGACGAAATCCGTCGCCGAGTGCACACCAGCCAGCCCCTCCCCCGGTATGCCCAGCCTGCGCCCCTGCGATGCGCCGACCGCGTAGATAACCGCATGGTGGTAGTCGAGCAGTTCACCGGACCCGACGTGGGTACCGACTTCGACGTTCAGTTCGAGCGCCAGGTTCTTGTTGCCCAGGGTGCGCTGCAGGAGTTGGGCCACCCCCTTGGTGCTCTGATGGTCGGGCGCGACACCGAAGCGAACCAGCCCCAGCGGCGTCGGCATCCGCTCGAACAGGGTAACCTCGACATCGATATCGCGGCGGGCCAGCAGTTCCCCGGCGGCATAACAGGCCGCAGGCCCCGAGCCGACGATCGCGACGCGCAACACCCCGTCCCCCGGCGCAATATCCGGGCCGATACCGGGTGTCACCGGGCGCGCGACCGGATGGTCGAGGTAATACGCCGCATTGATCTCCGAATACGGCTCCGTCGCAACGGTCAGATCACCCTCCGACACGATCGCATCGACCGGGCACTCGTCGATACACGCACCGCAGTCGATGCAGTTCGCAGGATCGATGTGCAGTAGCTCGGCACGTCCGAACCCTGGCTCGTCCGGCCTGGGGTGGATGCAGTCGACCGGGCAAACCGCCACACAGCTGGCGTCGTTGCAGCAGGACTGTGTGATGACGTGCGCCATCTCTCCTCCGGATCCACAGCCACTCAACTCGACTCCGCCGAGGAGAACACTGTTACATGAAACGTTTTACGTAATTTGTTATACGCTCCGTGAGCCACATCACGCAAGCATCAGCTAAACGAGCACGTCACACCCGGAACCCCTACACCTCTCGACAGGCGGGTCCTTGACAGCTGGGGCGTGACTCCGGTTCGCTACTTAGCGATCGCTAGATAATCTGCTCCGAGGAGGCTTCGTGCCGATCCAATTCGACATCGATCCCCGTGTCACCGAGGCAGTCCGACGAACCGAGACGCTCGTCCGCAAGATCGTGCTCCCGGTGGAGCGGCAGTACGGCGGGAACGCCCATGCCCTACCCGATGCCGTCCGCCACGAACTCCAGGACGCCGCGAAGAAGGCCGTGCAGTCGGTCGCGGCCGATCTTGTCGAGGAGGATGATGTGCGGGCACTGGCGACCGCACACGCTCAGCTCGCCGGTGGCCTGGATCTGCTGGTCCTGAACGCGGGCTTCGGTGCGGCGGGATCTGTCGCCGACCTTCCGGTAAAGACGTATGACCGCACGTTGACGATCAATTTGCGTGCTCAGTTCCTGCTCGTCCAGCAAACGCTGCCGCTGTTGCGCCGCGCCGCGTCCGCGAGCCGCGGAGCCAAGATCGTCGCGCTGGCCTCCATCACCGGTATCGCGGCCGAGCCGATGCTCGCGGCCTACGGCGCCAGCAAAGCCGCGCTGTTTCGCTGTGCGAGACCATCACCCTCGAAGAATCCGCCCACGGCGTCACGGCCACGGCGATTTCACCGGGGTATGTCGACACCGACATGACGGCCGGGAAACGCGACACCCTCGACCGCGAAGCCATGCTCACCACCGGCGACGTCGCCGAGCTGGAGCTCGCGATCACCCGATTGTCCGCACATGCGGTCGTTCCCAACATCGTGCTCTCGCGCGCCGGCGACCAGATCTGGCGTGCCTGATCAGAGAGGAAAACCAACAAATGACAACCGCAGTGATCGTGGATGCGATACGCACCCCATCCGGCAAGGGCAAGCCCGGCGGCCAACTCTCCGGCATCCACCCGGCAGCGCTGCTGTCGCAGGTGCTGTCCGGCCTCGTCGAACGCACCGGCCTGGACCCCGCTCAGCTCGACGATGTGATCGGTGGATGCGTCGGTCAAGCGGGCGAACAGGCCCTCAACATCACCCGCAGCGCGGTGCTCGGCGCCGGGTTTCCGGAAGCGATTCCGGCCACCACCATTGATCGGCAGTGCGGCTCGAGCCAGCAGGCCGCCCATTTCGCCGCGCAGGGCGTGATCTCCGGCGCCTACGACATCGTGATCGCCTGCGGTGTGGAGTCGATGAGCAGAATACCGATGGGCACCGCACCGATGGGCCAGGACGCATTCGGTCCCGCTGTGCGGGCCCGATACCCCGAAGGTCTGGTCAATCAGGGCATCTCCGCTGAGCTGATCTCCGCCCGATGGAAGCTCGATCGCACGACACTCGACGAATTCTCCGCACGCTCCCACGCTCGCGCCGCGGCCAGCGATTTCACCAGCGAGATCATGCCGGTCACTGTCGATGGTCCCGACGGACCCCGCCACGTCATAGCTGACGAGACCGTCCGAGCGAGTACTACCGCGGAAGGCCTCGCTGGGCTGAAACCGTCGTTCTACGACGAGGAAATGGCCCGGCGGCTCCCCGAGATCGACTGGAAGATCACCCCGGGCAACTCCTCCCCCCTGACCGATGGGGCGTCGGCAGTACTCATCATGAGCGAACAGAAGGCGACGGCACTCGGGCTGCGCCCCCGTGCCCGATTCCACAGCTTCGCGGTCACCGGCAGCGACCCGCTGCTCATGCTCACCGGCGTCGTCGCGGCCACACAGAAGATCCTCGGCAAGTCCGGTCTGTCGATCGATGACATCGATTCCTATGAAGTCAACGAAGCATTCGCGCCCGTGCCGCTGGTCTGGCAGCAGGAACTCGGCGCCGACCCCGATCGCCTCAACCCCCGCGGTGGGGCGATCGCACTGGGGCACCCGCTCGGCGGCTCCGGCACCCGGCTGCTGACCACCTTGGTCAACCATCTCGAATCCACAGGTGGTCGCTACGGTCTGCAGACCATGTGTGAAGGCGGCGGTATGGCCAACGCAACCCTCATCGAACGGTTGTAGCGCGCCGGTACCGACGAGAGAGGGTGGAGGTCTACCTCCACCCTCTCATCGTTTTGTCCGGGAGGCTTTGCGCGACCCGACCGTCCGCAGCGCTATATCGACATAGCGCTCGGCGACTTCATGGGGGCTGAGCGCACCTCCGGGGTGGTACCACCGCGCGATCGACTGGCACATGCCGAGCAGCGCCCGAGCCGTCTCCACCGGCTCGGGCGCGACGAATGTTCCTGCGTACGCACCGCTTTCGACGATCTCGAACATCAAGTTCTCGATCTCTTTGCGACGCATGGCATAGCGCTTGCGGTTGTCCGCCGACAAGTGCCTGGTTTCGGAATCCAGCGCAGCCAACCGACTGCGCAAGGTCATGTGCAAGGCAATGGCCTCGATGACATTGGCCAGCCGCGCCTCGGGCGAGGCGCCTGCCGCTTCCGCTGCCGCCCGCACCCGCCAACTCAGGTCACCCGTGCTCATCTCGAGCAGAGCAACAAGAATGCCTTCCTTGTTCTCGTAGTGGTAGTACAAGGCCGGCACCGTCAATCCGACTCTGCGGGCCAATTCGCGCACCGTTGTGCCATGGAAGCCGTGCTCGTAGAACACTTCCAGCGCGGCCTCCAGGATGGGAGTGAGCTCGAGTGTTTCGAAGTGCCGCCACTCTGCGTCGACGGTGTCACTACTGCCTGGTCCCATACCCCGCCTATCGAACTATTTGCCGGACAGCGCGACGATACCGTCTCAGCGTGGCGCCATTCGGATGGCGCCGTCGAGCCGAATGGTCTCGCCGTTGAGCATCGGGTTCTCCACGATGTGGCGTGCGAGCGCCCCGTACTCGGCGGGATCGCCGAGCCGGGATGGGTGCGGTACCTGCGCACCGAGGGAGGCGATCGCCTCGTCGGACACGGTGGCGAACAGCGGTGTACGGAACAGGCCCGGTGCGATGGTGACAACGCGGATTTTCAGTGCTGCCAGGTCGCGGGCGATCGGCAATGTCATGCCGACGATGCCGCCCTTCGACGCCGAGTAGGCGGCCTGTCCGATCTGGCCGTCGAATGCCGCGACCGAAGCGGTGTTGATGATCACGCCGCGTTCTTCACCGATCGGGTCGGTCCTCGAAATCCGTTCCGCTGCAAGGCGAATGACATTGAATGTACCGACGAGGTTGACGTTGATCACTTTGCTGAAGTCCGCCAGCGGAAAGGCGCCGTTCTTGCCGACGGTCTTGATCGCATTGCCGATACCCGCACAGTTCACCGCGATCCGAAGTGCCCCGAGCTCGTCGGCGGCGTCGAGTGCGGCCGCTACCTGGTTTTCGTCGGTGACATCGGCGGCGGCGAAGACGACCCCATCGCCCAATTCCTTGGCCACGGTCTCACCCGAGGAGGAAGGCAGGTCGATGATCACCACCTTCGTGCCCTGGCCGTGCAGTTCACGTACCGTCGCCAGGCCGAGCCCCGACGCACCCCCGGTTACCGCTGCGACCGCGTTTTCGATCTCCATGGAATCTTTGCCTTTCTCCGTTATCGAATGACCGACGCGAGGCGTCCGCCGATGAGTTCTGCTGCGTCGGTGACAATCCGGCCGATCAGCTCCGCGACCGTCGGGATGTCGTGGATGAGTCCCTGAACCATGCCCGCGGTCCAGATGCCGAGTTCGAGGTCGCCGACCTCGAACACCTTGCGGCCGCGCATACCCGCGACCAGTTCGCGCACCGAGTCGAAATCACCCCCGGCCCGCAGCACCGACACCACCTCCTGGCTGACCGAGTTGCGGGCCACGCGGGCCGTATTGCGCAACGACCGGAAGATCAAGTCGGTGTCGCGCTCACTGGCCTCGACCAACCGCTGCTTCACGTTCTGGTGTACTGGTGCCTCGACCGTGGCCAGGAATCGCGTTCCCATATTGATCCCGTCCGCTCCCAGCGCCAGCGCGGCGACCAGTCCTCGCGCATCGGCGAAACCACCGGAGGCGACCATCGGGATGGTGATCTTTTCGGCCGCGGCCGGGATCAGCACCAGCCCAGGGATATCGTCCTCACCGGGATGGCCCGCACACTCGAAGCCGTCGATCGAGATCCCGTCGACACCGAGTTGCTGGGCCTTCACCGCATGCCGAACGCTGGTGCATTTATGCAGGACCTTGACCCCGCCGGCTCGAAACGCCGCCAGATGTTCGGCGGGATTGAAGCCCGCCGTCTCCACGATCCGCACACCGGAATCGATGACGGCGTCGCGATATTCCGCGTACGGCGGAGGGTTGATCGAGGGCAGAATGGTCAGGTTCACACCGAAGGGGCGGTCGGTCAGTTCGCGGCACCGCGCGATCTCACGCGAGAGATCTTCCGGAGTGGGCTGAGTCAGCGCGGTCAGAAATCCGAGGCCACCGGCGTTGGCGACCGCGGCGACCAGCTCTGCTCGCCCAACCCATTGCATCCCGCCCTGGACGATCGGATATTCGACGTCGAACACGTCGCAGAACCGTGTCCGAATCATCGGCTCAACTCCGTGTTCCGCGCCCAGCGTGACTCGCTCATCGGCCCTGCCAGACCGGCGCACGCTTCTCGGCGAAAGCCCGTGCGCCTTCTTTCGCGTCATGCGAGGTCAAAACGGGTCCGACGTGGGCTGCCTGGGCGGCGAAACCATCCGCGTCCGACCATCCCACGGCTGCTGCGATGATCTGCTTGGTCGCACGTATCGCCAGTGGCGCATTGGCCGCGATTCGCGCCGCCAGTTCACGCGCGCCCTCGAGTGCCGCGCCCGGCTCGGTGAGGACATTGACCACACCGTGGCGATGGGCAAGCTCGGCTGTCAGTGGGTCGCCCGTGAGAGCGACCTCCATCGCCAACTGATACGGCAGCGTCTTCGGCAGCCGGAGCAGCCCGCCCGCCGCCGCCACGAGTCCGCGCTTGACCTCCGGAATACCGAACTTCGCCGCCCGGGACGCCACCACCAGATCCGCGCTCAGCGCCAGCTCGAAGCCGCCGGCCAGTGCCCAGCCCTCCACCGCGGCGATCAACGGCTTGGTCGGCGGTCGCTCGGTCACGCCGCCGAAACCGCGCCCCCGCACCACGGGATTCTCACCGCGCACGAATGCCTTGAGGTCCATTCCGGCACAGAACGTGCCGCCGGCACCGGTGAGGATGCCGATCGACAGATCCGGCCGAGCCTCGAGCTCGTCGATTGCCGCAGCGATGCCTTCGGCGGTCACGCGGTCGATAGCGTTGCGTGCGTCGGGACGGTTGATCGTGATCACCACGACCCCTTCACCGAACTCCGTCAGGACTGTGTCGCTCATTCGTCGCCTCCTTGTGCCGGGTATCTCCACGGGCGCGCCGGGAATCGCGCCGCTGCAGACCCGGCGTCCAGCGACAGACTAGCCACTGAGCGAGCGATAAGTAAATAGCCCGGCCGACGTCGGTAGGTGTGACACATCCGATCCCGCGAATCACGCGTGACCGCGCCCTCAAATCTATACTCTTTAGATATCGCCCCCTCCTCATCGCCGAGCTGTCCGGGGAAGTGCCCTCACGGCGACGGATCCCGTCAACAACTTCCAAGGAAGCCCCATACCCGCCGCCAGCCGACCACTGACAGACGTGCTTCGCAGTGCCGAACGCACCGAACTGGAATTTCCGGTCGGTCATGTCGGACTCCTGTACGGCCGGGCCGCCGTCAAGGAGAGCGTGCCGGCGATATCGCACTGGCTCAGCAGTCGAGCAGAACGATGAAGTGATGGTTCCGGCGACGTGCCGGAACCATCACATAGTCGAGTTCGGCTTTGTCACGATTTGGGTGCCCGGCCCAGCCGCCGACGCCAGTCGTGCGCACCGAGTAACCGCACCACTTTCGCCATCAGCATGCTGCGATCGGTTCGTACCGGATACCAGTTCGGTTCCGATCGCAGCTCGATCCGCTCAGCGACCACCGATTGCTGGCGACAGTACTTCAGCACGCCGTGCGCGCCACCGAAACGTGTGCCGACCCCGGACTGCTTCCAACCCCCCATCGGCACGGGCAGTTGGAAAGTCGCGACTACCGCGTTGTTGATCGAAACCGACCCGGCTTCGATTCGGCGCGACAGACGATCGGCGCGACGCCGATTTCGAGTCCACAAGCTCGAGCTGAGGCCGTACTCCGAATCGTTGGCCAGCATCAGCGCCTCGGCCTCATCGGCCACTTTCATGATCGGCAAGGTGGGGCCGAATGTCTCCTCACGCATGCACGCCATCGAGTGATCCACATCGACGAGAACAGTCGGCTCGAAGAAGTTTCCCTCGGCACTACCGCGTTTGCCCCCGACCAGGATCCGCGCCCCTTTCGCGACGGCATCGGCGACATGACGCTCGACGATATCGACCTGACCAGCAGTCACCATGGCACCGATCTCGGTCTGGTAGCTACCCGCCGAGTCCATGCCGACCCGGATGGTGCGGACCTTCTCGGTCACGGTGGCGACGAATTCGTCGTATACCGACGCTTCGACATACACCCGCTCCACCGATACGCACGCCTGCCCGACGTTCATCATCGATCCCCACACCGCCGCACCCGCAGCCCGTTCGAGATCGGCATCGGACAATACGATCATCGCGTCCTTGCCACCGAGCTCGAGACTGCACGGAATGAGCCGCTCCCCCGCGCGCGCGGCAATCCGACGCCCGGTGCGGACCGAGCCGGTGAACATCACCATATCCACTTCGTCGACGACCGCCGCACCCGTCTCGCCGCTACCGTTCACACAGTCCAGTACCAACGGCGCACCGATCTCCTCCCGCCAGCCGCGAACCGCTTCGGTCCACGTTAACGGTGTCACCTCCGACGGTTTCGACAGCACTGCCGCCCCGGCGATCAGCGCACCGACAACATCCATCATCGGCCCGGCCAATGGTCCGTTCCACGGCGTGATCAAGCCGACCAACTGGTGCGGTCGAACCTGTACACGCAACCGCCGCGCCGCGTTGGCAACGCCCGCGGGCTTCACCTTCCGGTCCGCCAGGAACTTCTCGCCATTGGCCACGAAGTAGTTGATGACATCGACTACGACAGCCAGCTCGACAGCCGCATCCGCCCACGATTTGCCGGCCTCCTGCTGCACCGAGCTCAGCAGTCGCTCTTCGTTGTCCAGGATCCAGTCCAACCACCGCAGCAGATACCGGGACCGCCGCTTCGGCCCCATTGCCTCCCACTCCGGCTGCGCCGCGCGCAGCGCAGCCGCCGCAGCGACCACACCATCACGGCCGAGGTCTGGAACCGTGCCGACCAGCCGACCATCGGCCGGACAGCGGATGGTGATCAAGGGAACTGATCCCGCATCGTCCTGATCGACCCCGGGATGCTGCATGGCTGTACTCACGTGAATCGCCTCCGTGGCGCGGTTACCTGCGGAAATTCACGATCCCGACAGGGACGGAGCAACTCTGCTCGACGCTGGATTAAAGACTAGATACAGATAACGTATTTCGTCAATCGTCTTACCGTGGCAGCTACTGCTGACAAATTACGATTGACGTCACTCGTATCGTGACGTACGTTCAAGTGTGAGGCACGGCACTACCGCCATCAACTCGCGGATGGATCACACCCACAGTCCGGGCGCCATTCCCTGTCCGGTCCGCCGAGCCTGCACAGCGCCGATCCCGCCCGGAGCGGCCGCATCAATCCCTTTTGACAGCGGAGTACCAACATGAAGCTCGAAGGCAAAGTTGCCATCATCACCGGAGCCGGTTCCGGGTTCGGTCGTCAGTGTTCGCAGCTTTTCGCGTCCGAAGGCGCCAAGATCGCTGTCGTCGACATCGATCCCGAACGCGCCGCGCAGACGGTCAAACTGGTCGAACAGCAAGGCGGAACCGCCGTAGCGATTACCGCCGATGTCAGCGATGAGAGCCAGGTGCAGGCCGGCGTCGCCAAGACGCTCGAGGAGTTCGGCAAGCTCGACATCATGTTCGCGAACGCGGGCATCGTGTCCCGCGGTGGTGTTCCGTCGGTCGCCGGTGGGGAGCCGGTCGACTTCCAGGACTTGACCGACGCCGACTGGCAGCACGTTCTCGGCGTCAACCTCAGTGGCGTGTTCTACTCCGCGAAGGCCGCCGTCCCGGCGATGCGCGCCAACGGTGGTGGCACCATTCTCGCCACCTCCTCGGCGGCATCACTGGTCGCCTATCACAACATCGCCCTGTACTCGGCGACCAAAGCGGGCGTCAACGGACTGGTGCGCGGGCTGAGCCTGGATCTGGGCCAGTACGGGATCCGGGTGAACGCGATCTGCCCGACCCACGGCATGTCGCCGAACTTCCTGATGCCGCCCGGGTCGCCTGTCGTCGGCCAGTCCTATGAGGAGGTGGCGGGGCCATGGGATCCGTCGATCTCGCCGATCCCGCTCAAGCTCAACCGGCCACCATCACTGCTCGACAATGCCAAGGTCGCCCTGTTCCTCGTCTCCGACGACTCGGCATACATCTCCGGTCTCACGCTCGCCTCGACCGATGGCGGCACCCTCTCCCGAGTGGGCATGTGGTTTGCCGAGGACAAAGGCTCGCCCGGAGACCTCTGACATGACCGCCGCTCCAGCTCATCTCGTCGTGGATCGCAGCGCCTGCGCGGGGCACGGAATGTGTTACGCGACAGCGCCGAACCTCCTCGACTCCGACGACCAGGGCGATCCGGTGATACTGCTCGATCCGATCCCCGAATCACGCCTCGCCGACGCCGACACCGCGGTATCCGTATGCCCCGAGCGTGCGCTGACCCTGTCGCGTGCTCATCTTTCCCCCGATTCCGAGGTAAACCCCGAATGACCACTACCGCAGAAGTCCCAGGCGACCTCGTCGTCGATTTCGATATCTATGATCAATCGCTGGCCTTTCCGGTCGACACCGTCCAAGACCGCGTCGCCGAGCTCGCACAAAAAGGCCCGGTGGTCTACTCGACCGCCCACGGCGGCCACTGGATCGTGACCCGGTACAAAGAAATCCACGACGTCCTGCGTGATCCGGAGACATTCTCCAGCTACCCGAACAACTTGGTCACGACCACGGCCGGATTCGGCAAATTCATTCCCATCGAACTCGATCCACCCGAGCACACCGGCTACCGGCTCGCATTGCAGCCGTTGTTCAGCCCGAACCGAATGAAGGCACTCGAAGACGATATCCGCGATGTCATCAATGAGCTCATCGATGGATTCGCCGGCAAGGGGGAGGCCGAATTTATTTCCGAATTCGCGCACGAGCTGCCCACACGCGTATTCCTCGCACTGATGGACTGGCCGATCGACGATGCCGCGCTGTTCACCGACGCGACCGACATCATTCTCACCGGCGTGCCCGGAGCCAGCGAGGAGGAGTCGAATCAGGCCCGCGCCGAGGCGGCGTTCAAGATGCTCGGTTATTTTCAGACGGTCATCAACCAGCGCCGAGCCGACCCCGGACAGGATGTCACCTCCCAGATCATCCACACCGAGTTCGAACTCGAAGGCGGCAAACGTCTGCTGACCGATGAAGAACTCAACCGGATGTTCTTCCTGCTGCTCATCGCCGGACTCCACACAGTGCAAGGATCACTGGCCTGGAGCATCATCCACCTCGTCCACAATCCCGATCAGCGGCAACAGATGATCGACGACGAAAGCGTGATCCCGACCGCCGTCGAGGAAATCCTGCGCATCGAGGCCGCGGTCGTTCCCGGCCGCCGGGCAACGCGAGCGACCGAACTGGGAGGCGTATCGATCGCTGCAGGCGACCAATTGATCCTCATGCTCTGTTCGGCCAATCGCGACGCCAGGGAATTCGACGATCCGACACGGCTACAGGTCGACAGACAGCCCAACCGCCATCTCTCGTTCGGTGCCGGCGCACATCGATGCATCGGATCCCACCTCGCACGAATCGAACTCAAGCTGGCGCTGGAGGAGATTCATCGGCGTATCCCCGACTACGCCCTCGTGGACTCCGACCCCGCGGTGATGCATTCCAGTCAGGTTCGCGGGTGCGCGCGGCTACCGATCACTTTCACGCCCGAAAGCTGAGCACAAACACACGGAGGGCCGCGGCGCCAGGAGGCGCCGCGGCCTTCGGCGACTGGACCCGACGACGATAAAACCGACACAGCCCATACCGGGCACCAACTGTGACAGTGCTCACCGAAGTAACCCTGATCGACAGCACAGTCCACGCACGTCCACGCAGGTGCCGAGTCGAGAAGCCGACACCGACAGCGGTTCTCGACCCCGATGCGCCGCGCCGGGACATACATCGAGTGTGCGAACATCGAACCAACAACGTATTACGAGTATCGTCAGTGGTGTCGCAGTGTCCGCGCAGATCCCACGGAGGGCAGGATAGGGAATGGCTCGACGTAACAGCAATGTCCTCAGCGGGGACGTGGAGGAAGCGCGCGGGCAAATTCTGGAAGCCGCCCAGAAGACTTTTCTGCATTTCGGCGTCGCCAAGACCACGATGGACGACATCGCGAAAGCCTCCGGAGTATCCAGGCCGACCATCTATCGCTACTTTCGCGACCGAGACACCTTGATTGCCGAATTGATTCGTCTGCGCGCACGCAAACTTTTCGTGCGCGGCACGAAATTCGTGTTGGAGCGCGAAAAGTTCCGCGACCAACTGGTCGAGGGTCTCATCTTCCTGGTCGATCACGGCAGAAAAGACCCGCTGATTCGACTGATCGTCAGCCCAGAACATATGGATCTGGCCGCCGCGGTCATCGGCACGTCACAACTGGCCAGCAACCTGACCCTCGAAATGTGGGCCCCCATTCTCGACCGCGCCAGAGAGCGCGGCGAACTACGAGATGACGTCAGTAACGAGAAGGCCTGTGAGTGGCTCGCCCTCGTCCAGCTCATCCTGGTCGGTCGCTTCGACTTCGACGATCCAGACGATCCCTCGCATCGACAGCTGCTGGAGACATTCGTGCTGCCCGCCTTCGTACCGGCCCCAGCCTGACCCACCGATAGCCGGCCCGATCCGAAGTCTCACGACGAGATCCGGCAGCAGATCCAGAAAAACCGGGAGGCTGCTGAGCGGGTATTCATTCCTTCTCCGGTGATCCAGGTAAGCCTCGACGTCGGCGGGTTCGCTCGTTTCCTCGCGCATCGCGCGTTCGAACGCCAACTAAGGCCAGGTACAGGCGGCGTACTCGATGTCCGCGGAGGTGAAGTGAGTCGTTCGCGACCGCACTGCCGAACCACTCGACGTAGCACTGAGGGGCGATCCCTGAACGCGAGCTGCTCACACCGGGGCGGCCAATCCGGTCGAGCCCAACAGCGCTATCGGCGTCAAAGAAGTTGCAGGTCAGCGGCATACACTAGGTTGGGGATATGGGTCAGCTCCCCCTCCGGACACCAGTGCTAACCCCACGGAGGGTGGCACCAACGATTGCGAGTTGTTGTTGGTGCCGGTAGCGGACTTCTAGGTCCAGTGCCCGATACAGTCGGACCTTGTCGGCGGGGTCGCCTGCGGTCAGCACGGCGCGGATGTCGCCGAGCGCGTCGATCAACTTGCGGGCACCTCCTGATCGTTGATGCCGCCCATCACAACCGTATTCACCTTCACCGGAACGCCGGTCGAGACACAACGCTGCAGAGCATGGACCACCTGAGGCAAGTCATCGACCCCACACAGCTCGGCATGCAACCGTGGATCGAGGGTATCGATGCTCATGTTGAACTGCGTCACCCCCAGGGCCGCAAGATGCTCGGCGCGCTCACCGATACGCGGGTGCCGCGAAATGATCTCGATCTCGGAAAACCCAGCCTCACACCGCAACCGATGCACCGCCAGTTCAAGCGGCTCATACAGCGCCGCATCACCCCCGGTCAGTTTGATGCTGTCGATTCCAGCGCGCGGACCTGCTTGGCCACCGCGACAAGGTCATCGACCGACAGCTCGCTTCCCGCCGCTGTGGCGACGGCTTCACCGGAAGGGCGGCAGAAGAAGCAGGCTCGGCCGCATCGCGCGTTCAACGTGACCCGGAACTGCGGCAAGCGAGGCGCTCCGGCACGGCTATTGCTGACATCCACAGCTGTCATGGTCTGCACGAAAACCACAACAGGTCAACGGATTACCACAAGACGCGATGTCATAGATCGCAGACCGCGCACCGCGAGATGCTGACATTACTGACAAGCCCTCGCAACGGATCTGCGACCGCAGACCGGGAACAGGTGTGGACGAATGGTGCCGCGCTGGTTCGGTGGCGGTAATATCCGGCATTGTGGTCGGTGCCCACCACATCTCGCGCCAACAAGCGTGGTGCCGGTTCGGCGGTCGGGCGAGACGAGCAGCCCCTAGAACTGTCTCGCGACTGTAGGGCCGGTAGCTCGGCCTGTCGGTGTGCCCCGGCAGGGTTGTGGCGGAATCGTCTTTGTGCCAACAGCTTCGGGCCCCGAGCACTAGCATTGGGGGGTCACCGATCCTTTGTGGGAGCTCGACATGATCATATTCCAGGACATCTTCACCGGCGACGAATTGTTCTCGGATGCCTACGACTTTCGGGTGGAGGTGGACCTGTTCTACCGGGTGGAGGCGGAAATGATCACCGTGAGGCAGAACACGGACATAGACATCGGGACCAACGCCTCCGCCGAAGAAGTCGGGGAGACCCTCGAAGACGGAATGATTACCGTCAACGACATCATCTACTCGTTCCGGCTGCGAGCAGTATCGTTCGACAAGAAGACCTACCTCACCCACCTCAAGGGCTACCTGCAGGCCGTGAAGGAAAAGCTCGAGGAGTCGAACCCATCCCGAGCGAAAGCATTCGAGATAGACGCGCCGGCTGCCGTGAAGGAAATCATGGCGCACTTCCAGGATTACGAGTTCTACGTAGGAGAGTCCAAGAATCCCCATGGCGCGGTCGCTCTCCTCAACTATGAGGCCGATGGTGTAACGCCGTACTTCCTGCTCTGGAAAGATGGCCTCAGCGAAATCAAAGTTTGAGGGGTCCCTGCCATAGATCGCAGACCGCACACCGCGAGATACTGACATTACTGACAAGCCCTCGCAACGGATTTGCGGCCGCGGAGGGGGGAACACGATCACCGGCATCGGCATTCGGCGCTGGGCTATCTCACCCCGGCCGAGTACGCCGGCCCGCTGCAGCCACACCCACCATCCGATGGCCTGCGGTATCAACTGAGTCTGAACGAAACAACCCGGACTCGAACACTGGGTGGTCCCGTTATCGGAGACCGATCAATACTTGACGATGGTTTTGCGGTCGACCACGTGCCAGGTGGAGTTCCACGCCCTCGCGTCGCATCGAATCGCATCCAGAATGACGCGGCCCGAGCCGACTTCACAGGCGTTGCCGACGTGGAAGACTCGGATGCGCCGCTATGGCGGTGGCCAATCCGCCCGCGAAGTCGCACGCGCCGACGGCGCCCAGAGCTGGCGTGACTTCGATCGAAAAACTGCCTTCCACCAAAGCGAACAGTCGTCCGGCGTGGCGGATGTTCGACGTGTCGGCCGTGCTGTAGGCCCGATTGAGACTGCCGTCCTCGCGCAGTGGCGAACCTCCGTCGAACTTCAGCGTGCGCACCCACCGGTTGCGGTACCACTGCGCCCGTCCATTGCGTAGCCGCACGCCGTGCAGCATGTCGTCACCGACGAACCAGTGGGGGCTTATCTCGCCCGGCAGCGGATTCGGCCCGTTGCGAAAAGTACCGTCCATCCAGCTCCGGGTGATCGGTGTCGTGGGTCCTCGGCTTTGCCGGATCGCTCCATAATTGCTCCGGCGATGCTCTAAGCGTTCACCAGTCGGCGAACCGCGGCAGCGACTTGCTCGGGTCGCTCGGCGGGGATGATGTGCTCGGAGACGGCATCCTGGTATTGCCCGCCGACCTGTTCGGCGTATCTGTGCTGGTATTCGCGGATGAGGTCGAGATTGCGGGCCTGGTAGCGGGCGGCGTGGGTCGCCGAGATCACCATGACGCCGGATTTCGGTGGTTCTGGTGGGCGGCGGCGGAATTCGTCGATCGCCCCCGCGACGGCCGCTATTTCATGGCGGGTTGTGGCGAGCCCGGCGGGGGTGAAGTCCTCGGCCAGCATGGTCGCGTAGCTGTCGGCGGGGAACTTGCGCCCATAGGAGCGGGTCAGCATCCGCATGAGCGGTGGGAACTGGCTCAGTGCCTGCTGCGCGGCGAGGATGCGGTCGGTCTTCTTGGCGATCGGCGCCCAATTGTCGTAGTTCGGAGCGGCTTCCGGTGTCGGGTCGATGAGGACCAGCCCAGCCGGCGACAGCGTTTCGGCGGCGCGACGGACGATCAGCCCACCCATGCTATGGCCCACCAGGATCACCCGCCCGGACGTGAGGGCCTGGACCAACGCCACCAGGGTGGCCGACATGTCGTCGATGGTCTGCGGTTGCGCGGCGCTGCCACTGCGGCCGCGACCGGCCCTGTCGTAGGCGACGGTATGCGCGATGTCCGCCAGTAACGGCACCACCCGATCCCAGAGCGTCCGCCCGGCGCCCGCACCGGATTCGAACACCACCCAGGTGTCCCCGGTGCCGGACTCTTCGAAGTAGATCTCGGTGCCGTTCACCATCATTCGACGCCCAGGAACATCCCGCATCGCGGTCCCCCCTTCCGTTTAATCCCAACTTTGGGAACGATACCATATATGGGATAGTTGCGGAATGGACCCGACCGAGTTGCTGCTCCACCCGGTGCGATTGCGCATCATCCACGCACTGTCCGGCGGCCGACTGCGCACCGCCGGAGAGTTGTGCGACCGCATGCCCGACGTGCCTCGGACCAGCGTCTACCGGCAGCTCGGCCTGCTCACCGAGGGTGGAATGCTAGAGATCGGTGACGAGCGACGCGTGCGCGGCGCGGTGGAACGCTCCTACCGATTGCGACCCGACCGCCCGACCGTCTCCCCCGAGGCGAGCAGCGCGATGACCCCGCACGATCACCGCCAAGGGTTCGCGGTCGCCATGGCCGTCCTGATCGCCGAGTTCAACGCCTACCTCGATCAAGCCGACGCCGACCCCGTCGCCGACTCGGTCGGCTACCGCCAAGCCACGCTCTGGCTCAGTCCCGAGGAACTCGACACCATGCTCACCGGCTTCCGCGACCTCGTCGCACCTCTCGCGGCGAACCAGCCCGGTCCGGGCCGCAGGCCGTACTTGATCAGCCCGATCTTTTTCCCAGGCGAGAAACCAGCATCGCCGAGCTGACAGCGCTACCGCACGTTCGCCGTAACGGCACGCCGACAGCTTCAGGACTCCGGGGCCCTGGGTATCGCCACGGACTGAAACTTCGATTCGTGCAAGCGATTCGCTGCTGTCACCCACGACGTTTGCAGATCTTGGGTCCCGGCCCAGCTCGCAAGCTCGCTGCGCCGGCCTGAGTCGAGGCTCGGCAAGAAGGTCAGCGAGCTCTCAGTGCGGGAAATCGGGCAAGGAAGGACGCCCACTGGACATCCGCTCATAGCCGCATGCCGCGCGAACGACCCTGGCCGACGCCTGGGGTGCGCGGTGGTTTCCGATGATCGCCGACAACTCGGTGACTTTCACCATTCGACGCTATTCGAATCCGAGGTTGTGAGCGACAAAAGTGTGCTGGACCCGGAGAAGATTCCGGTGCTGCGGCTACCGGTTCTTCCATTGCGGAGCGCGTTTGGCGCCGAAGGCGAGCAGGCCCTCGAGCATGTCCTCGCTGACCATCAGATCGTCGAGCGCCTGGGACGGATGATCGACGGCGTCGACGACATCCGTGATCGCGGCGGTCTCGTTCATGATCTGCAGCGAGGATCGTACGGATGTCGGTGAGCCGGTCAGGATTTCGGCGGCCAGCGCGCGGGCGCCGTCGAGTGCTGTTCCAGCCGGTACGACGTGGTTGACCAGTCCGAGCCGGTGTGCCTCGGTGGCGGGAATCTTCTTGCCGGTGAGGATCATCTCGGTGGCCAGTTTCGGCGGGACGGCACGCGGCAACCGAACCAGGCCGCCTGCGCCGGCGACGAGTCCGACCTGGACCTCGCTGAGGGCGAATTGAGCGGTCTCGTCGGCGACCACAAGGTGGCACGCGAGTGCGATTTCGCAGCCGCCGCCCATGGCGAATCCGTTGACCGCCGCGATGACGGGTTTGGTCATGTTCCGGCGGCTGGTGAGTCCGGCGAAGCCGTTCTTGGGCACCCACATCGATTTACCGCTGGCCGAATAGCGGAGATCGTTTCCGGCGCAGAAGGATTTGTCGCCGGCACCGGTGAGGATCGCGACCCACAGGTCCGCGTCGGCGAAATAGCCGTCGAAGATCTCGTCGAGTTCTTCATTGGCCTGCGGGGTGAGCGAGTTGCGGGCCTCCGGGCGGTTGATGGTGACCTCGAGTAGGTGGCCGCGGCGATGGACCTGCACGAATTCGTAGCTTTCCCGCAGCGCGGGGACGCGCCCCGGAAACAGTTCATCCATCCGCTCCCGGTTGCCGGTGACCCGGTTGCCTTGACCGAAGGATCGGACATACACCTGTCGGCCGACCGGATCACCGGTGGCGAGATCTTCCAGTAGTTCCGTGTCGTTCTCCGCGACGGTGGCCAGGAAACGGCGACCGTCGCCAAGTCTGCCCACGACGATGCCGGTCTGCCCCTTGCGGCCGTACTTCACGGTGTAGGTCTCGATGGTGGCCGGCCCGTCGGCCCGCACGGCCACCGGCACCGAGGGCACAGCATCGAGTTCGGCCTGCAACCGGTGGCTGTCGTCGGCGCGCCAGGGTGCAGGGACGGTGGAGTAGACGGCGGCGGAGTATTTGCTCAGCGTGCCGCCGTTGGCGCCCACGAAGCCGTAGCTGCCGGGTGTCGCACGCAGGCGGGCAACGGTTTCGGCGATCGCGTGCATCGAGTAGTTGTTGCCTGCGCCGCCGAAAAACGGCAGGCCACCGGTCACGGTGAGCCCGCGTGGATCGTCGGTGCGCAGGCCCAGTCCGTCGGCGACCACCGACACCGCGACCGGGAAGCAGCTGTACAGATCGATCGTCGCCAGTTCGCCGGCGCTGAGGCCGGCGACGTCGAGTGCGTGCTGTGCGGCGCGGGCCAGCGCCGGTGCGGCGGCGAGGTCGGGTCGTTCGAGCAGGTTCTTCTCCCACAGGTCGGCATGTCCGTGCAGGAACACCCACCTGTCCTGCGGCACGCCGAGTTCCCGGGCGACCGAGATCGAGGTCAGCAGCACCGCTGCACCCTGGTTGACCTGGTCGCGGGCGACCAGGAACCGCGGATACGGGTCGGCGATCATGCGATTGCGGTCGGTGACGGTGACCAGTTCGTCGGCGCTGCGCTCCAGAGGTGCGGCCGAATAGGGGTTTTTCGCCGCGACCTGGGTGAACGGTGCGAACAACTCGCCCATGTTCTGGCTGTACCGCCCTCGGGACAGGCCGGACCGGGCGCGGCGGGCGTTCTCGAACAACGCGTACTGGCTCGGCGCGTCGGTGAGCCCGTGCTCGGCCGCGTACCGGCTGACCAGCCCGGACAGTCCGTACCCGCGGTCGTCGAGCTGCCCGCCGCGGGTTTCGGTGAAGTCCGGACGTGTCTCGGAGGCGGCCAGGTGTCGGGCGGTGGAGATGGCTTCGGAACCGAAAACCAGTGCAGCGTCGGAGTTTCCAGCGGCAATGTTGCGGGCGAGCTCGGTGACCAGATGCTGCGGGGACTGCCCGCCACTGACCTCGAGGATCGCGCGGGTGGGATCGGCGCCGATCCGGTCGGCGACCGAGCGCGGGTAGTTGTCGGACTTTCCCAGCGGCGCCGGGGCGCCCGGGGTGGAGATTTCGAACTGCCGCACACCGGCGACAGTGTCGATGCGGGCGGCGACCGTGGCCGGATCGGCGCCGGCGTCGGCCAGCGCCGCGCGGGCGGCCGCGGCGGCCAGCTGAACGGGGGACAGGCCACGATAATCCGGGTCGTCGACGCTTTCGGCGACCTGACCGACGCCGACCAGCACCGGGGTGTTCGGATCCAGATCCTCCAGCAGGCTCATGAAAGTTCACTTCCCTTCCGTGGCGCCCTCGGCGGGTGCCCAGGTGATGACGGCGTCGAGGGCTTCGACGGTCGAGCCGTCCACGCGCAACGGGTTGATTTCCAGCGATTCCAGGTCGTCGCCGAGGGCCAGCGCGAGATCACCGATCCGAGCGATCACTGCGGCGACTGCGTCCAGGTCGGCGGCGGCGGTGCCGCGCACGCCCTGCAGCAGCGCCTTGCCGCGCAACCGGTCCAGCAGTTCGCGGGCCCGGTCGGGCGTGACCGGCAGCGTGGCCAGCGCGGAGTCGCCGAGCACCTCGACGAAGATGCCGCCGATGGCGACCGCGAGCACCGGCCCCCACTGGGGGTCACGCACGACACCGACGAGCAACTCCACCCCACCGCTGCGCATCGGCGACACCAGCGCGCCTTCGACGCGGGCGTCCGGGGCGTGCACCACGGCCGCGGCCGTGACCCGCCGGTAGGCGTCGGCCACCGCATCGTCTCCGAGCACGCCCAGCGCGACACCACCGATATCGCTCTTGTGCAGGATGTCCGGTGACGCGATCTTCAACGCCACCGGCCCGCCGAGCCCGGTTGCCGCCGCGACCGCTTGCTCCGCGCTGGTCGCCAGCTCGCTCGGAATCACGGGAATCCCGGCCTGGGACAACACATTCCGTGCGGTCGATTCCGACCAGGCGCCCTGTCGCGGCGCGTCGACATCCACCGTGATCGTCCGGACTGCGGGCGGTTGTCCGGTGACGGTGCCGATGGTGTCCGACCACCAGGCGAGATTACGCAGTGCTACCACCGACTGCCGCAGACCGGGAATGAGGTGACCGATCTTCGCCTCGGCCAGAACCTCTTTCGTGTACCTGGTGATCGGTTGGATCACCTGGCTGACTACGGTGAACGGCGTCGAAGCCGACGCGGCGCCGATGGCATTGAGCAGGGGCTGACTACCGTTGAGCCCATCGGTGGATTCCCACGGGGCTCCGGAGATCACGGCGACCACACCAACGGCCGGATCGGCGGCGACCGCCTCGATCGCTTTGGTGAACAACGTCGGGTCGATGACGGCGGCGCCGGTGATGTCCAGCGGGTTCTGCACCGTCCCGTAGCCCGGCATGACTTCGCGCAGCCGCTGCTGGGTTTCCGGCGCGAACTCGGGCAGCTGCGCACCGAGGTCCTCGGCGCGGTCGGCGACGATATCGCAGGCACCGCCGGAGATCGACACCCACCCGATACCCGGAGTATCCAACCTGCCCAGCCCCGCGGCCGCGCCGGCGGTGATCATCATGTCCTCGATCGAATCGACCCGGATCACACCCAATTCGTTGAACACCATGTCCACGGTCCGGTCGTCGCCGACGAGAGCGCCGGTGTGTGCCGCGGCCGTGCGCGCCGACAATGCGCTACTACCCGCCTTCAGCACGACGATCGCCTTACCCGCCGCCGCGGCCCGCCGCGCGGCCGCGGCGAACACCCGTGGCTCACGGATGGTCTCCATAAAGATCGCGATGGCGCGGGTTGCCTCGTCGTCGACCAGGAAGTCCAGCACGTGCCCGGCGGTGATCATGGCCTCGTTGCCCAGAGTGACCATGTAGGACAGGTCCGCGCCAGCCATCGTCGCGAAATCCACCATCGCCGACGAACTGGCACCGGACTGCGACAACAGCGCAACCGATCCGGCTGTGCGTGGCAGCCCCGGCACGGCGGTGACCGGCACCTGATCGACGAAATTGGCGAACCCCAGATGGTTCGGGCCCAGCACCAGCATGTCCAGCGACCGGGCATGCTCGACCAGGTCTCGCTCCGCGCGTTTACCCTCCGCGCCGGCCTCGCCGTACCCCGACGACAGCACGACCGCGTTCCGGATGCCGGCCGCGGCCGCGTCGCTGAGCGCCTCCAGCGTGCCCGCCTGCGGTACCTGCAGAAACGCGACATCCACAGGCTCGCCGATGTCGGAGCAGGTCGGTACCGACGGGCTGCCGTGCACGGTGACACCGCGACGGTTCACCAGGAAGGTGCGATCGGCAAAGCCGAAGTCGACCAGATTCCGGTAGGCGATGGTGGAGAACATCGACTTGTCCGACGCCCCGACCAGCGCCACCGTGCGTGGACGGAACAGGCTCCGCAGACGGTCGGGGGTGATCTCGGTGCTCATCGTTGGGCACGCTCCTTGCGTGATCAGAAGATTTCCGGCCGCATGAACCCGGTCACAACAGTTCACGAACTAAGCCGTTCAGATATTACCGGCCCAGGCTATACTGAACGGGATAGTTCGGCAATAGTCGGCAACCGTCCGGGATGCCGAACTTGACCGTTTCGTATTATCGGAGGTGCGCGGCGGTGACGACCCCGGCAGCGGCGATAGGACTATGCAGTGCGACGAGTGGGTGGCGATGACGACCAATAGATCCGGCCGGCCACGCGACCCGGACGTGGATCGCCGCATCCTCGACGCCGCGCTCGAAGTCTACGGCCGCGACGGGTGGGGTGGGTTCCGGGTCGAGACGGTCGCCAAGCAGGCCGGCGCCGGCAAGGCCTCGGTCTACCTTCGCTGGCCCAGCGGTGAGGCCCTGCTAACCGAGGCGCTCGGGCAACTCGGCCGCATCGAGGACATCGACACCGGTGACGTGCGTACGGATCTGCTGCGCCTCGCCGAGCAGGTCCGCGACTCCCACCTCGGCCCCACCGGCCGCGCGGCGACGCGGCTGGCCGTCGAGGCCCATCAGGTCCCCGCCATCGAGCAGCATTGGAAGGCGGCCCGGGACTCGCAGGTTTCGGCAGCACGTGCGCTGGTCCGGCGTGCCATCGACTGCGGTCAGTTGCCCGCAGGCACATCGGTGACCCTGCTACTGGACCTCCTGCTGGGCGCAACCACCATGCATCTACAGGCGGCACCGGACTACCTGCTCGAGAAGTCCGCCGAGACCTCTTCCGATTACATCCGCGAAGTCGTGGACTTCCTGCTCGACGCCTTCCGTGGGCGACTGGCGGCTTTGGCACCGCCGGCGGCAAAGGCGGACCGATAGGCGGTCCGCCCAAATGGACGACATGGTATGACCTACTAGCGGAACAGCCTGCGCGTGCACCATCACCGCCCCGCTGAGCGTGTCCAGCAGCAACGTCACCCAGGTATTCGCCGGCAGCTCGCCGCGGCCGATGGCGCGTGTCCACGCGGCTTACTCGGGCGAAATTGTCACCGGCCCACTCCGCAAGATCAGCTGCGACGGGAGCTCGGTCGCGGCTGTTCGCTCGGATACGCTGTCAATTAGCGAAGAGTTGACGCGAGCGCCCCTCCAGTGCCGGGGACACGCTGGCGGATGGTACACAGCCGATGAGCAAGGATGATTCGTTCCGGACAGTCCGTGACGTGTTCGACCCGGTCACGGAGCAGTTGGCGGCGGCTGGGTTCGAGGATGCGGAGGAGATCGGTCGGGGCGGTTTCGATGTGGTGTATCGCTGCACACAGGCGGAGCTGGACCGGACGGTGGCGGTGAAGATCTTGACCGCCGAACTGGACACGGAGAATCTGGAGCGGTTCTTCCGGGAGCAGCGCGCGATGGGGCGGCTGACGGGCCATCCGAACATTGTCACGATGCTGCAGGCGGGTGCCACGGCGAGTGGACGGCCTTATCTGGTGATGCCTTTTCACCCGTTGGGCTCGCTGGATGCGCGGATCCGCGGACAGGGTCCGCTATCGGCGGAGACGGTGTTGTGGATCGGAGTAAAGATCGCCGGGGCGCTGGAGAGCGCGCATCGGCTCGGCATCGTGCATCGGGACGTGAAACCGGGAAACGTTCTGTTGACCGATTATGGCGAGCCCGCGCTGACGGACTTCGGTATCGCACGCATCGCCGGAGGGTTCGAGACAGATACGGGCACGGTGACCGGGTCGCCGGCGTTCACGGCCCCGGAGGTACTCGAGGGCGGGGCTCCGACCGCGGCCGCAGATGTCTACGGACTCGGTGCCACCTTGTTCTGCGCGTTGACCGGGCATGCGGCGTTCGAACGACGCAGCGGGGAGAACGTGGTGACCCAATTCCTGCGGATCACCACCCAACCGGTGCCAGATCTGCGCGAGCACGGCATCGCCGAGGACGTGTCAGCGGTGATCGCGGCGGCGATGAGCCGCGCCCCGGGGGCACGGCCATCGGCGGCGGCCCTGGGTGAGGCGATCCAACAGGCCCAGCACCACCACGGGTACGCGGTCGAGGAGATGGCGTTACACATCGAACCGGCCCATGAGCGCCGCCCCGCCACACGGGGGTGGGGCCCATCGGCGTCGGCGACGTCCCGGAGTGCCGGCACGTTGCCGCTTGAGTTGACCAGCTTCATCGACCGCCGCACCGAGCTGGCGGAGGTCAACAATCTGCTGTCGGCGGCCCGGCTGGTTACGCTGAGCGGGACCGGCGGGGTCGGCAAGACCCGGTTGGCGCTGAGGGCAGCGGCGGCCGCGCGCCGGGAGTTCGCCGATGGGGTGTGGCTGGTCGAGCTGGCCGACGTCTCCGACCCGGCGCTGCTGGCCAACGTGGTGGCGGCCACCTTCGGTTTGCGCGACGATCCAGCACGGCCGCTGCCGGAGGTGGTCGTCGAGTTTTTGTCCACGCGGGAGTCGTTGCTGGTATTGGACAACTGCGAGCAGTTGGTCGCGGCGGTGGCGGAGCTGGTCGAGACCTGGTTGCGGGCTTCTCCGGACCTGCGGATCCTGGCCACCAGCCGCGAACCGCTGGATATCGCCGGGGAGGCGGTGTTGCAGGTGTCGCCGCTGACGGCGCCGGACCCAGACCGGACGCCGTCACTGCGGGGACTGCCCCGGTATGACGCAGTGACGTTGTTCGCCGATCGAGCCGCGGCGGCGGTGCCAGGCTTCGAGGTCGACGAAGACAACAAGGCCGCCGTCAGCCGGATTTGTGCGAGGTTGGATGGTTTACCGCTGGCGATCGAGCTGGCAGCGGCGCGGACGCGCATGATGTCGCCGGAGCAGATCTTGCAGCGCCTCGACGATCGATATGGGCTGCTGACGCGCGGCAGCCGCACCGCGCCCATGCGGCAGCAGACCCTGCGATGGTGTATCGACTGGAGTTACGAATTGTGCACCCCGGCCGAGCAGCGGCTGTGGGCCCGACTGTCGGTATTCGCCGGTGGCTTCGAACTCGACGCCGCCGAGCAGGTGTGCGGCGCCGATCTGGCTCCGGAGGATGCGCTCGATGTGCTGTCGGCCCTGGTGGACAAGTCGATCCTGATCCGGAACGAGTCCAATGACGTAGTGCGGTTCCGGATGCTGGAGACGGTCCGCGATTACGGTCGGCAGAAGCTGTGGGAGTCCGGTGAGGATCAACCGATGCGGCGCCGGCACCGCGACTGGTACCAGCAGTTGGTGCTGGGCGCGGAGGCCGAATGGATCAGCGACCGCCAGCCCTACTGGACCGTCCGGCTCGAGCGCGAACAACCGAACCTGCGCGACGCGCTCGAATACTGCCTGGCCGAGGACACCGAGGACGCGGCCGAAGCTGGACTACGAATCGCCGCAGCACTGTTCCTGTTCTGGTTGTTCCGGGGTCTGTACGACGAAGGCCGACACTGGATCGACCTGGTCCTGAACCACCCTGCCCGGCAATCCATACCCGACCGGGTCAAAGCGCTCCAAGTCGGCTGTGTCCTGGCGTCACTGGATGGCGATACGCCGACGGCAGCCGACCTCCTGGAAGAGGGACGGGTGCTCGCCGAACAGGATCCAACCCCGATGACCCAGGCGCTGATCGGCTACGCCGAGGGCGTTCTGGCACTCTATAACGGCGAGCCCGCTCGCGGGTTCTCCCCCCTCGAACGCGCCGTGGAGGTATTCAGCTCGAATCGACGGGGATACCTTTACCTCGCTGCCGTGTCCACGCTCGGTGCCCTGCACGAACAGGTCGGTGATAAAAAACGGGCCATCGAGTATGTGCGACAAGTGCTTTCCATCACCGAAGCGTGTGGCGAATCACTGTTCCGGTCGGTGGCATTGTGGGTTACAGGCATTGCTGTCTGGCAGCAAGGCGAGGAGTCGCGGGCTATGCAGCTGCTCAGGCAGGCGCTGCAAGTCACCCGGCGGGTGCGCAACCCAATCGTCGCCGCGTTGAGTCTCGAAGCGCTGGCCTGGATTGTCGGCGCCGACGGTGACGCCGAACGCGCGGCCACTCTGATGGGAGCCGCACAGGAGTTGAACCGGTCCATCGATACCCCGTCAAGCGTCTTGCCGATGCCGCAGCATCATGACGAATGTGTCCGGCTGGCACGATCCGCCCTCGGCACACGCGCATTCGATGCGGCCGTCCGACACGGCCGAGTGATGAGTACGGACGAAGCCGTAGCCTTCGCACTCGGCGAGCGACCCACTGACAAGACACTCACGTCGGGTCCGTATGTGGCTCTGACCAAGCGTGAGCGACAGGTCGCCGACCTCATCGCCCAGGGGCTCACCAACAAGCAGATCGCCGCCAAACTGGTGATCTCGCCACGCACCGCCGATGGCCACGTCGAGCACATCCTCACCAAACTCGGATTTACCTCGCGCGCACAGATCGCAGCCTGGATCACAGAAGACGGCAAACAGCAGAATCGTTGACTTGCTTAGACCGGCAATGAGTTCCGGCGCCGCGCGTGTGGAGTGTCGGAACGACAATGGCTCTGGCTCATTTTCGGCGAAGGGCGATGCCAGGCATGCCGGTACGGCGACGGACCAGCGAGATGCACCGACCGATGCTGCCGCCCACGACGCAGGCGGGGCAACCTGCCCCGCAGGTGCGAATCCGCCTGAGCCCGATCGACTTCCGCGGACACACGTCCCCGCACTCGCATATCGCTTTCAGTCGCAACACTATCTGACCAAGTACGGATCACCCCCGCGTGCGCAGAGAGCATGTGGCAGCCAAAGTGTCGCCTGACAGGGTGATCGAGCAATGGAAGCTGCTACGGCCACTCCATCGCCTTCCCAGTGGACATCGCTGATCAGTAGATCTCCCGAGTACGGCAACAGTTCTCGGGCCATATCACTGACGGCGCTCCCTGAACTCGGCTCTGTCCCAACTGACGCTCACCGAATTTCCCCATTTGTCCCGTGTGGCTCCGCCGTGAAGGGCGGGCCTCCTTCGATGCTGGTGGTTACAACACCTGACCAGCGCGTGACCGGCGCAGGGCGATATTCTGCTGGTGCGGAATTCCTAATGCCTCGTCAGGCAACCTTCAGTAGGTAATCGGGTGCCGGATCATCGAGCCGACGGCGAAGTCGCGGATCGGGGCCAACGTGCTGGTTGCACCAGCGGATGTAGCTGCCGATCGCGTCGTCCTGCCCGCTGCGGCCTTGGTGGTCGGTGCCGTCGAGGGCGAGGTACCGCGGTATAACTGCTCACCTGGCCAGCGGGCCCGCAGCGAGTTGCAGAACGCTGGAAACTCCATCCACAGCTTCCGGCTACGGATGCGATAGTACAACCCCATGGGAGGAAGTCCTCCTTGCGGAGCAACTGGTGAGGCCGCCGGAGGACTTGGTCCGGCAATGGAACCTCCCCGAATCCGATAAGCAAGCGCCGCTGCTGTGGGGCTGCCTGTCGACGATCACACGTATCCCCCGGGCATCTCTTCTCGACGTGCTCCAGTTGTAGCCACATGGTCGCCTGGTCTGTCAGCGGGGAGTAACCAACCGATGATCGTCCGATCGTGTGGTCGGCAGGTTCATGATCGCAATGCGAATCGCCCCTGGCAGACAACCGAATGTCGTCGCTGGAACTCGATTCTTCGGTTCGCGGGAGGATGCGCACGAGCTCGCCGACAGCTATATATGAGCAACAAGTTCCGTGCTGGTTTCGCTAAAGACGTTGGACTGCAACAATTTCCGGTATGGTCCCCGGACGTGCCCACACAACGAATGCCAGGCCCTCCCCCAGCAGGCAGAAAGGGACACAACGTGGCACCGCGCACGAGGGTCACACGTTGAGCAATACAAATCCGGGTTTGCGGGGCAAATCCCCGATCGCGTACGGGTCCCCGGTATCCGCGGACTCATATGTTCGGCTGGATGCCCCCTCGTTCGCGGCCGATCCGCACCGTGTCTACGAAGACATGCGACGTCACGGCCCGTTGGTACCGATCGAGCTTTCTTCGGGTGTGCCGGCGACGCTCGTGATCGGCTACGAGGTGGCCGTGCAAATCCTCAACGACGAGCTCCGTTTCCCCGCCGATTCCCGCCGATGGGAGAAGAACGCTTCATCGGGCTGTCCGCTGCTGCCGATGCTGGGCTATCGCCAGAATGCGCTGCGAACCGCGGGTGCGGAACACGAGCGGTACCGGCGCACCATCATCGCAGCGTTGGAAACCGTCGACCTGCACAAGGTGCACGACGCGGTCGCGCGAGCCGCCGAGGCACTGATCAACAGCTTCTGCGGACGCGGTACCGCCGACCTGCGGATGGACTACGTGTTTCCGCTGACCTTCCGGGTCCTGAGTGAACTGATGGGTTTTCCCGAAAACGCGGCGGCCGCGGCTTACCAGGGGATGGCCGCGATGCTGGAGGGAGTAGGTGCCGAGGAGGGGCAGCAGCGTTTCGTCGAGGCTCTGATCGGAGTTGTCCAGCAGAAGCAGGCCGAGCCGGGCGACGATCTGACCTCGGAGCTGCTGAGGCATCCGGACGGGCTCGATCTCATGGAGATGGTGAATCAGGCGGCGCTGCTGTTCTCGATGGGCACGGAGCCGGCCTGCAATCTTATCCTCAACGCGTTGCTGCTGTTGATGACCGACGAGCAATACGGCAGTGAGGTCCTCAGCGGCGCCATGGCTACCCGAGACGCTATCGATGCCGTGCTGTTCGAGGACCCGCCGCTGGCGAACTGGTGCGTAAGCTATCCCAGACAGCCGCAACTCGTCGGCGAGGTGTGGCTGCCGGCTGATCAACCGGTGGTCATCAGTTTGGCCGCGTGCAATAACGATCCCGACGTGGGCGGTGACCGCAGAGGCAACCGGTCACACCTGGCGTGGGGGGCCGGTCCGCACGCCTGCCCGGCTCAGCCCCTCGCCCTGACGATCGCCTCGCAGGGCATCGATCTACTGCTCGACGCCCTGCCGGATATCCGTCCGCAAGCACCTGTGCAGCAACTGGAATGGAGGCCGGGGCAGTTCCACCGTGCATTGGCGGCGCTACCGGTTCGGTTTCCGGCATGCCCGCCGATGCGTCTCGCCTAATGGGCGAGGCGAAGGCTTCTGATCCGAACTTGGACCGTGTGGTCCGATGATGGCTGCCCACAGCGCCGTTGCAGTACTGAGGCGGAGGCGTGAGAGGCTGCGCGCGTTGGGCTGCGAGAGTTCATCCGGCGGAGCGGGATCCGGTCCGTAGTGCATTGGGGTCTCGATGCGGTTGGCGGATTCGTCTGTCGTGCAGGGGAAGTCATGGTGACGTCATCGGTAGGCCCTGTCCTGCAACGACATGCAATCGAGCTGCTCGCGTTTGTGATGTCCGGCAAGGGGTTTCATGGGCATGACGCGGAACCGCGAACGCGCGCAAGGATGTTCCGCTAATCTGCAACCGGTACCGGGCCGGAAAACCGAAGCTCGGTGAGTTCATCCGCGCACCGATGAGCTCGTGACATCAACCGAATTGCAGCGACATGAGGGAGGGGCAAGAACTTCTGTGGCGTCATCGTCTACAACGTCCGACCACCGACATCACGCCCAGCTCTTCCGTCGACCAGGTAACTGCCAGCTCGGCACGTAGTCGAACCGAACCCGCTGTCTGGGCGTCCCACGGCACTCATTGAAAGGCAGGTCCCACGATGACAACGACCTCGGAGCACTCCGCATTCTCGACCGGGCAGGAGGCTCGCGAGATCGACGCAGTCGTCGTCGGAGCCGGATTCGCCGGCCTCCACATGTTGCACAAGATGCGCGAACTCGGACTCTCGGTGCAGGTGTACGAAGCGGGTGGCGGACTCGGCGGCACGTGGTACTGGAACCGCTATCCGGGCGCACGCGTCGACGTGAAGAGCGTGTACTACAACTACTCCTTCGACCCAGAACTCGAGCAGGAGTGGGAGTGGACGGAGAAGTATCCGCCGCAGCCGGAGTTGCTCCGCTACATCAACCACGTCGCGGATCGGTTCGATCTGCGTAAGGACGTGCAGTTGCGGACCCGTGTCACCGCTGCGGTCTACGACGAGTCCGCCGCCCGGTGGCGGATCACGACCAATCAGGGCGAGGTCCTCTCGGCGCGGTACGCGATCATGGCGACAGGCTGTCTGTCGGTGGCGAAGATGGTGGAAATTCCGGGCATCGAGACGTTCCGGGGCCGCAGCTTCCACACCGGCAACTGGCCCGCGCAGGATGTGGACTTCACCGGCCGGCGGGTCGCGGTGATCGGCACCGGTTCCTCTGGGGTGCAGGTTATTCCGCTCGTCGCCGAAGCGGCCGAGAAGCTCACCGTGTTCCAGCGGACCGCGAACTATGTTCTTCCCGCTCGCAACCATACGATTGATCCCGAATTCCAGCGCGAGATCAAGTCTCGCTACCGCGATGTGCGCAAGGCCAACCGGGAATCGTCGTTCGGCATCGCGCAACCCGAAGCCACCAAGGGGGCGCTCGAGGTGAGCGAAGACGAGCGAAATGCCTTCTACCGCAGGGTATGGGCGGACAAGGACAGCGAACTGGTCAGCATGCTGACCGGATTCACGGACATACTCGCCGACGAAGCCGCCAACGAGACCGCCGCCCAGTTCGTCCGCGACCGAATCGCGGAGATCGTGACGGATCCGGTTGTCGCCCAGATACTTCAGCCCACCGGCTACCCGTTCGGCACCAAGCGCCCGTGCCTGGGGACGGACTATTACGAGACCTTCAATCGCCCCAATGTCCGGCTCGTCGACGTTCGCGCGACCCCGCTCACCGAGGTCACCGAGTCCGGACTCGCGACGACGCAGGAGAGTTTCGAGTTCGACGACATCATCTACGCCACCGGATACGACGCGATGACCGGTGCCCTGGACGCGGTCGACATTCGCGGCCGGGGTGGTGCGTCGCTGCGGGAGAAGTGGGCCGGCGGGCCCGTAACCTACCTCGGTCTCGCCGTGGCGGGCTTTCCGAACCTCTTCACGATCACGGGCCCGGGTAGCCCATCGGTCCTGTCGAACATGCTGGTGTCCATCGAGCAGCACATCGACTGGGTGGTGGACGCGATCGATATGATGCGGTCCAGGGGCGTCACGACCATGGAGGCCGAGGTCGACGCGGAGCAGGAATGGACTCGGCACGTCGACGAAGTCGGCGATATGACGCTCTATCCGAAGGCGGACTCCTGGTATATGGGATCGAATGTGCCCGGTAAGCCGAGGGTGATGTTCGCGTATATCGGCGGCGTCGGAGCATATCGCGAAAAATGCGACCAGGTCGCCGCCGACGACTACGACGGTTTCACTCTGACGCAGTGACCAAGGCACTGCTGGTTCCTGGGCGTGGCACGCGCGCCCCCGGGGGAGCCGAACTCCTTGCGGAACAAGCGAGACCCGCATGTGGTGTCCGGAATGCCCTGCCGCGCAGCAATTCTGATGATGGTCAGCTCACTCCACTCGCCGACGAAATCAAAAAAGCGGGCGCCGAGATCGGCAATCTTGTTGGTGCGCAATACTTCACACAGTTTCGACAGACTCCACATCGAGAACGGTCAGCCCAGAACCAGGGGGCAGCACCGCGTGACCCGACCGATCCGGTCACGCGTGGCCGGATCGGTTTTCGTCGGCCTCTGCCCCGCTCCATTTCGGGTCCAACGCGCCGAACCCATGAACGTTGAAGTCATGGACCACCCGACGCATACATGAATCTTGGAATATTCGACGTCGAGTGGCACGCCCGGTTTGCATTCGGCTGAACTATTCAGCCTGTTGCCCGCTCTAGCACTGTCGGGCGCGATAGCCTCGAGCTATGAGTCGCATCTATAGATTCCTAGCTGGGGCTGCGGCGGCATCGATGGTCGCAGGGAGCGTTTTCGCCGGAGGTGCCCAGGCCGCTCCCGCCGAGCAGCTGTCATGTGCGGTGTCATCCGGGCGCGAGCCGGAACGGGCGGCGCCGGAACAGGTTGGACTCGATTCGGGGCTGCTCGCGGACGCGGTGGCGTTCGCGAGTGCGCGTAATCGGTTGAATGTGCAGGTGTTCCGGCACAACTGCCTTATCGGCGCTGGGCCGACGAACGATGAGACCGGAAACGTCGCCTGGAATATCTGGAGTGCGACGAAGAGCGTTGTCTCGCTGCTCGCCGGAATAGCTTGGGATCAAGAAAAACTCGACATCGAAGCGCCGATCGATCGGTATCTGCCGCCCGGACTCGGTGATGCGCAACATCGGTCGATCACCGTCGAGAATCTGCTGACCGAATCGTCCGGCATGGCCGTGGGTGTGCTCACCGAGGGGGTCACCGGGGTGATTCCGCTCGATCCGAACAGTGCCGTGCAGGCGCTCGGCGTGCCGTTGGACAATCCGCCCGGCGCAGCATTCAGCTACAGCGAGCGCGATGTCGATCTGCTCGCGTATGTCATCGAATTGGCCATCGGAGAACCGTTGCAGCAGTTCGCGCAGCGCGAGCTCTTCGATCCGCTCGGCATCGAACGCAGCGACTACTACTGGGCGCGCGATCGCGCCGGGCACACGTACGGATACGCCCATCTGATGATCCCGCCGAACGACTTCGCCAAACTCGGACTGCTGGTGAGCAACAACGGGCGGTGGAGCACGCAACAAGTCGTCTCACAGACGTATCTGGACAAGGCACGCCAACCGTCACCGGCGAACAAATGCTACGGGTATCTGTTCTGGCTCGGGCCGGGATGCGCCGAGTCCGCCGACTTCCTGCCCGCCGACATATACATGATGTCGGGGCTCGGCATGCAGAACGTCTTCATCGTGCCGAGTCTGGATCTGACGGTGGTGTGGACCGGATTCTTCGGAAATGTCAGCAATGAAGGTATTTCGGGAATCGTGCAGAACACCGCGGAGTTGCCCCACGAATTCTTCCGCCGGTTGTTCGCGGCCTTCGAAGACCATCCGGTGCCCGATCCGGGTCCATACGTCGAGCCACCGCTGCGACTGGATCCGCGCCGGTTCGTGGATACCAATCTGCTGCTCGCGGTCTTCGGCACTGGACCGGCGGCCTATCCGGGCTGCAATGTCTTCAGCTGCCTGAACTATTCGTTGGCCCCGCCGTTCGCGGATACCGCACCCGGCTGCGCCATTCTGGTCTGTCTCGGTCCGGATCCGCGCACGCCGGGCATCCGCTGAATCACACTCCGAAGACAAGGAATATCGCCTACCCGCCGAGGCACTGCGGGACGAGCACCGTGACCGCTCGACCCGCAGCTTGTGCGCGAGGTCAGATCAGGGGGGTGAGCCAGTTGTGATGGGTGTCGGTGCGGAGGGCGGCGGCGTGGCGTTTGCGGAGGGTTTGGGTGAGGGGGCCGGGGTGGCCGTCGGCGATCAGGCGGCCGTCGACTTCGGTGACCGGGGAGGTGCCGGCGGAGGTGCCGGTGACGAAGACTTCGTCGGCGATGTAGACCTCGGTGAGGTCGATGGTGCGTTCGACGATCGGGATGCCGTCTTCGGCGGCGAGGGTGAGGATGGTGCGGCGGTTGATGCCGTCGAGGATGTCGCAGGACACATCCGGGGTGATCAGGGTGCCGTTGCGGACGAGGAAGATATTGGCGGCGCTGAGTTCGCAGACGTGGCCGTTGCCGTCGAGGAAGATGCAGTCGTCGTAGCCGCTGTCGATGGCATCCTGTTTGGCGAGTACCGAATTGACGTACGCACCATTGACTTTCGCACGCGAGGGAATCGCGTTGTCCGGAATGCGTCGCCATGGGCTGGATTTCAGTCGCATGCCGTCTTGGGGCACGATCGGGACCGCGTCGTAGACGAAGATGCTGACCTGGATCGCGCAGCCCCGGACCCGGGTGCCCGGAATAGATTCGACGACATGCACTGTCGCGCGAACGAATACGTCCTCGGTCGGCGCATTTTCCGCGATCAGGTCGATGATCGCCGTGCGGAAGCGCGCGAAGTCCCATTCGGCGGCGAACCGGTCGATGCCGATGATCTTGCAGGATTCCTCGAGTCGCCGGAAATGGTCGTCGAGCCGAAAGGCGGTGCGTGCCGATCCATCCACATGCACCGGGAACACTGTGTACACACTGAGCCCGTACAGCACCGCCGATGATGCGACGGCGACCGACGCCGCCCGCGCGTCGACAATCTGGTCCCCGAAATATATTTGTGGATAAGGATTCGCCATCGGCGCAGGCTAGCAGCCGGAACCCGGGCGGGGCGACAGTATTTCGGACCGCCCGGGATCCGGGTCAGTTCTCCGCGAGCCGGGCGAAACGCGCCGTATCCATGTAGTCGCGGAACAGCGTGACCTTGCCGTCGCGGACCCGGACGACATTGACGGAGGTGCGAACTCGCGCCCGCTCGGCGCCGGGCACGGTCATATCCACCTCGTTCTCCACGAAAACCACCTCGGGATCGGCCGTTTCATACACCTGCGGATAGATCCCGTGCACCTCGATAGCCGTAATCCCGCCGGACCAGCGCTGCGCGAGATGCGCCCGGATCTCCTCGCGCCCGACCAGCCGCGTCGGCATCCCCGGGATGACGAAGGGGATCTCGAATACCGCATCCGGGGCGAGCAGTTCGACGAATGCGTCCGCATCGCGCGCCGGCAACTCTCGGAACATGCGTTCGACCAGCTCACGGGGGCTTTCCACCGAAGTCTCCACGATCAATACACCTACTTCAGATAAGCGGAACGTTGACCCCGCTTATCATCCGGAACGATCGCCCCGCTTGTCAATGCCTCCAGTAAACTCAGCCCGTGACCGATCGTGCGGAACCACGCCCGCTGCGCGCCGATGCGCGCCGTAATCGCGACCGCGTGCTCGCCGCCGCACAAGAGGCCTTTGCCGCCGAGGGCATTTCGGTCCCACTCGATGAAATCGCCCGCCGCGCGGGTGTCGGCGCGGGCACTGTCTACCGTCATTTCCCCACCAAGGAAGCGCTTTTCGAAGCCGCGATCACGGACCGCGTCGAGCGCATGATCGCGAACGCACGCGAACTGGCCACCGCCCCCGACCCGGGCAAAGCATTCTTCGACTTCCTCGACCGCATGGCCACCGAGGGCACGGTCAAGCGCGACCTCGCCGAAGCCGTCGGCGCCGACTCCCCCGAATACCGCAAACCTTCCCACGATCTGCGGGTCGCCATCGCCGAATTACTCACCCACGCACAACAATCCGGCGCGGTACGACGTGATATCGATATCGACGACCTGATGCGCGTCGTGAAGGGCACCTTCCTGGCCGCCAACAGCACCAATACCACTGCCGAACAACGCCGCCGAACCTTCGCGATCGTATTCGACGGACTGCGCGCCCACTAGCCGCCCGCAGTGGTGACCGCACCGTAGTCCAACACAGCATCGGCGCTTGCTCTGCCAGACCTCGCGTTCACAGTTTGCGTGTATTCATTCAGGATGAACGCCGTATCGATCGACCTGGGCGACACCAGCGCTTTGCCGCGCCTTCCGTGCGAGCGCCGCTACCTCACCCCCTGATCCGAAATACCGTGAGGGACAAACCAGTCCGGTCAGGGCGCACGAACCTGGCGCGGAATGTTCACCACACCGAGGAGTGCGAATGTTGCGACCGGCAACGGGCCCGGCGCGTGGTGAGCAGGACGCCGCCGCCTGGCCGACCTCCTGGTCGCCATCTCGGATGTGCTCGTACTCGTCGTGCACGGCCCCGACGGTGAACTGCCCGTATGGCTACCGGCCGGATTCGCGGTCGCCGGTGGCGGCGGACAAAAGCGGTGCGCGGCAGGCGTCGACAATGATCTTGCGCGCCGCGCGACCTTCGGGAGTGGGCATGAGCGCGTAGTTGTGCGGCAGGCCAGGGCCCTCGTGGTAGTCGACCGGCACCCCCGCGGCTTCGGCGCGACGGGTCAGGGTTCGGGCGTCGGGCAGGACCATTTCGTGGGTGCCACAGAAGACGGTCAGCGGCGGCAGGCCGTCGACCGCACCGAACAGGGGGCTGACACGAGGGTCGTGGATGTCGAGATTACCGGCATAGAGCCGGGCGATCTCGGCCATTCCCGGCCGCTGATGCAATGGATCGACCTGTTCGAGCTCGGCCAGTGCCGGGTCGGACAGGGTGGCGTCGAGCCATGCGGAGATCAGCACTATCCGCGACAGCTGCGGCCCACCCTGATCGCGCAGCACGTGCGCCGCCGCCAGTGCCAGGGAGCCACCGGCCGAATTGCCCATCACCACTGTCTTGCCGGAGCCGCGCTGCTCGATCGTGCGGGCGAGTATCGCGGCGGTGGTGGACACCATATCCGCAGCGCTGCCATGCGGGATCAGCGGATAGATCGGGACCACGACCTGCGCCGGGATGGCAGCGCCGAGTTCACGGACGAAACTCCAGTGCGGGCGCACGATTTCGCGGAAGAATCCGCCGCCGTGCAGGAAAACCACGGTGACGTCGGTGGGGCCGGCGCTCGGCGTTATCCGGAATACGGGCCAACCGTCGAGATCATCCCGGGTGACGGTCGCCCCCTTGCGCAGGAACGCCGGGGGCCGCACCTCTTTGGCGCGTCGGTCGCGTTTTTCCATCGCCGCTCGGAGCTGTTCCGGCCTGCCGAGCAGCTTCTTCTGGCCGCCCACCGCCAGCAGCGCGGTGACAGCTCTGGTCTGGAAGCTCGGTCGCGGGGCCTCGGTTGCCATGTCATCTCCCTGTCGTGACGCTCGCACCGGCACCTGCGCCGGGCACCGATTAGCCTGACGGACATGACCGGGCCCGCGCTTTCACAAACCTGCGCTGGTACGCCCGTGCTGTGGATGCGGGCTCGGCATGCCGGATATATAGGCCCGGATCTGGGCGTCGGACTGCACGCCACCTCGATCGCCTGCCTGGGTCTGGCCTTGGACGGACCGTTCGCCGTGGACACCACGCGGGACGAGACGATCAGCACCAGCAGTATCTACGTACCGGCCCGGGTGCGGCACCGGATCGTCTCGCAGGGACGAATCGCGTTGCTGTTCGCCGAACCCGGTAGCGCGGTGATCGCCGCTATGCGCAGCGCCGACGGGCCACGTGCCCTCGCCCCGGACGACGAGGCCGTCTTCATCGCCGCCGCCCGCGCCGGTGTCACCGGTGTCGAGCACCTGATGTCGGAACCGAAACCGTTGTCCGCCATCGACCCTCGCATCGATGCGATCGTGTGCGATATTCGCGACGACCCGACCGCGCACATCCGCGCCGAATACGCGGCCGACGCCGCCGGCATGTCGGAAACCCATTTCCTGCGAACCTTCGCCGCACACACCGGCACCACATTCCGCCGGTACCGGCAATGGGCCCGGCTGCGCATGGTCTTCGCGAGCCTGGCCGCCGGGCACGATCTCACCCGCTGCGCCGCCGATGCCGGATTCGCCTCACCGTCACACCTGAGCGAGACCTTCCGGCGCACATTCGGGCTGTCGCTGACCAAAGTGCTCAGGGCGTCGGTGACATTCGATATCCGATGATCGACAAGCGAACGGGCCGTTGGGATCTCGCGATCGCCAACGGCCCGTTCGGTCGACGTCAGCGCTGCGCCAGCAGGACTTCGGCGATTTGAATGGTGTTGAGGGCGGCACCTTTTCGGAGGTTGTCGCCGGAGATGAACAGCGCGAGGCCGCGGCCTTCCGGAACGCCCGGATCCTGGCGGATGCGGCCGACGAGGGAGTCGTCCTTGCCCGCTGCGGCCAACGGTGTCGGCACGTCGGTGAGCTGGACGCCGGGCGCCTTGGCGAGGATCTCCTTGGCGCGCTCGACCGAAATCGGTTCGGCGAATTCGGCATTCACCGACAGCGAGTGGCCGGTGAAGACCGGGACGCGCACGCAGGTGCCGCTGACCAGCAGGTCGGGCAGGCCGAGGATCTTGCGGCTCTCATTGCGCAGCTTCTGATCTTCGTCGGTTTCGAAGGAACCGTCGTCGACCAGCGCACCGGCGAGCGGGATCACATCGAAGGCAATCGGCGCGACGTACTTGTTCGGGGCCGGGAACTGCACCGCACCGCCATCGTGCACCAGCTTTTCGGCATCGTCGACCACGGCGCGGACCTGGGAGACCAGCTCCTCGACACCGGCCAGGCCGCTACCGGAAACGGCCTGATAGCTCGAAATGACCAGGCGCCGCAATCCCGCCACATCGTGCAGCGGCTTGAGCACCGGCATGGCGGCCATGGTCGTGCAGTTCGGATTGGCGATGATGCCCTTGACCAGATTGCGGGTCTGTTCCGGATTCACCTCGCTGACGACCAGCGGGACCTCGGGATCCTTACGCCAGGCCGACGAGTTATCGATCACGGTGACGCCGGCCGCCGCGAAACGCGGGGCCTGCACGCGCGACATGGTGGCACCCGCGGAGAACAGCGCGATATCCAGACCGGTGGGATCGGCGGTCTCGGTGTCCTCGACCACGATTTCGCCGCCGCGCCACGGCAGGGTCTTGCCCGCCGAGCGGGCCGAGGCGAAGAAACGCACCTCATCGACCGGGAAGTTGCGCTCTTCCAGCAGTTTTCGCATGACGGCGCCGACCTGTCCGGTCGCGCCGACGACTCCTACCCGTACACCCATGCTTATCGCCCTGTTCCCGCGTGGACGACGGCGACCTCGTCGCCGCCCAGATCGAAGGCCTTGTGCAGCACCTGCACGGCCTCGTCCAGTTCGGTGTCCTTGACCAGCACCGAGATCCGGATCTCGGAGGTGGAGATCAGGTCGATATTCACGCCCGCATTCGCCAGCGCCTCACAGAAGGTGGCGGTGACGCCGGGGTGGCTCTTCATGCCCGCGCCGACGAGGGAGACCTTGCCGATGTGGTCGTCGTAGAGCACCTGCGAGAAGCCGATCTCGTCCTGACGCTTGGTCAGCATCTCCACCGCACGCGCGCCCTCGGTCTTGGGCAGGGTGAAGGTGATATCGGTCTTACCGGTTTCGACCTTGGAAATGTTCTGCAGGACCATATCGATATTGATCTCCGCGTCGGCGATCGCGCGGAAAACCTTGGCGGCGTAGCCAGGTTCGTCCGGCAGGGCGACCACGGTCACCTTGGCCTCGCTGCGGTCGTGCGCGACGCCCGTGAGGATTGCTTGCTCCAAGGGGATGTCCTCCATCGATCCGTAGACGTAAGTGCCGGGCTTGTCGGTATACGACGAGCGCACATGCACCGGAACGTTGTAGCGGCGCGCGTATTCCACGCAGCGCAGCATGAGTACCTTCGCGCCGCAGGCCGCGAGCTCGAGCATCTCCTCGTAGGAGACCTGTTCGAGCTGCTGCGCATCGGGCACGATCCGCGGGTCGGCGGTGAACACGCCGTCCACATCGGTGTAGATCTCGCAGACGTCGGCATCCAGGGCCGCGGCCAGCGCGACCGCGGTGGTATCGGAACCGCCGCGGCCCAGCGTGGTGACGTCACGGCTGTCCTGGCTGACGCCCTGGAATCCGGCGACCAGCACGACCAGACCTTCGTCCAGCGCGGCGCGCACCCGGCCCGGGGTGACGTCGATGATTTTGGCGTTACCGTGCGATCCGGTGGTGATCACACCGGCCTGCGAGCCGGTGAACGAGCGAGCCTCGGCGCCGAGCGAATGAATGGCCATGGCGACCAGCGCATTGGAGATGCGCTCACCCGAGGTGAGCAGCATGTCCATTTCCCGAGCGGGCGGCGCGGGCGCCACCTGTTGCGCCAGATCGAGTAATTCGTCGGTCGTATCGCCCATAGCCGAGCAGACGACCACCACATCGTGGCCCTGCTTCTTCGTCTCGACGATCCGTTCAGCGACGCGCCGGATACGCTCGGCGGTGGCCACCGAGGATCCTCCGTACTTCTGAACAACGAGAGCCACGACAGGGTCCTCCAAGATCGACAATCAGCTGCTAACAGCACCCCAGCGTACCGGCCGAGGTCCAGCGGATTTGTCCCTACCTCCTCAGCCAGCGAGTATCGAAGGGGCCGTGCGCGAATCGAACTTGGCCGAAACCGATTCCAGCAACCAGTGGTGTTTGGTGTTCTGGAAGGCGGCCACCAACCATTCACCATGGTGCCGAACCACCACTGTCGTCTGCACTTTGGTGTTGCGCCGGTTACGGCGCTGCCTGCCCTTGAGCACCGCGCCTCTGCCGTGGATGACGGCGACATCGGGCGTCAGGAATTGCAGCTGGGTGATCGCGCCGTCCAGGCGCGTGCCCTTCAGGTATTTCTCGAACAGCGGCACATGGCAGGCGGTAATGGCCGCGCGCCCCTTGTAGTGGGTACCGAGCCACGTGACGTAATCCGCGTCCGGCGTGAAGACCTGCGCGTACGCCTCGGCATCACCGGCGGCCCAGGCAGCGGCCTGGCGATCGAGCAAGTCACGGATGGCGGCCGCATCGGCGTGCTGATCGGTGGTCATGGTGATTCTCCCCGGTAAGATTTGATTCGCTCAATAACTGAGCGAGTAAATAGTTGACTGAGTAAGATAGTGACCGAGTCAGACAAGGGTGTCAAGGTGTCGAATCGTGTGGATCTGTCGACCGCGCTGAGCATTGCGGCCCAGCGCAGCGCCAATGACGGCGTGATGATGCATCAGGCCGTCGCGGACCGACTCGGCCTGCATGTGACCGATCTGCGCTGCTTGAACCTGCTCCGCCTCGGCGGTCCGGCCACCGCCGGGGAACTGGCCACGCGCACCGGCCTGACCACCGGCGCCATCACGCGCATGATCGACCGGCTGCTGAAAGCGGGTTATGTGCGGCGTGAACATGACGCACAGGACCGGCGGCGGGTCAATATCAGTGTGGTCCAGGAACGGATCGATGAGATCGCGCCGCACTACGAGGTGATGGCACGCGAGTTCGAGGCGGCCATGGCGGGATATTCGGTCGAGCAACTGGAGTTGGTGCTGGATGTGTTCAACCGGCTACACGAGACATCGGCGCGGGTGACGGCGCTGCTGCGGGCGGACGACACCGATTGAGAGGACGATGTAGCCCATGAAGAGCACGGTGCTCGAGGTGACCACAGGACGATCCGAAGTCGTGTGCGACATCACCCCGCAGTGCGCGTCGTTCGCGCGCGAGGCGGGTGCGGACGGACTGCTGCACATCTTCGTGCCGCATGCCACGGCCGGGATCGCGATTATGGAACTCGGGGCGCGCAGCGATGACGATCTGCTCGCGGCACTGCGCGATCTGCTGCCCGCCGACGATCGCTGGCAGCATGCACACGGCTCCCGCGGACACGGCCGGTCCCACGTGATGCCCGCACTGATCCCGCCCTATGCCACCGTGCCGGTCATCGGCGGTGCGCTGACCCTGGGCACCTGGCAGTCGATCGCGCTGGTCGATCTCAATATCGACAATCCGGATCGACAAGTGCGCCTGTCGTTTCTGCGCGGCTAGTCGGCCGAGCGAACGAGGGCGGGTCGAATTCGCCGGCGAAAGCCAGGGTTCCGGCCCCGGCCACCACCGGATAACTCTTGATGACGAGCTCATCGATCTCGCCGAGCGGTTGTGCGGCGAGGTTCCCACCACCGGCCAGCCAGATATCCATGCCGTCCTCCTGCTTCAGCCGTCGCACCTGACCGACTGGATCGCGGTCGACCAGTTCGACAGTCGGGTCAGCGATCCGATCGATCTCTTTCGTGCCGCTGGAGCGTCAGGCCCGGGAGAACCAGGTGACCTGGGTGCCGTTGCCGAACTCCCGGCGCTCGGTCGGGGTGAACCGGGTCGGGTTGAACGCACCCGAGAAGGCGGAGATGCCGCCGCCCGCGACGACCGGGTAGCTCTTGACGATCATCTCGTCGATTTCGTCGAGCAGCGTCCCGGCCAGCCTGCCGCCGCCGCACAGCCAGATATCGCCGCCCGCTTCGGCTTTCAGCCGTCGCACCAGCCCGACCGGGTCACCCGCGACCACCTCCACCAGGGGATCATCGATCGGCCCGAGGGTGCTCGAAATGACGTACTGCCGCAGATGCGCGTACGGGCTGGTGACGCCCTCGGACAGCGCTGGCTCATAGCTCGCGCGGCCCATCAGCACAGTGTCGAACCGCTGGCTCGGTTCATCCACCGCCATCCCGGCGTGCGGCCGCATGTGGCTCGGCACGAAGTCGGGGTACCGGCCCGTGATCCAGGCGGCCATCTCGGCATCGAGTGGATAGAAATCGAACTCCCCCGCCGGGCCCGCGATGTAGCCGTCCAGCGACACGGCCACGTAGTAGACGAGCTTTCGCATATTTATACCACCATGCTCGTTGTACTCTGTCTGGAGTAATCTGAAGATAGTACTACGGATGGAGTGGTGTCAAGTGCGGACGAATCCGGAGCGGCGGCACGCGCTGCTCGACGCCACGATCGAGGTATTGGCACAGCAAGGAGCGCGCGGGCTCACTTTTCGCGCGGTGGACAAGAAGGCCGGTGTGCCCGCGGGTACGGCGTCGAACTACTTCGCCGACCGTGACGACCTGCTGACCCAAGCGGGCGGGTGGTTCTACGAACGCTCGGCGCCGAGTGCGGCAACCATGGCCGACCTGGCGAAGTGCGCGAAGACGCTGGCGTACAGCACCGAACCGATGCGGGAGACGGTCGGACGCATCGAGGCATTCCGCACCGGCTACCTGGCCATGCTCGAGCTGCGCCTGGAGGCGACGCGACGACCGGAGCTGCGCGCGGTCATGACCGAGGCCGTCTGCGCGGATCTCGATTTCAACGTGCGCAACCATCTGGAAGCCGAACCACCCGGTGACGAAAATTCGGTGATTCTGCGGTACCTGGCCCTGAATTGGCTGATCGTGGACCGACTCACGCTGCCGGGTATCTTCACCGCGGCACAGAGTCAGGAACTGATCGATGCCGCGGTCGATCGGTCGTCGGCTTCGAGTGAAACGCCGAGCGGTACCGGGAACCCTTGTGACGCGCGTCACCGTCATTCGATAATGGGGCAATGATGGCGAATGTTGGAGACCGGCTCCTCGTGCACGGCCACGTGGTGGGAGAGGGTGATCGCCACGGCGAAATCGTCGAAGTCCGCGGACCCCAGGGCGCACCGCCGTATATGGTGCGATTCGATGACGGGCACGAGTCGCTCGTCTACCCGGGCCCGGACGCGATCATCGAACCAACGCCGCACTGAGTCGAGGTGAGCCGCGGGCCCGCTGGCCGCGGGCCCGCTACCTCCTGCGCAACCGGACTCCGGCCGAGTTCGGCAACCTGTTGTATTTCATGGAACGGCCGCACTCCGCCCAACATCTTCGACGACAAGTCCACTGGATCCGGCGATATCGCGGTTCGATCGATTACCGAAGCGTAACTTGTTCTCGCCGTTCATAATCGACCGTGATCACCCTGAGATATGCGGCCGAGTGGCCTCGGGCACTACCCGCTCGGTTGACTTGCGAATGTGTCGCTGGGCACAATTTGCCGAGGTAGTTGGGCGGGGGCGGAGGTATGGAATGCGTACAAAGACCGATATCCGTTTCGTCGTCGACGCCGATCCCGAGCAGGTTATGGATGCGCTAGCCGCCGTCGAGATGCTGCCGCAGTGGTCGACGGCCTACACCGACGCTCGGGTCGCCAGCCGCGATGACGAGCTGCGCCCGCGCCGGGTATTCGTCAAAACGGAGCTGATGGGCAGCTCGGATCTCCAAGTGCTCGAGTACGAATGGACCGACATCCGGTCGTCCTGGGAGGTCACCGACAGCACGCGCGGAGTCAAGGGCGGTGGCTGGTTCGAGGTCACCGCGGGCGAGGACGGCACCGATGTCTGGTATCACCAGGACATCTATATTCCGCTGCCGATCCCGGGCATGCTGGTACGCCGGACCATGCGGCGCTTGAACGAAACCATGGCGCAGAACTTCATCGAGTTCGCCGAGGGCTTCACCGAGAACGAGAATTATCAGGCCGTGTAGAACGCACCTGTCGCATTCGGATGCCACTATGTGAACCATGATCGGTTCCAAACGGGCACGCCTGCTGCCAACGGCCGAAGATGCGTCGGTAACTCAGCTCGAGTTGTTCTTCGACCTGGTGCTCGTCTTCGCGTTCACCATGGTCACCGGCCTGGTAGCACACGACACCAGCGCCAAGAACATGCTGCGCGCGCTGCTGGTACTCGCCGTGATGTGGTGGCTGTGGATCGCTTACTCCTGGCTCGGCAATGTGGTGCGCGCGGACGAGGGCATCGCGCGCGTTGCCATGTTCGTCGCGATGGGCGGCGGCTTCCTCGCGGCCCTCACCATTCCCGAGGCATTCGAAGATGCGCCGGGCGGGTGGTTCGGCCCGCTGGTCTTCGCGATCGCGTATCTGATTGTGCGCCTGGTGCATCTGGGCATGTTCATGCTTGCCAGCGCCGAGGATTCACAACTGCGCAACCAGGTGCTGCGCTGGAGTCTCGGTTCCATCACCATCGGGACCACCCTGCTCATCATCGCCGCGACGACATCCGGGACGGCGCAGATCGTGCTGTGGATCGCCGCGATCGGTGGCGATATGGGGTGGACCCTGCTGGCAGGCGAGGACTGGCGGGTGAATTCGGCCAGCCATTTCTCCGAACGCTACGGGCTGATCGTCATTGTGGCACTTGGTGAATCGATCGTATCGATCGGTATCGGCGTTGCCGGACTGCCCATTTCGTGGCCGATCACCGTCGGATCGCTACTCGGACTGGCGGTTTCAGGTCTGCTGTGGTGGGCGTATTTCGATGTGGCGGCACTGGCGGTGGAGCACGAACTACGGCAAGCCGAGGGCGAGCGGCAGATCAAGATCGCCCGAAACTCCTACACCTTCTGGCATTTCCCGATGATCGCCGGGATCATCGGACTCTCGCTCGGACTGAAGAAGGTGCTCTACTACGTCGGCGACGCATCGGCGCACAACCTGACCGACGCGCTGTCGGGGATACCGCTGTTCGCGCTCTACGGCGGTGTGGTGCTGTATCTGATCGCCCTGGTCGGGTTCAAACAATATGCGACCAGAAGCGTCACGGTGCCGCGGCTGGTGGCCGCCGTGGTGCTGCTGGCGCTGATTCCGGCGGCCTGCACGCTGCCCGCGCTGGCCGCGCTGGCGCTGCTCTGCGGTGTACTCGTGCTGCTGATCTTCTGGGAGACGATGCGTTACGCGCAGCCGCGCGATGAGATCAGGCACGCGGCACACGATTGAGGTGGAAGCGCACGGTCTGTTCGTGCGGCGTCGGGCCGTAGTTGGACGGCGGCACGCGCACCCCGTTGTGTACCGCGTCGCGGATCTGATCCACGTTCTCGCGGATCATGTCCGAGACCAGTTCATCGGTGCGCGGATCGGCCAGCACCTGGAAGACGATGCGAAATGTGGTGTCGGCGATGAGCCGGATGATCTCGTCGTGGAACGGGATGTAGCGGACCCGGCCGGCCTGCGGATCGTTCTTGATGAGTTCGAGGATCATCTCGTCCATTTCGGCGCGGTTCTCCTCCAGCGCCGCCGCGATATTGCGGGTGTAGTGGCCGGTGCGCAGCACATGCGCGACCTCGTCCAGGATGGCGATGGTCATGGGGCGCTTGATGACCTCGACGATGGTCGTCACGAACCGGTTCACCACCGCCGCGGTCACCCGATCACCGAGTGCCCGATCGGCGACCCGGCCGACGCGCACGGCGATCACCACGATCCGCAGTAACCGGAACCCGCGGAAGAACGGGCTGGTCACCGGGACCATGCCGAGCACTTCGTACCAATAGATGAACGGGAACGTCCACGGCCAGCCCGCGCGGCGCCAGCGCCAGAGGAACTCGACGGCGAATATCGCGCAGACCGAATAATCGAGCGCCACGATCACGCGGTAGGTGTGCGCGGAGACATCGAAGAAGCTGACCCAGGTGACCAGCACGACCGAGACGACCGCCAGCGCCAGCATCACCAGGTCCGACCACAGCGCAGGCGGCTTATGTGGAAAATCCAGCTTCGGCCCGTCGCCGAGGCCGGGCGTGGTCGGCCTGGTTGGAGTTGCCACGTAAGGATCCCTTCGACGCCGAACGATCCCGCCGAGGGTAATACGCCTGCGGCCCGGATTACTTCCCAGCGCGGATGATCGCCTCGATATTGCGTTCGGCCAGTGCGGTGATGGTGAGTGAGGGGTTGACCGTGCCGGTGCTGCCCGGAATGGCCGCACCGTCCATCACATAGAGGCCGGGGTGACCGTGGACGCGGCCGTTGCCGTCGGTGGCCCGGCCGAGCACCGCACCGCCCAGCGGGTGCGCGGTGAATACGGCGTTGGCGTCGTAGCCGAGCGCGCCGTATTCGACCAGGGCACCGGCACGCTCGGCGATCCGGTGATCGACGTCGCGGGCGGCGGCCACGATATCGTCGCGGTTCCTGGTCGACCAGGACAGTCCGACGGCATTGCGGGCACGGTCGTAGCCGAAGCGCGAGCGCGCCGGATCGAGCACCATGCCGAGTGAGGCGAGCGCGCCCGTCTCGAACGGAATGCCTGGGATATACCAACTTTCGAGAGTGAGCGGCACCGCGGATTCGTCGAGGATCCGGCTCACACTCGGCACGCCCTGACCGTAACCGGCCAACTCGCTCGCGCCGCGGGCGAGCACCACATCACCATTGGTGCCCCAGCCGTCACCGACGTGCTCGTTGAGGTTGGGCAGTGCGCCGGTGGCCTGCGCCCGGACCAGGAGCTCCGAGGTGCCGATGGATCCGGCGCCCAGGAAGAGGCGGTCGCAGGTGAGGGTGCGGGTGCCGATCACCTCGCCGGTCGGCGCGAGCTTGGTGACGGTGACCGAGTAGCGGCCGCCGGATTCCTGGGCGATGGCATCGACGCGGTGGCCAGGATAGATCGCGGACTTGCCGGTGTCCTCGGCATAGCGCAGATAGTTCTGGCCGAGGTCGAATTTCGCGCCGTTGGAGTTGCCCAGGTTACTGCGTGCGACCGTCGCGGAAGGCCTTGTGGTACCCGCGATTTCGCCGCGCACGATATCCCAGTTGAAGATCGAGTCGTTGGCCACCGGTTGGTAGCCCGCCTTGCGCACCTGTTCGTCCCAGGCCCGGGAATGCGCGAACGGCGACGCGGCATAGAGGTCGGCCGGAATCGGGCTGAGCCGCAACATCTCCCGCACGCGCGGGTAGTAGACACGCTCCATTTCGCCGTAGTCGACCGTGCCGCCGAAGACATGGTCGAAGAAGCGGCGCTCAGGCGCGATCATCGCACCGGAGAAGATCACCGAGCCGCCACCGACCGCGGCCGCCCGCCATACGTCGATGCCCGGGTACTGGGTGCAATCGAGCACCCCGCCGAAGCTGGCGAAATGCGTCGGCACCTTGGTGACGCCCGTGAAGTTGGTGCGATGCCAGAAGCCGCGGCCGTCGGGCAGATCGTCACCGGTGAAGATCTCCCGCCACGGATCGTTCGGCCAGCGCGAACCGCGCTCCAACACGGTATTGGCGATGCCGGCCTGCGCCAGACGCAGTGCGGTGACCGCCGCACCGAAACCGGAGCCGATCACGATCGCGGGCGAATGCTCGGGCGGATCGGGAAGTGGCGCAAAGATTTCCGGCACCCACATGCGGAAAAGGTTGTCCCACATGGGATCTACGGCACCAGATGGTCCCGTACCCACTGCAGCACTCGCGACACCCAACATCGCGGCCGTACCTGCTGCCTTGAAAAAGGCACGTCTGTGCACCCGGCCACCTCCCTCATCACGCATGGCCGAGCGCAGACTACCGGGATTCCGGTGCGCTGAACAGTGCTGGGAATGATCTTGGTCGACCACGGGGGCTCGCGGTCGGCGACAGCGGCTGTCGAGCAAGCCCGAGCACCGCGAAACCGGAGGAACCCGCAGCCCGTTCAGTCCGCGAAAGGTGCCCGATCCGGCTTACAGGTCGCACCGGGCGCGGGGAGTTGCAGGTCGACGAGATAGTGCTCCTGGAGGCGGCCCGCGCAGTCGCCGACCACCGAGTGGCCATAGCCGCTATCTATGACGACCAGTCTGGCATTGACCATTTCCTGCTGGGCACGGCGGGCGGCCGTCAGCGGGGTGACCGGATCGAATCGGTTGTTGAACAGCAAGGCTGGCTTATCCGAGCGCAGAATCCACGGACCGGTAATGCGCTGCGGATAGCCCGCGGTCGCCGCGGGCCAGGCCCCGCAGGCCTGGCGCAGATACAGCCACATGGCGCCGTAATGCGGTGCGGTGTTCGCGAGTTCGGTTGCCATCGTTGGCCATTGCTCGGATTCGTGACCGAAGTTGTTGTCCGCGCAGCTGATCGCGGTGAAGGCTTCGAGGAAGTCGTCGGTGAAACCGCCCGCGGTCAGAATCTGTTGTACGACATCGGGATTGCCCGCCGGTCCGCGCTCGAGTTCGGTGAGCAGCTCGGCAAGCGCGGGCCAGCCCTTCTTCGGGTCGTAGAGCAGGGTGGCGTGGACGGGCAGCATCTCGGTCAGGGCCACCGCGCGGGCGCGCTCACCCTGTCCGACCTCGATCGGCCCCTGACGCAGCCGGTCGAGCACGGCATCGTTGCGGGTGCGCAGCGCGGCGGCATCGGTCTTGGCCGGGCCCGCGAACGCGCAGCGTGGCTGTCCCGCTTCGGCACACAGCCGCAGGAATTCCGTGAGCACCTCCTCGGTGCCCGCCGCGGAGTCGACGACCTGGGCGTAAGTATCGTTGGTATAGGCGTCCGGGTCGATCATCGAGCCGAGCTGCAGTGCGCGGACCCGGTCGCCGAAGAGCGCGCCATAGACCGCGCCCAGATAACTCGCGTAGGACCCGCCCTCGTAGGTCATCGTCGCCTCGCCGACCCCGCGACGCAGCAGATCAAGGTCACGGGCGGCATCGACGGTGCTGAGATGCGGCAGGAGCTCCGGACTGTTCGCGGCGCACGCGGCGGCCAGCTCACGGGCATTCCGCGCGGCGATGCCTTCCTGTTCGGCATCGGTCGGCGGGAGTAAGAATCCGGACCAGAACCGGTGCTGCTCTTCGGCATTCGGGAAGCAGCGCACCTGCCCGCTGCGGCCGACGCCACGCTGATCGAAAGTGATCACATCGAATCGGCGGGCCAGCTCGCCGGAGAACAGCTCACCGTGACCGGCCCATGTGAAACCCGAACCGCCCGGCCCGCCGACCGCGGTGAACAGGGTGCCGATGCGCCGATCCTGATCGGCGGCAGGCTGTTTGAGGACGGCCAGCGACAGCATCGCACCGTTCGGCTGCGTGTAGTCGATCGGGACCGCAGCCGTTGCACACTCATACTTGCTCAACTCCGGTTCGGCGCACCGCACCCAATCGAGCTTCGGGGTCGGCGCCGCATCGGCCTGCGCGACGAGTTCGGCGATCTGCGACACGGCCTCGCTCTGCCGGGTGCACGCGACCAATGACGGCACCAAGACGATCAGTGCCAACCCGACGATCTTCCACCCGCGCATACCGATCATCCTGCGTTGCGGACCCGGTCCACGTCGTCCTCCTTTGGGACCAATCCCGCTCCGCCACAACCGTGATCGCCCAGCGCCGGGCGGTCGGGGATCCACCCGACGCGCTTGCGAGACCCGCACTAGACCGGGCTGGTTCGCCGCGGGCGACGCGTCAGCTCGCCGCCGCAGTTCGGGCAGACCGCATTCATCGCCGTCGTGCACTTATCGCAGAAGGTGCATTCGTAGCTGCAGATATGCGCGAGGCCGTCGAGCGCGATGGCCACATCGCAGCGCTCGCATACCGTCCGCATCTCGAGCGCCATGCTCCTCCTCCATCGGTCCACGACAACTGCCGGTCACACAGGCTATTGCGCCGACGCGGCCGGCCGGCCGGCCTAAGACATCAGCAGCCGGACCACGGCAATGCTGCCCACCACGACGATCACCACACGCAATGCGGTGGGCGGCATCCGCCTGCCCATCTTCGCGCCGAGTTGGCCGCCGATGATCGAACCGACGGCGATCAGCGCGGCGACCCGCCAGTCGACATCGGCGATCACCGTGAACACCACCGCGGAAACCGCGTTCACCAGCAGGCCGAGCACATTCTTGACCCCGTTGAGCCGCTGGATGTCCTCGTGCACGAACACCCCCAGCAGCCCGATCAACAACACGCCCTGGGCCGCGCCGAAGTAACCGCCGTAGATGCCGCACAGAAATATCGCGACGTACAGGATCAGGCCACCGTGTTCGGGCGCCGGACCGGTATCGGCCGCGCGGCGCTGCTTCACCCAGCGCGCCAACCGCGGCTGGACCACGACCAGGATCAACGCCGCGAGGATCAGCACCGGCACGATCGCCTTGAACGCCGCGGCGGGCAGGACGAGCAGCAGGATCGCGCCGGTGGTGCCGCCGAGCAGGGACGCGCTGCCGAGCCGGACCAATCTGGCCCGCTGCCCCTCGAGTTCGCGCCGGTAGCCGTAGGCACCGCTGACGCCGCCGGGGACCAGGCCGATGGTGTTCGACACATTCGCCGTGACGGGCGGAATCCCGAAAGCGAGCAGCACCGGGAAGGTGATCAGGGTGCCCGATCCCACGATGGTGTTGATGCCGCCCGCCGCGATGCCCGCGCCGAAGACCGCCAGTTGTTCCAGCCAAGTCATATGAAGTACCTCCAGCCGGTCGGAACGCTAATCGTCAGGTCGGATGACCGGACGATCGGGACCGGGCTTTCGGCGGGGCAACGGGGCACGGTAAACTCGCCGACATCATGCAGCGGGCACTTCTTCTCGGCCGCCGCGACGGGGTCTGATCGGACTGGCCTCCCGTCGCGGGGTTCTGCCGTGCCGGTCGACCCGATAACTGGGATCCACCACACCCTGGAGAAAATCGCATGTCCCCCGCTGACGCCTTCGTATCCGGCTCGCGCGCCATCACGGCCCCGAGCAAGCCCGCCCCGGCCGACCAGCCCGCCTGGAACCGGCAGAAGAACTCCTCCATGCCGACCTTCCGCTACCGGCCCTTCGCCGAGGAGGTCGAGTCGATCACGCTGCCCGACCGCACCTGGCCGAACAAGATCATCGACCGCGCCCCCGGCTGGTGCGCCGTCGACCTGCGCGACGGCAACCAGGCCCTGATCGACCCGATGAGCCCCGCCCGCAAGCGCCGCATGTTCGACCTGCTGGTGCGAATGGGTTACAAGGAGATCGAGGTCGGCTTCCCCTCGGCCAGCCAGACCGATTTCGACTTCGTCCGCGAGATCATCGAGGACGGGGCGATTCCCGACGACGTCACCATCCAGGTGCTGACCCAGTGTCGCGCCGAACTGATCGAGCGCACCTTCGAGGCGTGTGCCGGTGCGGCCAATGTGATCGTCCACTTCTACAACTCGACCTCGGTCCTGCAGCGGCGTGTGGTGTTCCGCGCGGACCAGGCGGCGGTGAAGAAGATCGCGACCGATGCCGCGAAGCTGTGCCTGGAGATCGAGAAGAACTATCCGGACACCAACTGGCGCTACGAGTACAGCCCGGAGTCCTACACCGGCACCGAGCTGTCCTACGCCAAGGAGGTGTGCGACGCGGTCACCGAGATCATCGCGCCCACTCCCGACAAGCCGATGATCATCAACCTGCCCGCGACCGTCGAGATGGCGACACCGAATGTGTATGCCGACTCGATCGAGTGGATGAGCCGCAATCTGGCCCGCCGCGATTCGATCGTGCTGTCGCTGCATCCGCATAACGACCGGGGCACCGCGGTGGCCGCCGCCGAGCTGGGCTACCAGGCCGGTGCGGATCGCATCGAAGGCTGCCTGTTCGGCAACGGTGAGCGCACCGGCAATGTCTGCCTGGTGACGCTGGGGATGAACCTGTTCTCCCGCGGGGTGGATCCGCAGATCAACTTCTCCGATATCGACGAGATCCGCCGGACCGTCGAATACTGCAACCAGCTGCCGGTGCACGAGCGCCACCCCTACGGCGGCGATCTGGTGTACACCGCGTTCTCCGGTTCGCATCAGGACGCGATCAACAAGGGTCTGGACGCGATGAAGGCGGCGGCCGACGCGGCCGACTCCGATGTCGACGACATCGTCTGGGAGGTGCCGTACCTGCCGATCGACCCGAAGGATGTGGGCCGCACCTACGAGGCTGTCATCCGGGTCAACTCGCAGTCCGGTAAGGGCGGCGTCGCCTACATCATGAAAACCGATCACGGGCTGGTGCTGCCGCGCCGGCTGCAGATCGAGTTCTCCCAGGCGATCCAGAAGATCACCGACGGTGAGGGCGGCGAGGTTTCGCCCAAGGAGATGTGGGATGTCTTCGCCGAGGAGTACCTGAGCCCGATCCAGCCGCTGGAGCGGATGCGGCAGAAGGTGACCGCCTCGGAAACCGACGGGGGCGTGGACGCGATCACCGCGGTGGTGAAGGTCGACGGCGTCGAGCAGGAGATCACCGGCGCGGGCAATGGACCGCTCGCCGCATTCGTCGACGCGATCGCGACGGTCGGATTCGATGTGCGGGTGCTGGATTACTCCGAACACGCGATGTCCGCGGGTGACGACGCACAGGCCGCGGCGTATGTGGAGTGCGCGATCGGCGACAAGGTGGTCTGGGGTGTGGGTATCGCCACGTCCATTACGACCGCGTCGCTGCGGGCTGTTGTTTCGGCGGTGAACCGGGCGCACTGAGGCGGGATCGCACGGCGCTGCTGGACGGCGACGCCGAGGATGTCAGCGGCGCAACCACTTTCCGAATTCGGTCCGGGCCTCGAGTCGTAAGGCTCGGACCGAATTCCCTCATGGACCTGGCATCGACAGCCTCGTAGTTACGAGGTGGTCGCCAGGCCACAGGTCCGCGGCGGTCGACGAAAATCCCGATTGGCCCGTGCGCGTCGATCATCGCGAGTTCGACGATCGAGTCGGTGCCCTCGGTGACCGTCGCCTGACCGGCGTGATTGTTCATAGCCTGGCGGCGCGGGTGTGGTTGGCGACTTCTCCCCGGGGATCTTCGGGAGGGCCTTGGCGTACCGCACGGTAATCATGTTCAATGCCGCTTTCGACGAGGTGTAGGCGAGCTCGTGCATCTTCGAGACGGGCTGCTCGGGATCGGTGACGACCGCGCAGGAACCGGCCGCGCCAGCGTGCCGGACCCGGCCGCCGAAGCGGCGCCCTGGTTGGGGTGCCGTCCATTACGACGGCGTCGCTGCGTGCTGTGGTTCGACAATCGATCGGGCGCACTGGTCCGGCCCCGGAGGTCGGTCCGATCGATCCGGATTCCTCCGCTCGGACCCCGGAGTACGGTGGGATCGGACACCCATCGGTGGGAATTCTGTTGCCGACCGGGGTGCCCGGCTCTCGATCTTGCTGTTGGACAGTGCTTTCGAGTTAGCTGCAAGCAGCGGCTGGTCGCGGTGTGTCATTCGACGCGGCGGCCGTGTATACCACGGCGCGGGGCCAAGTGCCCCGTGCTAGCGTTGATTCGCATTCAAGCGCCGAGCTCTCTGCTCGAATTCCCGAGCAGATGGGGGAACTGTGACAACTAACGACCACAACCCGACTTCTCCGCCCTGGCTGCAGAGTCATTCGGTGGATACGGCCGAGGTCACCACCGACTCCTCGACGCCGGATGAAGCGGCCGAATCCGCAGCTGTCGATGCGGGATCCGAGCCCGCGACCGATGAGCACGAGGTCACCGACCAGGCCGAGCAGCCCGATGAGCCCGCATTGTCGGAGCCGGGGCAGTTCACCGGATACTCGGGCGGCCCAACGGATCAGACCGTCACCTATCCACAAGCCGGGGTGCCGCCGCAACAGTACGGAGCGCCCGAGGTTTTCGCGCCGCCCGGTGCGCCGGGGCCGTACAGCACCGGTCAACTCGCGCAGCCGTATCAGCCGAATCCCGGTCAGAGCGGTAGCCATCCGGTGCAGCCCGAGCCCAACTATGGCGATTACCGGCAGGAGATCGGGCCCGACGGGCTGGTTCGGCGGGTGCCGACGGAAAGTCAGGCCGAGCCACAGAGCGGGCCGATCTACAGTTGGGCGCCGCCACCGCCGGTGCAGCAGCCCATGTATCAGCAGCCGCCCATGAGCCAGCAACCGCCCACTGGGCAGCTGCCGTACGCCGAGCAGGGACCGGGCACCGGTGTGATGCCATACGGCGAGCAGGGACCGGGCACCGGTGTGATGCCATACGGCGAGCAGGGACCGGGCACCGGTGTGATGCCATACGGCGAGCAGGGACCGGGCACCGGCCTGATGCCATATACCGAGCAGGGACCGCCGCCGGGTTGGCAAGGCGGCCCGCCGAATACACAGCAGCCGTTCCAGCCGCAGCATGTGCCGCAGCCCGGCCAGCCGGGACATTCGGTCAATGACCTGAACCTGCTCAAGCGGGCCAGCAAGGCGCCGCGCAGTGGCTGGCGGCGCGCGGTGCACAAGGCCTCCGGCGGCATGATCAATCCGGGTGAGTCCGCGGCGGATGTCGTCTACCGCGATCTCGTCGACCGGGTGAATCAGCCGGTGCGCGGGGACTATCGGATCGCGATCCTCTCGCTGAAGGGCGGCGTCGGCAAGACCACCACCACGGTCGGGCTCGGCTCGACGTTCTCCTCGCAGCGTGGTGACCGGGTCATCGCGATCGACGCCAATCCCGACCTGGGGACCCTGGCGCACCGAGTGCCGCGGCAGACCCGCTCCACTGTGCGCAATCTGCTCGAGGACCGCCACATCACCAGGTATTCCGACGTCCGGGCGCATACCTCCCAGGCACCCAGCCGACTCGAAGTGCTTGCCAGTGAACAGGATCCGGCGGTTTCCGAGGCCTTCAGCGAGGCCGACTACCGCCAGGCCATCAGCATCCTGCAGTCGTTCTACAACATCATCCTCACCGACTGCGGCACCGGTCTGATGCACTCGGCCATGGCTGGTGTGCTCGATATGGCCAGCTCACTGGTGCTGGTGACCTCACCCGCCATCGACGGCGCCCGCAGCGCCTCGGCCACCCTGGACTGGCTGGACCACCACGGCTACGGCAAGTTGGTCGAGCGAACCGTGGTGGTGGTCAACGCATCTCGCCGCGGCGCCTCCACCGTCGACCTGGACCAGCTACGCAAGCTCTTCCTCGACCGCACCCGCGCGGTCCAGGTCGTGCCCTTCGACGACCATCTCGCCGAGGGCGCGGAAATCGACCTGGAACTGGTGAGCAAGCCGACCCGCCGCGCACTGCTGGAACTGGCCGCGATGGTCGCGGACGATTTCGGCTATATCGGCCACCAGCAATACCGCCCCGGGCTGCCCCGGCACCACTAGCCTCTCGAACCCGCTGCCCCGGGCAAGTTGCCCGGGGCAGCGACGGTCCACCCGATGACCTGCCGCCGTATCACGAGAATTCAGCTGGCACACACCGTGTGGGCCCAGCACATGCGTTCTGACTGTGCCCCAAAGTCTGCCCCAGCGATTCAGGGTCACCCTGGCGTCCCACATCAGGAGAATTCAGCTGGCACACAGCGTGTGACACTGTCACATAGATTGCAACTTTTGCGACGGTGCTACACGGTCTGTGCCAGCGATTTCTGCCGCCGCACGAGCACGACATTCGCAGGAGCTATTCGGCGGTGATTTGGGCGGCGGCGGTGTGGAAGGCTTGGAGGACGGTGGCTATCGCGGGGCGGGTTGCGGCGTGGGGGCGGGTGGCCAGTTCGTAGAGGCGGGCGGCACGGACGCCGGAAAGGCGGAGGACGGCGAGGTTCGGGTGGGCCACGGCCCAGCGGGGCATGAGGGCGACGCCGTAGTTGGCGGCGACGAGGGTTTCGATGACGCGGAAGTCGTTGAGGCGCTGGGCAATACGGGGTTGGACGCCGGTCATGGTCGCGATGGAGCGCAGCACGTCGTCGACGGGGAAGCCGCCGCGCACGCTGAGCCAGGTCTCCTCGGCGAGTTCGGCCGGGGCCACCTCGGTGCGAGTCGCGAGCGGATGGCTCGGTGCGACAACGACATCGGTGGGTTCGCGCATGATGACCGAGGTGCGCACGCGAGGGCCCGCGATACCGGGTGCGCGCTCGTCGCGGTGGGTGAGGACGATGTCGTAGTCGGCGAGCAGGCGCGGTACTTCACTCGGCGGCAGGTCCTCGTCACGGGCGACGACCTCGACACCACTGTCGGCCAGCGCGGGCAGCACCCGTGGCAGCAGCAATGCCGCACCGGACGGGAACAGCGCGACCCGGACGCGGCCGCGCGCGGACCCGCGATAGTGCGCCATCTCGGCCACCGCGCGGTCCATCGCGGCAAGCACCTCATCGGCGCGCACAACCAGCGCCTGCCCCGCATCGGTGAGCCGAACCCGCCGCCCATCGGGCTCGAGCAGCGCGACGCCCGCCTCCCTGGCAAGCACCTTGAGCTGCTGCGACACCGCCGAAGGAGTCAACGAAAGCGCCTCGGCCACAGCCGCGACAGTCCCCCGATCCGCGAATTCCCGCAGCACCCGCAACCGCTCAACCGCCATCGGCGGCCCAACCCGCACGTCCGCCGTGGCGTCGGCTCGGGCTGCTTCACCTCGCGCCGCCTTGCTCTCCGCGGCGTCAGCCGGCACCGCTCCGGTCTCCGTCGTTTTGCCCCGCGCCACGTCGACTCGAGCCGCTTCACCTTCCATCACTTCGCCCTCCACTGCACCGCCATCCACCGCTTGGCCCCACATCACGTCGGCTTGCGCCGCTTCGCTCTGCGCTGTCCCAATCAATCGTGTTGCCGCAGTCGATGCTGACGCTGGGGCGGCTCCGGGTCCGCTGGCCTTCCACCGACCACTGGGAGCGAGGGATCATTAAGTGATGCTACATGGATAGTGCATATTTATTCGATTGTTCTTATTGGTTTCGTTGCCGACGATAAGGGGCGTGACCAATCGTGATCGTTTGCTCGGGCTTGCTGTTGTCGTGCTGTGGGGACTGAATTTCATTGCGATTCGAGTGGGACTGGACCACTTTCCGCCGTTCTTTTTCGCCGCGCTGCGGTTCGCGGTGATTGCGGTGCCGGTGCTGATGTTCGTACCGCGGCCGGAGGTGCCGTTGCGCTGGTTGCTGCTGTACGGGATCGGGTTCGGGATTCTGCAATTCGCGTTTCTGTTCACCGCTATGCGCGCGGGCATGCCGACCGGGTTGTCTTCGCTGGTGCTGCAATCGTCCGCACCGTTCACGGTGGTTCTGGGTGCGCTGTTCCTGCGAGAGCGGCTGCGGGTGACGCAGTTGTTCGGCATTGCCGTCGCCGTGGCGGGCATCGTGGTGATCGGGCTCGATCGCGCGCAGCACGCGCCGCTGTTGCCGGTGCTGCTGACGCTGGCGGGTGGTCTGGGCTGGGCCTTCGGAAATATCGGCTCGCGCTTGGCCACGGCGTCCGGCGACCCGAACCCACTGCATCTGACGCTGTGGATGACGGTTGTGCCGCCGATCCCGATGTTCGCGCTGTCCGCATTCATCGAAGGACCGACGACCGGCCTGCGGGCATTGACCGACGTCACCTCCCCCGGCGGCTGGCACGCACTGCTCGGCCTCGCTTACATCGTCGTGCTCGGCACCATCGCGGGCTCCGGCCTGTGGACCTACCTGATGAGCCGGTACCCGGCCAGCACGGTCGCCCCCATGTCCCTGCTGGTCCCGGTGGTCGGCATCCTCGCCGCCTGGGCAGCTTTCGGCGAGGACCCGACGCCGCTGTCGCTGCTCGGTGGCGCGATCGTGATCGCCGGTGCGTTCGCGGCAACGAAGGTGGGTCGCCGCGATGCGAATACCCCAGCGGCGGGCCCGGTTTCGCCCCTGCCCGCAGCGCCGGATCCAGCCCGAAGCAGGCAACCCGGATTGGTAGAGGT
>NZ_JBFAWD010000009.1:175293-237876 GCF_040680135.1 Nocardia sp. NPDC052112 | reverse complement strand
AGGTCTGAACCGACCGGCCATCGCAGCGCGACTCGCGCAGCGTCGGAACCGGTTTCGACTCTCCCCCGGCACCGGAACCAACCCGCCGCGGGCAACCCGGATTGGTAGAGGTCTGAACCGACCGGCCATCGCAGCGCGACTCGCGCAGCGTCGGAACCGGTTTCGACTCTCCCCCGGCACCGGAACCAACCCGCCGCGGGCAACCCCCGACTGACGGACGCCTGAACCAACCGGCCACCGCACTGCGATTGCCACCGCGGTGAACCGGTCTCAACCCGCCCCGATGCCAGAGCCAGCCAACCGCGGTCGGTGCGAGCGATCACACGAGTCCACTCCGTCTCCCCAACACAGCCCGCGATTGGCGGCCCGGCCCACCCGCACGTGATCTACCTGCCCCCTTCCGCCGTACCCCGACAACGTCGGCCACCGCAATGTAATTGCCACAGCGGTGAACCGGTTTCGAACCTGCCCCGATGCCGGAGCCGACTCTCGGCAGACCACCCCCGACTGACGGAAGCCTGAGCCAACCGGCCACCGCACTGCGATTGCCACCGCGGTGAACCGGTCTCAACCCGCCCCGATGCCAGAGCCAGCCAACCGCGGTTGGTGCGAGCGATCACACGAGTCCACTCCGTCTCCCCAACACAGCCTGCGATAGGCCGCCCAGCCAAGCAGCACGCGATCTACCTGCCGCCTTCCGCCGCTACCCGGCAATATCGGCCATCGCGACGCCCTGACCTGCGAAGGTTGCGTACGTTCCTGGTTCTGGAAACCGGTTCGGACCGGTCATCGCGCCCGGTAATGTCTGCCCCGCTGTTTTCGTGAACCGGTGGCCGGATTGCGGCGGCGTCAGGGGTGGTCGGCTCACCCACCGGCAGCCGCTTTACAGTGTTTGGAACGTGGCACAGGGTCCGGAGGCTGGAACGTTGTCGAGAAGCTTGTCGGTGCCCGCGAGGGTGGCGTCGAACAGTACGTTCGGCGCGCTATAGGCAGCAAAGAAGCGCATGGTAGATCAGCGATGGTCGGTGTCGCGACGAGCAATGCTCCGCGGCACCGTCGCAGCGGGAGTAGCAACGGCGGGAGCACTGACGGCCGGTGGATTGAGACCGGCGCCTGCCGCGGGCAGTCCCGACGGCAGGCGAGTCGCGGTACTCGGCGGTGGGGTCGCGGGTTTGACCGCGGCACACGAATTGGCCGAGCGTGGGTTCCAGGTCACCGTATTCGAGCGACGTGCGCTCGGGGGCAAGGCGCGCAGCATTCCGGTGCCGGGCAGCGGTTCGGGCGGACGGCCCGACCTACCCGGCGAGCACGGCTTCCGCTTCTTCCCCGGGTTCTACCAACACATTCCGGACACCATGCGGCGGATTCCGTTCGCGGGCAATCCGAATGGCGTCTGGAATAATCTGATCGGCGTGCCGGAGGCACGTTTCGCCCGCCGCGGCGGCGATGATTTCCGGCTTCCCCTCGGCCCCAAGGCCCGCGCGAATTTCGACCCGGACTCGTTCCGCGAAACCGTGGGCGCGACAATCGCGACGGCCCTGAAAATGCCAGCCGACGAAGGCGCCTACTTCGCCGATCGACTACTGGTATTCAACTCCAGCTGTGACGCCCGCCGGTTGGGGCAGTGGGAGCACACCTCATGGCGCGACTTCGTCGGCGGCCATCAGCGCTCCCACGAATTCCGTGCTCTGCTCTCGCGCACGCTGACCAGCATCATGGTGGCCGCGAAGGAGGATGTCGCCAGCGTCCGCACCATCGGCACCATGGGCGAGCAGTTCCTGGGCAACCCATTCGAAGTCGGCAATGACGGCTCGTTGGACCGAGTGCTGAACGGGCCGACCAATTCGGTGTGGATCGATCCATGGGCGCAGCGGCTGCGCGAACTCGGTGTGCAATTCGCGCTCGGGGCCGAAGTGCGCGGGCTCGAGGTCCGTGATCGGCGGATCGCCTCGGCCCGCATCGTCGATGAAAACGGCGCCGAGCGCAGCATCGACGCCGACTATTTCGTGGTCGCGCTGCCGGCCGAACAGGCTCGCGCACTGTGGTCCCCCGACGTGCTCGACGTGCGCCCGGAACTGGCCGCGATGGATCGGCTCTTCGTCGACTGGATGAACGGCATCCAGTTCTATCTGCGCAGGCCGATGGATATTTCGCACGGTCACACCGCCTATATCGACGCGCCGTGGTCGCTCACCTCGATCACCCAGAATCAGCTGTGGACGCGCAAACTCACCGAATTCGGTGACGGCACGGTGCAAGACTGCCTTTCGGTCGATATCTCCGATTGGAACTCCCCGGGCATGCTGTACGGCAAGCCCGCCAAGGAATGCACGCACGAGGAGATCGCGCGCGAGGTGTGGGCACAGCTGCGGGCGCATCTGAACGACCGCGACGACCTGTTGCGCGATGCCGATCTGCATTCCTGGTTCCTCGATCCAGGTATCAGTTGGCAGGAATCCCAGCGGCGCAATGCCAATGCGGATCCGCTGTTGATCAATACCGCAGGATCGTGGGAGTGCCGACCGGAGACCCACGGTGCCCTGGAAAACCTGTTTCTGGCAGGCGATTACGTGCGCACCAATGTCGATCTGGCCACGATGGAGGGCGCCAACGAATCCGCGCGCGACGCGGTCAACGCCCTTCTCGACGTTGCGGATGCCAATGCCGAACGCTGCCGCAAGTTCACGCTGTACCGGGCCACCGAACTGGAGCCGCTACGCCGCATCGATGCCGACCGCTACGCCGCGGGCCAGCCCAACCTGTTCGATGTCCAACTGTGATCGATCTCCCCTCGCGGGAACATAATTCGATCGTCCGCGACGCCGTGCCGGTGCTTTGATGAACTATGGGCGAGATCACCGATACCAATCAGATCACCGACCCGGCCGACCTGCGGCAGTTGCTCGGGGAGGTCATGCCGCGGGCCGCGACCAAGGAGCGCGTCGCACTGCATCCCCGCGACCGCGACTGGATCGCGGCCACCCCGTTCATCGCCCTGAGTACCAGCGATGCCGACGGCAATTGCGATACCTCACCGAAGGGCGATCCGCCCGGATTCGTGAAGGTCATCGACGACACCACCATCGCCATTCCGGAACGGCCGGGTAATCGCCGGGCCGACGGCTACCTGAATATCCTCAGCAATCCGCACGTCGGGCTGCTGTTCATGATTCCGGGCCGCCGTGAGACGCTGCGCATCAACGGCCGGGCCCGCCTGGTCCGCGATGCACCGTATTTCGACGAGATGGTGGTCAAGGGACATCGACCGATCCTGGCGATCGAGGTCGATATCGAGCAGATCTTCTTCCACTGCGCGAAGGCGTTCATCCGCAGTCACCTGTGGGAACCGGAGCAGTGGCCGGTCGACGAGCTGCCGAGTCCGGCCCGGCTCGTCAAAGAGGTCCAGACCAATGTGACGGAGTCGGTGGAGGAGCTGGAGCGCTACTACTCGCCGGAAAACTACAACGCCAAGCTGTATCGGGAGTGATTACGGTCACTGCGGCCGAGCGGGGCCGCAGCGAATGCGGCGTCGAGCAGAACACATAGACTCGCGGCGTGGCAGACATAACGGTGCGCGGGCGGCTCGCGCTGCGGGCGGCGGCGGCAGCGTCGTGGGCCTCGCAGAAGGCGGGCCGCGGCAAGGGGTCGATGATCGGCGGGCTGATCGCCCTGCAGATCGATAAGACGATCATGGATCAGCTGGGCCGCGGACGGCGCACCGTGCTGGTGACCGGTACCAACGGCAAGTCGACCACCACCAGGATGACCACCGCCGCGCTGAGCACCCTCGGCAAGGTCGCCACGCAGGCCGACGGCGCGAATATGGACGCGGGCATCGTGGCCGCACTCAGTGCGCACCGCGGGACGCCGCTGGCCGCGATCGAGGTGGATGAACTGCATCTGCCGCATGTCACCGATTCGCTGAATCCGTCCGTGGTGGTCCTGCTGAATCTCAGCCGCGACCAGCTGGACCGGGTCGGCGAGATCAATATGATCGAGCGCAAGCTGCGCGCCGGGCTGGCACGGCATCCGCAGACCGTGGTGATCGCCAATTGCGACGATGTGCTGGTCACCTCCATCGCGTACGACCATCCGAATGTGGTGTGGGTCGCGGCGGGCAGCGGTTGGTCGATGGATGCGACGAGCTGTCCGCGCAGTGGTGAGCCGATCGTCTGGGAGGGCACGCACTGGCGCAGCACCGGCACGGATTTCGAACGGCCCGAACCGAATTGGTGGTTGGACGACGAGGAATTGGTCGGGCCCAACGGTATTCGGCTGCCGCTGAAATTGGCGCTGCCGGGGCGGGCCAACAAGGGCAACGCCGCACAGGCGGTCGCCGCGGCGGTCGCACTCGGTGCGGATCCGGCGGCGGCGGCAACCGCGGCGGGTACGGTGCGCGAGATCGCCGGTCGCTATCGGACGGTGCAGGTCGGCGAGCACGCCGCCCGGCTGTTGCTGGCGAAGAATCCGGCGGGCTGGCAGGAGGCGCTGTCGATGATCGAGCCCGATTCGGCGGGTCTGGTGATCGCGGTGAACGGGCAGGTGCCCGACGGCGAGGATCTGTCCTGGCTGTGGGATGTGCGGTTCGAACATTTCGAGGGTGTCCAGGTGGTGGCCGCCGGTGAGCGCGCCACGGATCTCGCGGTGCGCCTGACCTATGCCGGAGTCGAGCACACCACGGTGCCGGATCCGTTGCGCGCCATCGCGTCCTGCCCGGCGGGACGGGTCGAGGTGCTGGCGAACTACACCGCGTTCCGCGATCTCAACCGCGATCTGGAGGAGCGAAACTAATGCGTGGCGATTCGATGAGGGCGGTGGCCGAGTGACGGGCGGGCGGGAATCGGTCATAAGAATCGGCCTGGTGCTGCCCGATGTGATGGGCACCTATGGCGACGGCGGCAATGCACTGGTGCTGCGGCAACGACTGGGTATGCGCGGCCACGATGCCGAGATTGTCGAAATCACCCTGTCCGACCCGGTTCCCGAGTCGCTCGACATCTACACCCTTGGTGGAGCGGAGGATTCGGCGCAGCGCCTGGCCACCCGGCATCTGCAGCGCTATCCCGGTCTGCAGCGGGCCGCCGCGAAAGGCGCTCCGGTACTTGCCATCTGCGCCGCCATTCAGGTACTCGGTCACTGGTACGAGACGTCCACCGGCGAGCGCGTCGACGGTGTCGGACTCATCGATGTCACGACCTCCCCGCAGGCCAAGCGCGCCATCGGCGAGGTGACGACCACCCCGACGATCCCCGGCCTCACCGCCGCTCTCACCGGCTTCGAAAACCACCGTGGCGGAACCAAACTCGGCGGCGACGCCACCGGCCTCGCGCACGTCACCCGCGGCGTAGGCAATGGGGTCGGCGACGGCCTCGAGGGCGTTGTCCAAGGCTCCACCATCGGCACCTACATGCACGGCCCCGCCCTCGCCCGCAATCCGGAACTCGCCGACCTCCTGCTCATGCGGGTCCTCGGCGTAGATGAACTCCCCCCGCTGCACCTCCCGGAGGTGGACCAACTTCGCCGAGAACGGTTGCGCGCCTGAGCACTGATCCGAGCCGGTCGCCGGTGATCGGCAGCGGACGTGACCGCACCGTCATCGGCCATGGCGGATTTGGGCGCGATGTCCGATATACGGACAACGCGCCGCGGTTTCGCCGGGTGCCTCGACGGAATACGGAGTGATGCACGATACGCTCCCGCTATGGCGACGATCACACCAACGAGATCGGATCGGATCGAAGAGCAGTCTGCACCGGCAAATCCTCGGCGATCCCTAGTGAGCCGACTACGGGCGTGGCGGCCACGTCCGTTACATGCTTCGGCAATCGTCACCGGCGTTGTCGCCCTCACATCATTCGAAATGTCGTTCGCCGCATTGCACGACCTGGCAGTGCGAAACCTGGTGGCTCCCGCGCTCGCCGCGAATGTGCCGATCGCCATCGACGGCTTGGTCGTCGGTTCGATCATCGCCACCGCCACCTTCCGGAGGGGGAGTACCGGCTGGTGGTACGCGACGGCACTATTCGTTTTCTGGACCCTGGTGTCGGTCGCCGGAAATATCGAGTACGCACGCGAAATCGGGGGTAGCCCTGTGTCTTTGGCGCTGTACGCGGGTATGCCGATGACGATGCTGTTCGCGGTGCATCTCACCCTGATGCTGTTCGGGCGGCGGCGAGAAGACGCGCGAGCCGAGAATCGAGCCCCAGCACCGCAGGAAGCTCAGGCCCCAGCACCGCAGGAAGCGCACGCCCAAGCGCTACAGGAAGCGCACGCCCAAGCATTGGAGGAAGCGCACGCCCAAGCGCTGCAGGAAGCTTACGCCCAAGCACTGCAGCAGGATCATGTGCAAGCCCCGCAACCGGATCGCGCCCCAGCGCCGCAGGTGGATTGGGATTCGGTAGTGCATGAGGATTGGGATCCGGCAGCGGAAGAGGACTGGGATCCGGCGGCGGAAGAGGATTGGGATTCGGCACCGACGCCCGAGCGCGTCGTGCCGACACGGATTCCCGCGATCCTGGAGAATACCGACCCGCTGCTCGTCGCTCCGAAATCAGTGGTGCCCAACGTACTGCCCGGGACCGCCCGCGCGCCGAAGATCACCCCGACGTTCGTCACCACCGGCCCGAACGGCCAGACAAAGATCAACCCCTTCTGACCCGAAACTGCTTCAGCCACAATCGGACACGTCGATGGAGTAAATGATGGCTATAACCGTTTGGCAAGACCAGGGTATAGATCAATTCCGGGAGGTCGCCGGTCGGCTCGCGTCGGTAATCCAGAGCGGCCTGGACCGATCGGGCGCCCTGAACCAGTTCGCCGAATCGGTCGGCAACGGCGAAGCATTCATCGAGCTGATGATCGAATACTCGTCCCGCTGGTTCACCGAAACCGGCGGACGCTCGACCTTGATCGGGCCGGAGTTGTTCTGGTTACTGTCCGAGCCCAGCCCTCGCCGGGTGTCCGGCCCTGGCATGCGAGCCCAGGAGTCGTATCTGGATACCGAGTTGACGGCCGGACAGCGGGGCCGGATTCTATTGCTCATCTGCGTATACGAGGCACTAGCGCAAAACCAATGGGGACCGGACGGCATCGCGGAGCACATGATCGCGACCAACGGCGTCGGCTAGACGCCGATCAGCCCGGCGTTGACCGCGCGCATCCACGGCGCGCGGTCAGCGCGGGTCGGAGGCACCGCAGAGTTCGTGAACGAGGCGCATTTTCTCCAGGACCGGATCGGGCAGGACGAAGGGGTAGAGGTCGTCGTGGCCCATCGAGCGGTTGACCATATTGAGCGACCAGGCAAGGGGCAGCCAGAGGTCGATAATGCGGTCGAAGCCGGCGCGGCCGACCTGAGGACGGTCCAGGGTCGCGCCGGCGGGGGCGAAGCCGAAGGCCGCGGCGGTGTCGAGGGTGTCGCGGATGTGCAGATAGTGCGCGAAGGTTTCGGCCCAGTCCTCGGCGGCGTGCATGGTGGCGTAGGAGGAGACGTAGCTGGCTTCCCAGCCAGCGGGCGCGCCCGCTGCGTAGTGGCGGTCCAGGGCCGCTTGGTAGTCGGCGTTCGGGTCACCGAACAGGTTCCGGAAGCGTTGTGCGGTACCGTCATCGGCGATCAGCACCGAGAAGTAGTAGTGGCCGATCTCATGGCGGAAATGGCCGAGCAGGGTGCGATACGGCTCGTCCATTTCGATGCGCAATTGTTCGCGATGGGGGTCGTGCGCCTCGGCCAGATCCACCGTGATCAGGCCGTTTTCATGACCGGTGATGACCCGGTCGGTGACGCTGGAGAGCAGGTCGAAGGCCAGGCCGGTGTGCGGGTTCCGGTCGCGGCCGACGACCGGCAGGCCGAGTTCGACCAGTTCCATGATCAGTCGGCGCTTGGCGGCCTCGGCCTCGGCGAAGGCCTGCAGGCCGGCGGCATCGAGATCGTTGGGGCGGGTGCGAGTCAGGCGGCAGGATTCACAGAGTCGTGGTCCCACATCACCATCCGGTGCCGGGAAATGATCCGCATGCGGCAGCGATGCCGTGATCTGCCAGGCATCCTCCGAGCTACCCGACGGCGGCGGCACGATCGTGCTGGCCGAGACCTCGGTACCGGGCACCGGAACCAACCAATTGCATTGCGCCACATGCAAGTTGTCGCAGAGCCGGAACCGGTCGCGATCGACAACGCCCTTCGACCGATCCACCGCCGCGTCCCCTGGCGGATCGCCGATCACCACCAGTGCCCGATCCGCGAGACTGAAACCCAGCGGGCTGGCACAGGACAGGCACACCGAGTTCTCGAAGGCCAACTGTTGTCCGCAGTTCGGACAGGTGAAATCGCGCATACCGCTATACCTCCACCGGCGCTACGTCGACGGATACGGTGATCGAACTCTCCTTGGCGTCGGTGTAGATGATGCCACGCAGCGGCGGCACATCGGCGTAGTCGCGACCCCACGCGACGGTGACGTACCGCTCGTCGGCGAGTTGGTCATTGGTGGGATCGAAGCCGATCCAATGGCCGGTCCGGTCGTGTGCGGTATCGCCGGGCACCCACACCGCGGACCATGCGTGCGTCGCGTCCGCGCCGATCATGCGTTCCTTACCGGGCGGCGGATCGGTGGCCAGGTAACCGGATACATAGCGCGAGGCCAGCCCGTGTGAGCGCAGGCACGCCGCGCCGATCCTGGCGAAGTCCTGGCAGACGCCCGCACGCGCGGCGAAGACATCGGCGACCTTGGTGGACACCGTGGTGGAGCCGGATTTGTAGGTGAAGTCGGCGAAAATGCGGGTGTTGAGTTCGGTCACCGCTTCCACCAGCGGCCTGCCGGGCGTCAAGGATTCGGCGGCGTATGCGGTGACCTCGGGGGTGATCTCGGGCGGATGCAGGTCGAGGGTGAATTCCACCGCGAACGGGCCATTGCCGGTGTTCGGCCGGGCCTGCTCCCACGGCTTGCTGGTCGCGCTTACCGCTGCCGCATCGGGTATATCGACCTCGACCACGGATTCCCCGATGACCGCGAGCTTCGTATGTACTGCCGTGACATGGAAATACGAGGTGGTGTTGCCGTACACATCGGTGCCGATCGAGCGGTCCGATGGCATCGGATCGATATGGATGTCATGCGCGAGCAGGCGTTGTCCGGGAAACTCCCGCGGCGTCAGAAAGGCACGCCCGTAGGAGCTGGTGACCTCGTCGGAGTATTTGTAGGTGGTGCGATGCTCGACCCGATAGCGCCGGGCGGCGGCGTTGCGCGCGATCATCCAACGACCCTCGTGCTACCCCACAGCGGCTGGATGCCAACCGGCAGTGCCAGTTTCGTGGTCTCGAACGATTCGGAGATCTTGCGCAACCGCAAATGCACGCCCTCCAACAACTCGGCCAGTTCGGTACGTCGGCCCTCGGCATCGGTGATATCCAGATCGGCCGGGTCCACCCGGCGCAGCATGCGCTGGGCATCGGCCAGCAGTCGTTGCGGGCGTGAAGATCCCGAGGCACCCGGTAGCGCCTGGAAGTCGGCGTCGAGCTGATCCAGCTGATAGGCCAGTGAGCGCGGATTCCCGGCATCGAACAGCAGCAGCCCGGCCACCGCCGATACCCGCACCGAATCCCGGTGCCGCCGACGGTAACTCACCGACGACTCGGTCGCCTTCAGCACCGTTTCGGTGACCACCCGCTCGGCCTCCGGCGGATAAGACTTCGTCAGCGCGGCCGCGAGCAATGCGGTCGACGACAGCCCCCGTTCGATGCGCTTGCCGATATCCATGACGTACCAACCGGTGTCGCGCACCAGCGATTCGGCACCGATACCGGACAGCGAAAGCAGCGCCGCCAACGACAGCGAATGCACCGCCGACAATGCCGATTCCTGATCGTCACCGGTGAACCGATACTCCGCCAGCGCCCGATCCACCGCACCCAGAATCATCCAGGTATCCGCCGACAACTGATCGCGCACCGCCCGCGCCGCCGACCCGTACCGCTGGATCGCAAACGCCATCGACCCCGGCAGATCCCGATCGACGGTCAACGCCACCAAATAGTCATGCCCCTCCCGCCCCGCCTCGGGCACCACCGTCCGCGCGGTAATCGCCGCAACCGGCTCCGATTCCGTCTCCGCACCGGAACTCGGCTCCGCAGCCGCCTTCGCCGCCATCGCGGCTTCGGGCAGCACACTCAGCGGTGCCAGCGTGCCGGTGGTGCGGGCCAGCGCGGCCATGAGTGTGGGCAGCGCGTCGGCGCCTTGTAGCCACGGACGGTAGCGGTAGTCCTGATAGCACTCGTGCGTTGCGATCAGCAGTCGCACAACGGCTTCCGCGCGTTCGCTGTAGCGGCCCATCCAGAACAGGTCGTTGAGTACGCGAGGGGAGCTGACCGGTTCGATCGCCGGGGCGCGGCGTTCGCGTTCCTCGGGGGCGGGTTCGGTGCTGATGGCGGCGACGGCGGTCGGAGCGGCCCGGACCCAAATGTCTTTGGCGGCGATCTTGATAACGACCCGCTCCGGCAGTAGGCGCTGGCGCAGCTGGCCGAGACCACCTTCCATCGCCGTATAGCCGCCGCGTCGGGCCAGCGAGAACAATCGCATACCAACCGGCGCGGAGGCGAGCCCGCCGTACCCCTGAACCGCGGGCGCGACCGAGAACTGCGCGGGCTCCTGCCCCACCCACTGCCAACCGCGGTCCTCGATCCGAGCGGCGAGTTCCGCACGTTGCGCATGGGACAGTTCCGGACCGAACAGCGTCGCACCGTCGACCGCCGAGCGAATGATCAGCCGATCCAGATTCGCGATCAGATGCGACCGTTCGCTGTCCCTGCCACCCCAGTACGTCGGCGCGCTCTCGAGCGCCAGCTCCTCCCCGAGCAGCGCCCGCGCGATCCGCGGCAGAAATCCGGCCAGCGCCGGATTCTCCAGCAACCCACTGCCGATCGTGTTCACCACGGTCACCGCGCCGCGCCGCAACACCTCGACCAGCCCGACCACGCCGAGCCGCGAATCCGGCCGCAGATCGAGCGGATCGGAGAATTCGGCGTCCACCCGGCGCAGCACCACATCGACCCGCTTCAAGGTGCCGAGCGAGCGCATCCAGAGCGCACCGTCGCGCACCACCAGATCCGCGCTCTCCACCAGCGGAAAACCCAGCGTCGAAGCGAGATAGGCCTGGTCGAAGGCGGTTTCGGAATGCACACCCGGACTGAGCACCACGACGACCGGATCATTGTCATCAGCCATCGGCGCGGATTCGATCAACATCAACCGCATGGCCCGCGCGAACGGCGTGAGCGGCCGCGGATTGGAACGTTCGAAGGCTTCGGGAATCGCCGTCGACACCACCCGCCGGTCGGCCAGCGCGTATCCGGCACCCGACGGTGCCTGCGCCCAGTCGGCGATCACCCGGAACTGTCCGTCGCTCCACCGGCTCAGATCGCAGGCGTGCAGGAACAGCTGGTGCCGCCCCGGAATCGTGATGCCGTGCGCGGCCCGCACATATCCGCTGTTGCCGAATACCACCTCCGGCGGCAAAAGACCGGTGGTGATAGTGCGACGCGCGCCGTAGATATCGGTGAGCACCTCGTCGAGCACCCGCGAGCGCTGCACCAACCCGGCCTCCAGGCGGGTCCAGTCGTCGGCGGAGACCAACAGCGGAATGGGATCCAGCCGCCAGGCGGTCGGTTCGCCTGCCGCCGCCGCTTCGGTGTAGTAGATGCCGTCGTCATCGATGAGCCTGCGCACCCGGCTGTCGAGCCGCCCGAGTCCGGACGTGCCCAATTCGATGAAGTCGGCGGACAGCTCCGACCATATGCGCCGCAAACCACCCGTGGGATCGACCAACTCGTCGTAATACCCGTCCATCGGCCGACCGCATTCGTCATAGCCCGCGGTGTCCGCACCCTCGGCGCGATATTTTGCGAACTGTTCGGCGACCTGCTCGCGCACACTGAGCCGTCCGGCGTTCAGCAGCGTCGTCTCCCCCTCGGCACCGGATTCCCGGGCACCCGTGCTCCGCGCTTCGTCGCGCATAGTCACCGCGCCGACCTCGCTTCCCCTGCCAGACGTTGTCTGGAGTGCGGACACCTGTCCGCCCCACGCTTATCAATCGCTGACCAGTCCCCACACCGTGCGCGCCCGCCGTAGATCGAGGATGCCCGGCGCGCCGATGTCGATGGACTGTGCTGCCATCTTCGCACGTAGTACCCCCGGATCGACCCTCGCCGTGGTATGCCCGGCCGCCTCGAACCGCCGGTTGCGGCGCGATTGCGCGGTCACCGCATTGACCGGTGGCTCCTCGTAGGCCATGCCACCGGGATGGGCGACGTGATAGGTGCAGCCGCCGCGGGACAGCCCGGTCTCGGCATCGATCAGATCGAATACCAGCGGTGCGTCGACGGTGATACTCGGATGTAGCGAATTGGGCGGCTGCCACGCGCGATAGCGCACCCCGGCCACCTGTACGTCGGCCTTATCGGTGGCCAGCAGCGGAACCGGCATGCCATTGCAGGTCACCACGAAGCGGTCGCGGTCGGCGCCGACCACCCGGACCTGCAACCGCTCCACCGAGGAGTCGACATAGCGGGCGGTGCCGCTGGCCACGGTCTGCTCGCCGAGGGTATTCCACGGCTCGATCGCACCGCGCAGTTCGAGTTCTACGTCGCCGAGCACCACGGTGCCGATGCGCGGAAAGCGGAATTCGGTGAACGGGTCGAGCCAGCTGGTATCGAATTCGATGCCGTGTGCGCGCAGGTCGGCGGCCACCTCGGCGATATCGGTCATCAGGAAGTGCGGCAGCAGATAGCGGCCGTGCAGATTCGCACCGTGCCGAATCAGCTTCGCCCGCAACGGCTCCGCCCAGAACCGTGCGACAAGCCCGCGCACCAGCAGCGACTGCACCATGGCCATCTGGAAATGCGGTGGCATCTCGAAGCCGCGCAGCTCCACCAATCCCAGCCGGCCCCTTGCCGTTTCCGGACTGTAGAGCTTGTCGACGCAGAATTCGGCCCGGTGGGTATTGCCGGTGAGATCGGTGAGCAGATGACGCAGCGCGCGATCGATATGCCACGGCGCGTCCGAATCCCCACTCAGCCGGGCGATTTCGGCGAAGGCGATCTCCAGTTCGTACAGTGCGTCCGCGCGGCCCTCGTCCACCCGAGGCGCCTGTGAGGTCGGACCGACGAAGCGACCGGCGAACAGATAGGACAGCGCCGGATGCCGCTGCCAGTAGGTCAGCATCGAGACCAGCAGATCCGGACGGCGCAGCAGCGGCGAGCGCGCGGGCGTCACCCCGCCGAGCGTGATGTGATTGCCGCCGCCGGTTCCGCTGTGTGTGCCGTCGACATCGAAGGATTCGGTGCCGAGCCGGGCCAGCCTTGCTTGCTCGTACAGTGTCGAGAGCAATTCGGCCTGCTCACCGAAGGATGCGGTCGGTTGCACATTCACCTCGATCACGCCGGGATCCGGGGTCACCGAGAGCGTGCGCAGCCGGGCATCGAAGGGCGGGGCGTAGCCCTCGAGCACCACCGGCTGCCCCACCGCGACCGCGGCGGCCTCGACACGCTGGATCAGCTCGAGGAAGTCGTCGAGTTCTTCCAGCGGTGGCAGGAAGACGTGCAGTCTGCCGTTGCGCACCTCACCGACGAGTGCGGTGGTCGGCTCCCAATCCGGGGCCTCGACCACGGCGGTTGGTTCGGTTCGCGGGAATCGGAGCGGTCCCATGAAGAGCGGATCGCTGTCGGGGCGCGGCCGCGGCGGCTGCCACGACACGGCATCGAGCGGCAAGCGCAGACCGGCGGGCGAATCGCCCTCCGACAAAACGATTCGCCCCTCCGGCTGATCGGGCGACTTACCGCGCCGCATCCGCCAGTCGGCACTGGCCCACCCGGCACCGTCCGCGCGTCGATACAGCGAAAGCACATACGCCGCGGGTGCGGTCACGGCCGCATCGAGCCGCGCCAACAGTTCCTTGCGCGCTTGCGCCGAATCCGGCTCCGGATCCTCCGCCGGGCCCACCGGATCCCCTTCCGGCGCACGAACACTGCCCGCCAACCGAGCCAACGGGTCCTCGTAGGCCGGACGCACCTGGGTGTCCGGCAGGCCGAGACCGGCGGCGACATGTGCGATCAGTGCCCGTGCGGACTCGGGATCGGCAACCGCTGGCCACCGCGTACGAATCGATGATTCGGCGTCCGGATCGGGGCGCGCCTTCGTCGAATCATATTCCAGTACAGCCACATTCGCGAGGTCAGCGGCATCGGCCGATGCTCCCGTTGCCCGCGGTCGCGCCGTGTGCTCGGCCATCGGCTCCACACCGACGGACTCCCCCTCCGGCAGCCGGGCAACCATCTTCGGTGGTGTCCACGGATCCGCGAGCAGATCTTGTCGCGTCCACACCGGCGCACCATCGCCGCGCCACACGACCGCGATCTCCCAGCGCGGCAACGGTTCTCCCGGATACCACTTACCTTGCCGATACTGCACCAATCCGGTCGGCGCATAGATGCGCCGCAACCGATCGGCGAGATCGATGGCGCGTTCGCGTTTGTGCGCACCATCCGCCTCGGTTGTCCATTCCGGACTGGTCTGATCATCGATCGATACGAATGTCGGCTCACCGCCGATGGTCAACCCGACATCCATTGCCGCCATGCGCTCGTCCACGGCCGCGCCCGCAGCGGTGATCTGATCCCATTGGGATGCGGTGTAGGGCAATGTGGTTCGCGGATCCTCATGGATCCGTCGCACGGTATTGGCGAAATCCATCGTCGTCTCGGTACGCCCGGTCGCGCCGGTGATCGGTGCCGACGAGGTCGGATGCGGTGTCGCGGCCAGTGGAATATGACCCTCGCCCGCGAACAGGCCAGAGGTCGGATCCAGGCCGACCCACCCCGCACCGGGCAGGAACACCTCGGTCCAGGCATGCAGATCGGTGAAATCGGCGGGCGGTCCCGACGGTCCGTCGAGCGAGGGCACGTCCTGGGCCAACTGCACCAGATATCCGGACACGAACCGCGCCGCCAGCCCGAATTCCCGCAGGATCGACACCAGCAACCAGGCCGAATCGCGACAGGATCCGATCGCGCCACGCAGGGTGTGGTCCGGCGATTGCACACCGGGCTCCAGCCGAATCGTGTACCCGACGTCATCGCGCAGCGCTTGATTGACAGCGACCAGGAAATCGATCGTGCGCGGCCGATCGGTCGGCGTATGCGCGCGGACCCACTCGCGAACCAGCACGCCGGGTCCCGAACCCGGCTCGGATTCGTCGACCGGTCGCAGATACAGATCGAGATCCGCGACCAACTCCGGGCGGTAGGCGAACGGAAAGTGCTCGGCGTAGTCCTCGATGAAGAAGTCGAACGGGTTTATGACCTCGAGATCGGCGATCAACCCCACGGTGATGGACAGTTCGTGTGCCGGATTCGGAAAGACGAGCCGGGCGAGAAAGTTTCCGAACGCGTCCTGCTGCCAGTTGCAGAAGTGATCACCCGGGGTGACCCGCATCGAGTATGCCTCGATCTTGGTCCGCGAATGCGGTGCGGGCCGCAGTCGCACTACATGGGGATGGACCTGCACCAGCCGGTCGAAGGTGTAGGTGGTCCGGTGTTCGAGCGACACCTTGATGCCCATGCAGCAAGTTCATCACACCCCGAGCGGCTGTGCTGCCGCATGAGCAGTCGGTTTCCGGATAGCCGCCGCCGACGATGCCGTCGCGCGACACGCGCGGCGATCTCCCACCACCTATCCGAGGCGGGTGCTATGACCGATTCACGAACCGATCTCGTCTGGAGGTCATATGCGTGCACCGACCTGTCCGTCTTGCGAATCCGGTATCGACCACTGCCACGGCACCCTCATCGTCCACCTCGGCCGCATCGCCGAATGCACCGATGCGGACTGCATCGATCTCGCCCACCCACGGCACATCTTCGTCGTCGACTGCGGTGACATTGCCGGGGGCTGCGCATGCGCGTCCCCGGATGCCACACGCACCGCCCGAGACGAAGCCGCCGGCCCTAGTAGGTCAGCGCGAAAGTGAGCAGCAAGGTGGTCTGGAAGTAGCCGCGCCACCAGGAGTAGCCGAACCAGACATGGGGCGTGACCTCGCGGATCTCGTCGTAGACCTGCGGGGTCGGTGACGGGGCGTAGTTCAACGCCCAGGTCGGCCCGCCATCGGTGATCGCGGGTGCGGTGTAGACATCGGCCTGCCAGGCCTGCAGGTCCGCGGGGGTGACCCGGTTCACCAGAAAGCCGCCGTCGGGGCCGGTGTAAAAGGTCTTACCGATCCACAAGGCCGGAGCCACCACCTCCATGATGGGCGGCCTGGTCACCCAGCCGTTCGTGACTCCCGACGGCACCTCGCCGCGCGGGGCGGCGTGGAAGATCGCGTCCTGCTGTTCGGCCGAGCAGCGCGAGCGCAGCGAATCGATGGTCGCTGTCGGATCGTCGGGATAGAGGACGCACCCACCGCCATAGTCCACCGGCGCGTCGAGGACCTCGGAATCGACAGCCTCGGGATCGACAACCTCGGGATCGACGATGCCGGAGTCGGCGGCGGCGGGACCCGCGGCCCCAAGGAACAAACTGGGAAATCCCAGCGTGAGCACCACGGTGCCCATGAAAAGAACTCGGCTTGCGCGCATTGCTTTCTCCAGAACTAACCACACCCATACCCCGACGCTGCGACGATCGTAAGACGGTGGTGTCGCTGACATCTGGTTCACAATCGAACTGTTATCTGACGGCTCGGGGCTGCGGACACGGCGGTTTGCGCGCCCACTAGGCTGAACAACGACACTTTCCGCAGAGAGGACAAGCCGTGCAGCCCGGTGGTCAGTTCGATATGCAGCAGTTACTCGCCCAGGCGCAGCAGATGCAACAGGCAGTGATGCAGGCCCAGGCCGAGATCGCGGCGACCGAAGTGGAGGGCGAGGCCGGTGGCGGCCTGGTCAAGGTAACCATCAAGGCGACCGGTGAGATCGTCGCGCTGAGCATCGACCCGAAGATCGTCGATCCCGATGATGTCGAGGGGCTGCAGGATCTGGTGATCGGCGCGGTCAACAACGCCATGTCCAACGCACAGCAGCTGGCTGCCGAGCGGCTCGGCCCGCTGGCCGGCGGCGGATCGCTGCCGGGTCTGCCCGACTTCTGATCCGGGAACATCTTTGTACGAGGGCCCGGTCCAGGATCTGATCGACGAGTTGGGAAAGCTGCCCGGCGTCGGTCCGAAAAGCGCGCAGCGCATCGCATTTCATCTGCTCCAGGTCGAGCCGCCCGAAATCGACCGGCTGCAGGCCGCATTGCAGAAGGTGCGCGACGGCGTGCAGTTCTGCGTTGTCTGCGGCACGGTCTCGGATAACGAAATGTGCCGCATCTGTTCGGATCCACGCCGCGACCGCACCATGATCTGTGTGGTCGAGGAGCCGAAGGATGTGCAGGCCATCGAGCGCACCCGCGAATTCCGCGGGCGCTATCACGTGCTCGGCGGCGCGCTCGATCCACTCAGCGGCGTCGGACCGGATCAGCTGCGCATTCGAGAATTGTTGGCGCGCATCGGCAATCAGGAGGACGGTGTCGATGTCAGCGAGGTGATCATCGCGACCGATCCGAATACCGAGGGCGAGGCGACGGCCACCTACCTGGTGCGGATGCTGCGTGATTTTCCCGGACTATCGGTGACGCGTTTGGCATCCGGTCTGCCGATGGGCGGCGATCTCGAATTCGCCGACGAGCTCACCCTCGGCCGCGCGCTATCGGGTCGGCGGGCACTGTAGATCGCCGCTTGCGTTCGGCCGGACACGGGTTACTGTGTCGGGGATGAGCATCGAGTTCTTGCTGACCACGCTCGTCATCGTCGCCACACCCGGAACCGGCGTGCTGTTCACGCTGGCGGCCGGACTCTCCCGGGGCACAAGGGCCAGCGTGATCGCGGCCTTCGGCTGCACGCTCGGCATCATCCCGCACATGATCGCGGCCGTCACCGGTCTGGCCGCCCTGCTCAACGCGAGCGCCGTCGCCTTTCAGACGTTGAAGTATCTCGGTGTCGCCTACCTGCTGTACATGGCGTGGAATACGTTCCGAGACAAGGGTGCGCTGGCCGTGCCCGAGGCGGCGGTCGCAACGCCGTCGGCCCGACAGGTGATCACCTCGGCGGTACTGCTCAATATCCTCAACCCGAAGCTGACGATCTTCTTCTTCGCCTTCCTGCCCCAGTTCGTGCCGGCTACCGCGCCGAATGCGTTGGCGCGCATGCTCGAACTGAGCGGACTGTTCATGCTCGCCACCTTCATGGTGTTCGCCAGCTACGGTGCTTGCGCGGCCGCCGTGCGCAACCAGGTGATTTCCCGGCCCGCCGTGGTCACCTGGATGCGCCGGGTATTCGGGGCCTCTTTCATTGCCCTGGCCGGTCGGCTTGCGGTTCAGAATCAGTAGCGTCAGACGGTGATTCGGCTCCAGGGCAGGGCGTGCAGCCGGGTGCGGTCGTCGATCGCCCAGTCCCAGATCAGATCCGCGACGGTGTGCGGGTCGGTCACGGTGATACCGAAATGCTGGTCCGGGGCGCCGTCTCGATATTCGAGGGTGAAGGTCCCGGACTTGTCGCGGTAGGTCTGGATGTAGATCTGTTCGTCACGCTCGACCACCAGATACGGATTCGGTGGGGCGAGCTCGGAAACCCACTGGTCGGCAAGGACTTTCGTCAGATAGGGGAATTCGCCCGCGCCACCGTGGGTGACCAGCGCGGGCACATGTCCGGCCGGATCGATCAGCCAGGCCAGCTGCGGATCGTAGACGGCGTAGTTCAGCGGCGTCGCGATCTCGAACAGCAACTGCCGGACGAATCCGATCGCATCGTAGGGGCACGGTACGGGCAGCACCGCACCGGTCCCGGCGCCGCCGATCGGAACCGTGCTCAGGAATCCGTCCTGCTCGGGTAGTTCGGCATTGCGCCTGTTGAGCTCGGCCGCCATCGCCGCGACCGTTTCCGTCTCGGGCCTGCCCTGCTGGGTGGCCAGATACGCATCGACCTGCGCGATCGTCATCGCGACACCGGACGGCAACAAGACGTGGTCGTAACTCACCAGAACAGCGTACGGGGGATCTCGAACCGGACAGCTGATGACCATGCGCTGGTGTTATCGATCTCGGCGGCAGCGGCCGGGTGCACATCCGACCGGGTTGACTCTCCCGTAGGGGGAGGGTGTTCGCTGTCGGGTATGGCAACGACAGTTTCGATCGGGGAGTTCGCCAGGTTGACCTATCTCAGCGTGAAGACGCTGCGGTATTACCACGAGGTCGAACTGCTCGAACCGGTCGCGATCGACGCGGGGTCCGGGTATCGGCGGTATTCGATCGACCAGGTTGGGCAGGCGCATCTGATCCGTCGGCTGCGCGGGCTGGATATGCCACTGCCGGAGATCAAGGCGGTGCTGGCGGCTTCGGACACCGAATCCCGGGATGCCGCATTGCGCGGACATCTAGCGCGCATGGAAGCGGAGTTGCAGCGCACACAGTCGGTGGTCGCTTCGCTGCGCTCGCTGCTCACCCCGGCCGCGCCGCTCACCGTCGAATACCGGTCGATCGCGGCCTTCCCAGCGCTCGCGTACGTCGATTCGGTGAGCAGGGATGCGATCGGTGACTGGTGCGCGGCCGCGTATCCGCTGCTGCACGAGACGCTGGCCGCGACGAGTATCGCGCCCGCCGGTGTCGACGGCGCCACCTATTCGATGGAATTCTTCGAAAACGATGGTGGCGAGGTCGCCGCGTACATACCGATTCCGGCCGATGCGCGGATCACGCCACCGCGCGAACTCTCGGTCATCGAACTGCCCGCGCGCCGCTTCGCGATCGCCGTGCACTTCGGACCGTTCGACGATTTCGACCGCACCTATGGCGCCCTCGGCAGCCACGTCGCCGAACACGACAGTTCACTCGCCGAACCCATCCGTGAGCTGTATGTCCTGGGGCCCGGCGAAATCGACGACCCGAATGCCTACCGCACCGAAGTCTGCTGGCCCACCGGTCGGCTCTGAAAGAGGAGAACCGCAATGACACTCACGATCGGGCATATCACCTTCGACTGCGCCGATGCCGCGACGCTCGCCGGTTTCTGGTCCGAGCTGTTGAATCGCCCGCTGGACGAGAAGGCGAGCCCGGAGTTCGCGACGGTCGGGATGGCCGCAGGCATGGCACCGGTGCTGATGTTCATCCAGGTGCCGGACAAGACGCCCGGGAAGAATGTGATCCACCTGGACCTGGAGGCCGCGGACTGGCGCGATCAGATCGATCGCGCGATCGGCCTCGGTGCCAAGCATGTCGGCGATTTCGACGAATACGGCACACAATGGGCGACACTGGCCGATCCCGAGGGCAATCTCTTCGATATCGGGGCCGGATAAGGAAAAGGCCCGACGCGCCGGGTCGGGCCTTTTCCGGCTATCTCAGGAAAGTTCGCGCTGCAGGTTCGCGAGTACCTCGGCCTGAATCTTCTTCAGCCCCAATGGCGCGAAGATCCCCTCGAAGATTCCGGCGACACCACCCGCACCCTTCCACGAGGTGCGCAGTGTGACCCGCGAACCCGTACCGTCCGGCGTCACCGTCCAGGTGTTGACCAGAGTCGAATTCGAATCGCGTTCGGTCACAATGGAATCCGATACCGAGACGACCGCGTGGACATTGCGGGAACGCTTCTCGGTGGCCTGCAGGGTCCATTCGGCGACGGTGCCCGCGCCCTGGCCGCCCTCGACCACCTTGTAGTCGCGGTAGTGCGCGGAGAGGATGCGCGGACGCACCTTCTCGTAATCCGCGATCGCCTCGAGTGCGCGCTGCGGATCCGCCGCGACGGCGATCGAACTGCTGGCGCTGACCTGTCCCACGATGAGCTCCTTGTCCGGCTGCTGACCTTTTTCGCGCGACCTGCGAGCAGTCGCTACGACTGCCTATATCCTGCCCTGTCCGCACCACTGTGTGGCGGCCAGGTCGGTCCGAACGCCGCGATGTTGATCACCGCGCGCCGACCGGTCCGCACTGTTAGGCTTCTCGATCAGATTGCGCTGGAGGGGATCCATGCGATACATCGTGCGAAGCGGGTGTTCGAAACCGCCCGGAATACCGCCGGACTGACACGGCGAGTCCTGGGTATTCCCGATGCAACAGAAGCGTGACATTTATCCCTCGTCGGTGACCTCGCAGTGGCTTGTGTTACCGGTGCGTACTAGCGTCGAGGAGTGGCAGTGAGTCTGTTGGGGAAGGCCGGACACGCATCGGCCGCACACGAATCAGGGTTCGCCGCGCATCGTGCGGGTGTGGACCGACTGTTGGCCAGTTACCGCGCGATACCTCCGAACGCCAATGTGCGACTGGCGAAGAAGACCTCGAATCTGTTCCGGGCCAGGGCCAAGAACACCGCTCCCGGCCTGGACGTTTCCGGCCTCGCCGAGGTCATCGCGGTGGACGCCGAGGCCAAAACCGCCGACGTCGCCGGAATGACCACCTACGAGGATCTGGTAGCCGCGACATTGCCCTATGGGCTCGCCCCGCTGGTGGTGCCGCAGCTCAAGACGATCACCCTCGGCGGCGCGGTCACCGGACTCGGCATCGAATCCACCTCGTTCCGCAGCGGCCTGCCGCACGAGTCGGTGCTGGAGATGGATGTGCTGACCGGCGCGGGCGAGATCATCACCGCGACACCGGATGGCGAGCACGCGGATCTGTTCCGCGGCTTCCCGAACTCCTACGGCACCCTCGGCTACTCGGTCCGCCTGAAGATCGAACTGGAGACCGTCCAGCCCTATGTGGCACTGCGGCACGTCCGCTTTCACGACCTGCGCGAGCTGGAATCCACTCTCGCTCAGATCGTCACCGACAAGGCCTACGACGGTGAACGCGTCGACTACCTCGACGGTGTGGTTTTCACCGCCGACGAAAGCTACCTGACGCTGGGACGCCAGACCGACGAACCCGGCCCGGTCAGCGATTACACCGGCATGGACATCTACTACCGATCCGTCCAGCACGACTCCGACCGGCCAAAACGCGACCGGCTGACCATCCACGACTATCTATGGCGCTGGGACACCGACTGGTTCTGGTGCTCGCGCGCCTTCGGCACCCAGAACCCGAAAATCCGCCGCATCTGGCCGAAGCGCTACCGGCGCAGCAGCTTCTACTGGAAGCTCATCGCACTCGATCACAAGTACGATATCGGCGACAAACTGGAGGCCCGCAAGGGCAATCCGCCACGCGAGCGAGTGGTGCAGGACATCGAGGTCCCGGTCGAGCGGACCGCGGATTTCGTCGAATGGTTCCTGCGCGAAATTCCGATCGAACCGCTCTGGTTGTGCCCGCTGCGACTGCGCGAGAACGGCGCAGCGCGGGCGGGGCGTCCATGGCCGCTGTATCCGCTGCAGCCGAACCGTACCTACGTCAATGTCGGATTCTGGTCCGCGGTGCCGACTGTCGCAGGTCAGCAGGACGGCAAAGCCAACCGCGCGATCGAGCAGACCGTCACCGAGTTCGACGGGCACAAATCCCTGTACTCGGATTCGTATTACGGCAAGGATGAATTCGCGGCTCTGTACGGCGGCGAGACCTACACCGATTTGAAGAAGCGCTACGACCCGGACCAGCGACTGCTGGATTTGTATTCGAAGGCGGTGCAACGCAAATGACTACATTCAAGGACCGTTCCGATGTCTTCGCGGACCTCGGGACAAAACTCAGCATTGCCGAGATCTTCGAGACGCTGATCGACGGCGAGGTTCCGATTCGGCTGACCGCCTACGACGGCAGCGTGACCGGACCGGAGGATTCGGAATACACCCTGGAGATCAAATCCCCGCGCGGCATCAACTACCTGGCCACCGCGCCGGGTGATCTCGGCATGGCCCGCGCCTACATCTCCGGCGATATGACCGCCACCGGCGTACATCCGGGCGACCCGTACGACATTCTCAGGGCGATGGACGGGTTGAAGTTCCGTCGTCCGTCGGCGCTCGCGCTGGTCACCATTGCCCGCTCGCTGGGGTGGGAGCGGCTGAAGCCGATCGCGCCGCCGCCGCAGGAGACGCTGCCGCGCTGGCGCCGGATCGCGCTGGAGGGCCTGCGGCACTCCAAGACTCGCGATGCCGAGGCCATCCACCACCACTACGACGTCTCCAATACCTTCTACGAATACGTCCTCGGCCCGTCGATGACCTACACCTGCGCGACTTACGGGGACGAGAACTGGACCCTGGAACAGGCCCAGGAAAACAAGTACCGCTTGGTCTTCGACAAGCTGCGGCTGAAGGAGGGCGACCGGCTGCTCGACATCGGCTGCGGCTGGGGCGGCATGGTGCGCTACGCGGCCAAGCGCGGCGTCAAGGTCATCGGCGCGACGCTATCCGCGGAACAGGCGGAGTGGGCGCAGCAGAAGATCGCCGAAGAGGGTCTGTCCGACCTGGCCGAGGTGCGGCATTCCGACTACCGCGATATCCCGGAGGCCGGCTTCGACGCCGTCTCCTCGATCGGCCTGACCGAGCACATCGGGGTACACAACTACCCGTTCTACTTCGACTACATCAAGGGCAAGCTGCGCGACGGCGGCCTGTTCCTGAACCACTGCATCACCCGACCGGACAACACCCGCACCACCAAGGCCGGTGATTTCATCGACCGCTACGTCTTCCCGGACGGCGAGCTGATCGGCTCGGGTCGGATCATCTCCGAGATCCAGAACATCGGACTCGAGGTGATCCACGAGGAGAACCTGCGCGAGCATTACGCGCTCACCCTGCACGAATGGTGTAAGAATCTGGTCGCCAACTGGGATGGCTGTGTCGCGGAGGTCGGCGAGGGCACCGCGAAGGTGTGGGGCCTGTACATGGCCGGTTGCCGACTCGGCTTCCAGCGCAATGTGGTTCAGCTGCATCAGGTGCTCGGCGTCAAGCTGGGCCCGAACGGCGAATCGGGTCTGCCGCTGCGCCCGTGGTGGCAGCCGTAACCAGCAACCGATGCTGCCCGCCCTAGCCCAGGAGTTCATCCAGGAATAGGGCGGGCAGTGCCGTTTCGCCGGACTGGCCTGGCGCGGATCGCATTTCGGTGCGCACTACGCGCAGAATTCCGAGCACACCGGGGCCCGCATCCAGCAGCGGCATGGTCCAACCGTGTTCGGCGCAGGTGGCGGCCGCGGGCAGCAGCAGTCCGGTGGCCTCGCCGACCCAGCCCGAGGCCGCCAGACACTCGGCGAGCAGCAGTACGGTATCCAATTGCGCACGGGGACGACCCTGTTCGACCATGCGGCCGTGCAGCGCGCGGGCCCGGCGCACCGCGCGATCATCGGTGCGCAACTGACGTTCGGACAGCAGTGCGCGGATCGCGGCGATCTCCTCCGCCTCGGCGGCCAGCGCCGCCGCGCCCCTCATCCGATGGGTCTGGTGGATGGTTCCGGAGATATCCGATTCGTATCCGGTCACGGCATCGGCGACCCGCCGGGCCGCGGTATCGGTGAGCAGTCCCAGGCGCAGCCGCTCGGCGCGGATATGCGCGGCGAGCCGGGCCAGCCTGTTGTCGGCGGCAATTCGATCACCCTCGTCGAGCCGGACGGTGGCGGTATACAGATCACCCAGCGCGGCCTTGACCCTGGCACCGACCACGAAGGTGGAGATGAGGAAGTCCACCGGCCCGATCCGGGTGACCAACTGATGACTGTCGTCGAGCAGCCGATCGGCGATATCCAGCTCGCCTCGGCGGTAATTCATTTCGCCGAGCAGCGCCGCGGCCACCCGCACCGCATGCGAGCGTGGTCCCGATTTCTCCCGCGCGGTCTCCCAAGCCTGCTGAAAACAGCTTGTGGCAGCGGCGATATCGAGCTGTTCATAGGCTGCGGCACCTTTTCCGCACAGTCCGAACACCTCGCCGAGCGGATCCTTGGATCGGGCATGATACGGCGCCGCCCACTCCTGGATTTCGCGCGCACCGTCGAAGTCGAATTCGCATAGTCGCACGAAGGAGGTCAGATTCGCGGCGGTCGATACGGTCCAGGCCGGTAATTCATCGGGCCTTTCCAGGCATTCGGCCACCCGGTCGAGCACTCCCTCGGTATGGTCACGCGCGATCTGATCCGAGGCCGCGAGCACCGCGGCCTGGCAGCGCTGCCGATCCACCTCGGCATCGGTGGACGACCCGCGCGCCAGCACATTGGACAATCGGCCCAAGGCCTGGCGCGCCGCACTCGACTCCTGCAGATTCACATTCGCCCTGGCCACGGCCATCAGCAGTTTGGATCGCGAAGCGACCTGCTGCACCGGCAGTTTCGATACCGTGCCGAGCAGCGTCGCGAGGCGGGACTTATCGATGAGGTCCATGCCGCCGCTCTCGAGCAGATCCAGCGCCATCTTCAGATCTGTTGCCGCGAGCGCGTGATCGACCGACTTGCGCAGCAGTTGATGTTCGGCGTACCAGCGAGATGCCTTGCGGTGCAATGCCTTCAACTTGCCCGGATCGGCTCGCTCCAAGCGCGCCCGCAGCAGTTCGGCGAACAGCGGCTGCATCCGGAACCACTCGGGATCGTGGGCAATGCGCCGGACGAACAACTCGCGCTGTTCGGCCTGCTCCAACATCGATTCGCCGTCCGGCTCGTCCGACAGCGCCGAGGCCAGCGAACCGCAGACCCGCTCGGTGATCGAGATCGAGGTCAGGAAGTCGAGCATCTTGGGTTCGAGGGTGTCCAGCACGTTTTCGGCGAGATACTCGCGGATGCCGTTACCGCCCTCGGCCAGATTGGCGATCAAACTATCCGGATCGGCTTTGCCGCGTAACGACAAACTCACCAGTTGGACCGCGGCGGGCCAGCCGTCGGTGGCGGTGCGGATCTCCTCGATTTGGTTATCGGTGAGCGCGAAGCCGTTGCGCTGCACCAGGATGTCCTTGGTCTCCGCCGTGGTCAGGCGCAGCGCCGAGGAGCCGATCTCGACCAGTTCGTCGTGCACCCGCATCCGGCTGGTCGGCAGACCCGACTGCTCCCGACTGGTCACGACGAAACGCAGATGGTGACATCCGTTGTCCAGCAACGCATCCATCGCCCGCCGCGCGCCCGCATCACTGACCCGGTGCCAGTCGTCCACGATCACCACGACGGTGGTCCCGCTGGCGTGGATCTCATCGATCAGCGTGGAGATGACATAGGCGGCCGCATCGGCTGGCCGCTCCTCGAGCACCTGATCCAAACCCTCGCCGATATCCGGGCGGACCCGACGAATCGCCTGAATGAGGTGGGCCAGGAACCAGATCTCATTGTTGTCGTCCTGGTCGATGCCGAGCCAGGCCACCGGGACCCCGCCCCCGGTCAGCTCGTTGCGCCATTGCGTGGCCACCGTGCTTTTACCGAAGCCGGCCGGTGCGTGGATCATGGCGAGCCTGCGGCGGCCACCGGCGCGCAGCGTATCGAGCAGGCGCGGGCGCGGCACCGGATCGCGGGCCGGGGTGGGCGGGCGGAATTTCGTCGTGGCCGTCGGCGGTAGTGAATGCGCGATCGGACTCGCGTTGCCGGGATGCTGGGAAACCGCGGGACGCAATGTCAACGGCCAACTGCGGCGTGCGGTCACGGCAGCTCGCGCCACCGTCGCCTCGGTCGCGTTCTGCTGGTCCGCCTCGTCCGGCGTCACCACCGAGGTATCCAACAGCGCCATCTCATCGGGCATCTGATCATGGTCGTACTGCACGGTGCGCAACATCTCACCGAACTCGAACGCCGAGGCGGGCCGGCTATCCGGATCGGTATCCATCGCGTACTGGATGGCGTCGGCGACATCGTCGGGAATGTCGTGGCCGTGCAGATCGGGCACCGGCTGGGTGGTGATCCGCAGGAATTGCGCGACCACCTTCTCCCCCGACTGCCGTTCGAAGGCGGCATGGCCGGTCAGCAGGGCGAACAGCGTGGAGCCGAGTCCGTACACATCGGAGCGGACGGTCGGCTCGTCGCCCTTGAGCACCTCGGGCGCGGTAAAGGCGGGTGAGCCCGTGATCAAACTGCTCGAGGTGCGGAAACCGCCGGGGATCCGGGCGATTCCGAAATCCGTCAGCTGCGGTTCGCCGTATGCGCTCAGCAGGACATTCGCCGGTTTGACGTCCCGGTGCAGGATCCCGGCCCGATGCGCGCTCTCGATCGCGCCCGCCAGCTTGACCCCGGCGCGCAGGGAATCCGCCCAGGTGAGCGGCCCTTGTTCTCGAATGACCTGCTCGAGCGAACCCCGGGTGCAATAGGGCATCACGATGAACGGCTCACCGGTCGGAGTGACATCGACCTGCAGGATGTCGACGATATTCGGATGGCCGGACAGCCGCCCCATCGCCTGCTCCTCGCGCAGGAATCGTTCACGGCTCTCGGCATCGATCTCCGAGGAGAGCACCTTGACCGCGACTACCCGGTTCAGTGCGTACTGGACACAGCGGTAGACCACACCGAACCCGCCCCGGCCGATCTCGACAGCATCCGACAGGCCCATCGCCTCCAGCTCGTCGACGATCACGATGGGCGCATGTCGCTGTGTGTCCGATCCGGCCGGAGTCGATTCGGTGTTTGCCTTGCCCGAACGCATCTGTGGATTCACGTGACCACCTCGAATTCGCATCGAATCGGCGTCACCGGCGATCAAGAAGCACACGGACATCGGGCATCACGAAACGATCTCGCGATGCCCGAAATGTCTGCGCATACTCCAAAGTAGCGCGGTATCAACCCGAGTGGGTGGGCTTTCGAAACAGCGCGGTTGCGACCGCCTCAGCGTTCGACGGCCGGGCGGGCGGCGGGGGTGGACAGGTAGGTGATGCGCGCCATGAGCTTGTTGCGCTTGGTGTTCTGGAAGGCGGCGATCAGCCAGCGGCCGTCACGGCGGACCAGGGTGTAGGTCTGTGTCTTCGCGAGCTGGTCGAGGCTCTTCGGCTTGCCCTTGTAGGTGTCGCCGTGGCTGTTGACCACGGCGGTATCCGGACCGTAGAAGCGGATGTCGACGATGTCGTCGGCCAGCCGGGTGCTCTTCAGGACGCTGCCGAACAGGGCACGGTGCGAGGCGACGATATCGGCGCGGCCGCGGTAGAGGGTGCCGAGAAAGCTTGTGTAGGTGGCGTCTTCGGTGAAGACCGACCCGTAGGCGTCGGCATCGCCGCGACCCCACGCGTCGACCAGATCCGCGAGTACGGCCTGGATCTCCCGGTGGTCATTGCTGTGTCCACCCGTCGCCCGCCCGTCGCCTCCCATCGAATCGCTACGTGGTGCTGTGTTCATCTCGGTCCTCCATGCTAGATTTCTTCTTGAAAGAGCTTTCTTCGCCAAAGCAGTCTCTTCGTTGAAGAAGAGATTAGAAGATGGAGGTATCCGTGTCAACACCGCCGATGCGCCCGGACGCGAGCGAGGTCTACCGCCGCTATCTGAGCGCGGTAATGCTGCACGGACAGGCGGGCGCGCGCGCCGTCGACCTGGGCGCGACCGATCTCTACGCACTGAACATCCTGGAACTCAACGGCGCCATGACACCCGGCGAACTGGGCGCGCGCAGCGGACTGACCACCGGCCCGACCACCCGCCTCATCGATCGCCTGGAGGACGCGGGCTATGTGCGGCGCGTCCCCGTGCCCGGCGACCGCCGCAAGGTGATCGTCGAATTGATCGACAAACCGGCCGATCTCGACGAGATCCTGGCCCCGGCGCGGCGCGCCATCGGCGAAATCATCGGCGGCTACTCAGCCGAACAGCGCGAAGTGCTCTTCGACTACTTCACCCGCGCCGCCGACGCCTACTCCCAGGCCGCCGAGGATCTACGTCTCAGCTGAACCACATCGCCCGCCACCGCGAAATGCGCTGGCGGACTTCATCTTCGAATAATCCCCTACCGGACGGCCAGTGCCACGATCTGAGTGACCTGCATATCCGAGAAGTTGTTATCACTGACCAATACCAAGGTGCGCTCGCCCGACGGTAGGCGCGGACCCCAGGTCATGCCCTCGATATTGTCGATGGGGTCGAGCCCGAGGTCGGCGAGGTCGACCAGCAAGCGCTTGGTGACCGGTCGGGCGGTGCCGAGCGACGCATCGAGGATATTCGTCGCGCCATTGGTATCGGCCTCATAGATCCGGATCTTATTGCCGACACCGAGCACATAAGAGCGTTCCAGGACAAGGAATTTCGTGGGGTCGAGCGGATCGGCGGCCAGGATCGAGGCGATGCCGTTCATACCCTGGCCCGGCTCGGGACTCGACTCCGCGAAAACCGGCTCCATCGGGTAGGCGTATTGCGCGAGCAGCGGGCCGAAGCGCGCCTGCACCGTAATACGTGAAGTGGCACCGGTTTTCACCGTTGCGACCGGACCGTCTTGCAGCAGCGGGCCCTCGACGCAGGTCACGAACAGTGCGCCGCCCGCCGCGAAAGTAGCGCCCTCGAGCGCGAGATTCTGACGCGGGCCCGTGGCCGGGCGCATCCGCTCGTTCTCCGGAATCGGAAGTTCGGCGACGAACGTGCCATCCGGGTGGGTGATGCGGACCGAGGGGTCGGCGAGGACGGAATCGGTGCGCTCCCCCTCCTGTGTCCAGTAGTAGTCGCCGGTCCACGGGTCGACCCGAATCTCCTCCGGATCCAAGGACTTCGCCGCGTACCGCGCGCCGTCCGGGGTGCGCAGCGGGTGGGTGCCGGTGAGTGCCACCGGACCGACGCCGCCGTCGTCCACGCCGAACCGGGCGGTGTAGAACCGCGCCGGATCGCGTTCCGATCTGTCATCGCTGATCAGGACATATTCGCCGGTACCCGGTTGGAAATCGATACCGGACAGGCCACCGACAGTGGTGCCTCGGAAGTCCGTGCCATACGGAATGAGCTGCTGGCCGAGCAGACGCACCGGTGCCGTATCGGAGGCGATCGGCGCGGGCGCGGCATTGGCCGCCGGGCCGATGACAGACGCGACCGCGATGGACGCTACCAGCAGGGACCGTTTACGTCTGACCACAATCAGCCACCGTATCGACGAGGTCGATCGTAGGGGTTAACGGCATCCGAAAACGCCCTGAACGGGCAAGCCCGCCACCGCGAAATGCGATGGCGGGCTGTCCCTTTCAAATGACCTGCAAGCAGTCGCTACGGACCCGCGTTGCGGGTTACCGCACGAATTTACTTGCGCAGCGAGGCCGGAACCTCGAAACGCTCGCCGTAGGTCTTGGCGAGGTAGTCCGCACGCTCGACGAAGGCGGCCTGGCCGCCCGGGTAACCGACGATGAACTGGTGCACACCACCGGTCCAGGCCGGGTAGCCGATGCCGAAGATCGAGCCGATGTTGGCGTCGGCGGTGGTGGTCAGCACCCCCTCGTCGAAGCACTTCTGGGTCTCGATCGCCTCGATGAACAGCATGCGGTCGATCAGATCCTGCAGCGGCACACCGAAACCGGCGGTGGTCTTGAAGTGCTCGCGCAGCCCTGGCCACAGGCCGAGGCGCTTGCCGTCCTCGTCGTACTCGTAGAAACCGGCCTTGCCCAGACGCCCCGGGCGTCCCTGCTCGACCAGGTAGTCGATGACATCCTGCGCCGGGTGCCGCTTGACGCCCAGGGTGTTGTCACCCTTCTCGGCGGCCTCGAGGGTTTCCTTGGCGATCTTCTGCATCAGCGTCAGGTTCAGCTCGTCCGACAGCTGCAGCGGCGCGGCCGGGTAGCCCGCCTGCAGACCGGCCTGCTCGATGGTGGCGGGCTCGATGCCCTCGTTGAGCATGGCGATCGCCTCGTTGACGAAGGTGCCGATCACGCGCGAGGTGAAGAAGCCGCGGCTGTCGTTGACGACGATCGGGGTCTTCTTGATCGCGAGGGTGTAGTCGAACACCCTGGCCAGCGCCTCATCGGAGGTCTTCTCACCCTTGATGATCTCCACCAGCGGCATCTTGTCGACCGGCGAGAAGAAGTGGATGCCGATGAAGTCCTCCTGACGCTTCACACCGGTCGCCAGACCGGTGATCGGCAGGGTGGAGGTGTTGGAGCCCAGCAGCGCGTCCGGGGTGACGATGTCCTCGATCTCCTGGAACACCTTGTGCTTGAGCTCGGTGTTCTCGAAGACCGCCTCGATCACGAAGTCGACGCCGGCGAAGTCGGCCGCATCCGCGGTCGGCTTGATCCGGTCCAGCAGCGCCTTGGACTTGTCCTCGGTGGTCTTACCGCGGGACAGCGCCTTGGCCTCGATCTTCTCGGAGTAGTTCTTGCCGCGCTCGGCCGCCTCTATGGTGACGTCCTTCAGCACGACCTCGTAGCCCGCCTTGGCCGAGACGTAGGCGATGCCCGCGCCCATCATGCCCGCGCCGAGCACGCCGACCTTGCGGATCTCCTTCTTCGGGACATCCTTGGGCCGCGAACCGCCGTTGTTGATCGACTGCAGGTCGAAGAAGAACGCCTGGATCATGTTCTTCGCGACCGGGGCGGTCAGCAGCGAGACGAAGTAGCGCGATTCGATCAGCGACGCATTGTCGATATCGACCTGCGAACCCTCCACGGCGGCCGACATGATGGCGCGCGGGGCGGGCATGTTGGCGCCCTTGAGCTGCTTGCGCAGGTTGGCCGGGAAGGCCGGTAGGTTGGCGGCGAAGGCCGGGCTGGACGGTGTACCGCCCGGGATCTTGAAGCCCTTCTTGTCCCACGGCTGTACGCCGCCCTCGGGGTTGGCCTTGATCCACGCCTTGGCGGCGGGTACCAACTCCTCGATGGAGCCGACCACCTCGTTGATCAGGCCGATCTCCTTGGCCTTGACCGGGCGGTACTTGTTGCCCTGCAGCAGGAACTGCATGAGCGCGCCCTGCAGGCCGAACATGCGCACGGTGCGGATGACACCGCCACCGGCGGGCAGCAGGCCAAGGGTCGCCTCGGGCAGGCCGAGCTGCACGCCCGGCACATCCGCGGCAATGCGGTAGTGGGTCGCGAGGGTGATCTCCAGGCCACCGCCGAGGGCGGCGCCGTTGATCGCCGAGACGACCGGCTTGCCCAGGGTCTCCAGCCGGCGCAGCGCCGACTTGATGGTGTCGAGTTCGTCCATGAGGGCCTGGCCGTCGTTCGGGCCGACCTTCATCATGTTCTTCAGGTCGCCGCCCGCGAAGAAGGTCTTCTTCGCCGAGGTGATCACCACGCCGGTGATGTTGTCCTTCTCGGCCTCGAGCCGGTCGACAGTGGCGGTCATCGACGACTTGTACAGCTCGTTCATGGTGTTGGCGCCCTGGTTCGGGTCGTCCATCGTCAAAACGACGATGCCGTCCGAATCCTGCTCCCAACCGATCATGTTGGTTTCGCTCACAGCTCTGTGTCTCCTTGAATTCTGTGCTGTCGGTTGGGGTTAGACGCGCTCGATGATGGTCGCGACACCCATGCCGCCACCGATGCACAGGGTGACCAGCGCGTAGCGGCCGTTGCGGCGCTCCAGCTCGTCGACCATGGTGCCGGTGATCATGGCGCCGGTGGCGCCGAGCGGGTGGCCCATCGCGATCGCGCCACCGTTGACGTTCAGCTTCTCGTCCGGGATCTGCAGATCCTTCTGGAACTTCAGCACCACGGAGGCGAAGGCCTCGTTGATCTCGACCAGGTCGATGTCGTCGAGTGTCAGGCCCGCCTTGGCCAGCGCCTTCTTGGCGGCCGGAGTCGGACCGGTCAGCATGATGGTGGAGTCGGCACCGCTGGTGGCGGTCGCGACAACGCGGGCGCGCGGGGTCAGGCCGGAGGCCTTGCCCGCCTCTTCCGAACCGACCAGCACCAGCGCGGCACCGTCGACGATGCCCGAGCTGTTGCCGCCGTGGTGTACGTGGTTGATCTTCTCGACGAAGTGGTACTTCTGCAGGGCCACCGCGTCGAAGCCGCCCATTTCACCGACCACGGCGAAGGACGGGTTCAGCTTGGCCAGATCCTCGGCGGTGGTGCCGGGACGCATGTGCTCGTCCTTGTCGAGGACGATGAGGCCGTTCTGGTCCTTGACCGGAACGATCGACTTGGCGAAGTAGCCGCCGGTGGTGGCCTTGGCGGCGAGCTCCTGCGAGCGCACGGCGTAGGCGTCCACGTCATCGCGGGAGAAGCCCTCGATGGTGGCGATCAGGTCGGCGGAGACACCCTGCGGGACGAAGTAGGTGTCGTAATTGGTGGCCGGGTCCAGCGCCCAGGCGCCACCGTCGGAGCCCATCGGCACGCGGGACATGGACTCCACACCACCAGCGATGACCAGGTCGTCGAAGCCGGAGCGGACCTTCTGCGCGGCCAGGTTGACGGCCTCGAGGCCCGAGGCGCAGAAGCGGTTGAGCTGGAAGCCGCCGACGGTGTCGGGCAGGCCGGCCACGGTCACGGCGGTGCGGGCGATATCGGCACCCTGGTCACCCACCGGCGCGACGACGCCCAGGATCAAGTCGGAGATCCGGTCCTCGTCGAGATTCGGGAAACGGCCGCGCAGCTCCTGGATCAGACCAACAGTCAGATCGATCGGCTTGACCGAGTGCAGCGAACCGTTCTTCTTGCCGCGTCCGCGCGGGGTGCGGATGGCCTCGTAAATGTAGGCCTCTGTGGTCATATCGGAGTGTTTCCTTCCTTAGGGTGCAGCGGGGGCGAACATGCGTCCATCCACGCTCTATGCGGCGTCCGAACGTCATCCGTTCGAGCGCGTTGTGCAGCGACACCACGTTTGCGGCGTGGCCGCGGGGGACCTCGCCGACCGGGCCGGAACCCGATCGTCCTAACGCTGTACAAAAGCCGACAAGCAGCGGTGATCACGAGTCCTACCGCCCAGTAGCCCTGGGCATACGATAGAACGTCGCGACACCGCAGTTCGCGGCCACCCGTTCATACTACCGTCGTGTGCGAACTCCGGTTAACTTAACGTCTTATGAACGACGGTTGTCAACCGTCGAGCCGTGTGGCACCCAGCTCACTTTTGAGCAACTCCAAGGCGACCTCATCCGGGTCGCGCCGATCCCCCGGGGCCACCGGGTTCTGCGATTCGGCCAGCATCTCCTGCTCCTCCTCCGGCGTGGAGGGCGGCGGGACCCCATCGATCGGCGCGTAATCCATCGGTCCCGGGTCATCCGGTAGATCCGGGTAATCGGGTGGCGGAATATCGTCGTCGCCGCGGAACGAGCGCGCGTCACCGCTCGGCGCGGGCCGCTCACCAGCGCCCGCCGCCGGATCGGCGGCCGCCGCCCTGGTCTGACTCGGCCGCGAGAACCGCGGCGGCGCATCCGAACCGCGCCCGACCGGGGTGCCGGATTCACGCCCCGGCGCATTGGCCGCCTGCTGCCCGGCCGGACCACGCCCCCGACTCGTCTTCGGCGCGGCGGCCGCAGGCCTGGGCGCGACCCCGCCCGCCTCCCAGCGCACCGGATGATCGCTGCCGAGCACGGCCCGCACCGCCGACCGCACCGCCTCCACATTCCGCGGGTCCGACAACCGCTGCGCCAGCGGCGCATGCTGATGTGCGAATACGATCACCTCCCCCTCGATCCGAGCCACCGACGCTCCCGACAACAACGCCTGCACCGTGGGCCCGAACTCGCGGACCTTGGCCCGAATCTCCGCCCAGGCCCCCTCCACCGCTCGCAACAGATCCGCATCCCCACCCTGCGGCTCCCCAGCGTCCACACCACTTTGCTCCGCCACACGATCTTCGGCACCGCGCTGCGCCGCCCCCGGCTGCACGACCGCATCTTGTGCGCCAACGGGCTGCGCCGCACCACCCGGCCGCACGGCAGCAGGACCCACGCCCGCGCCACCCGAGCCCGATCCGGTCGCCGACTGACCCACATGCGCCGCCCCCGGCCGATCCGCGACACCTCGTTCCGGCCGCTGCGCACCCGCCCGCTCGCTCGCCTGCGCGGCGGCACCAGCGCCGCCCCGATCCGCAGCACCACGCCCCGCCGCAGCATCGTGGTGTGCTTCGGCACTCGCGCCCGACCCGGGCAGCGGTTCGCTCGCAGGCGCCGACGGATCGGCCCCGAACTGATCCGGTGCACCTCGCTCGGACTGCTGAACCGGAATCGACCGAGCGGCTCCCGAATTCGACGACGCCGCGGTCTCGCCAGCACCCGCGGCGCCGTGCCCTCGCGGTGCCGCGCTCTCGGAGAGCGCTTGCGTTCCTTCGGATTCCAGCGATCCCGCGGCGGCTGGCGAACCCGCCCCACCAGCGAACTCCGCGGCACCTCGGCTGGATGCGGCGGCTCGATCCGCGGTCTCCTCGGGCGAGGCGAAAAGCTCACTCCGGGCGGCGTCGACCGGCGCAGCTCCAGCACCCGTCGACCGGATCTCGGGCGCCGCGTCGGCGCGTGCGCCGCTTGCCCCGGCCGAGGCATCGAATCCGACCGGCTCTGTGGCGAGCGGTCCAGTGCTCGACTCCTGGTCGGCAGGTGTGCGGCTCGGCGCCGCGCCGGTCCGCGTGCCACCGCGCTCCGCCGTCGAATCGCCTGGTACGAAAGCGAATCCGACCTCCGCGTCACCTCGCCCGGCGGCTGTGCTCTGCCCGGCAGCCGAATGCCGGCGCACGGACGTGGCCTGCGAATTCTGGGCTGCGGCACGCTGCTCGACCGCCGAATTCTGCGCACCAGCCGAGTTTTGGCTACCGATGCCGGGCTCGACAGTTGTGTGCTGTCCAGCGCCAGGGTCCTGCCCGCCAGCCGCTCCCGCTGGCTCGGCACCACGCCCGGCCGTCGACCGCTGTTCCGCGGCCGCCGCACGTTCGGCAGGCAGGCTCCGCCCCGAAGCACCGGCCTGCGCCGGGCCACCAGCCTGCGCCGGGCCACCAGCCTGCGCCGGGCCACCAGCCTGCGCCGGGCCACCAGCCTGCGCCGGGCCACCAGCCTGCGCCGGGCCATCAGCCTGCGCGGGCGCACTCGCCGGGTTCGCACCCGCGCGGGTGGCGTCCTTTTCGCGGCGGGCGGCGGCGAGGAGTTCGGCGCCGCGTCGGCGTGGGGGTTCATCGGGCGAGCGCGGCGGTGCTGCGGCGGTCGGCGGTTCGGACTGCGCCGGAGCAGACGACGCGGAGGCGGCGGGCGGCATCATCGCTGCGGTGCCGATACCGCGTTCGAGGCGCTCCAGGCGTTGCAGGGTTGCCGATTCGGCGTCGGAGACCGACGGGAGCAGCATGCGGGCGCAGACGATTTCGAGCAGGAGGCGGGGAGCGGTGGCGCCGCGCATATCGCCGAGACCTTCGTGCAGCAGTTCGGCGTGCCGGGCGAACGTGGCCGGGCCGGTGCGTTCGGCCTGTTCACGCATGCGTTCCAGGACATCGCCGGGGCCGGAGACCAGGCCGCGATCGGCGGCGTCGGGGACAGCCTGCAGCAGGATCAGGTCGCGCAAACGCTCCAAGAGGTCGACGGCGAAGCGGCGCGGATCGTGGCCTGCCTCCATGACGCGGTCGATGGTGCCGAAGAGGGCGGCGCCATCGCCGGCGGCGAGCGCGTCGATCGCATCGTCGATCAGCGCGACATCGGTGACGCCGAGCAGCGAAACCGCCCGCGAATAGGTGACGCCCTCGGGACCGGCGCCCGCGAGCAGCTGGTCGAGCACACTCAGGCTGTCGCGTGGCGACCCACCGCCGGCGCGAATCACCAGCGGGTATACCGCATCCTCGACCGGCACCCGCTCCTGCTCGCAGATCTTGCCGAGCAGTCCGCGCATGGTCGCGGGCGGCAGCAGCCGGAACGGGTAGTGGTGTGTACGGGAGCGGATGGTGGGCAGTACCTTGTCCGGCTCGGTAGTGGCGAAGATGAAGATCAGGTGGGCCGGCGGCTCCTCGACGATCTTGAGTAGCGCATTGAACCCGGCCGTGGTGACCATATGCGCCTCGTCGACGATGAACACCCGGTACCGCGACTCCGCGGGCGCGTAGAAGGCCCGATCGCGCAGTTCGCGAGTGTCGTCGACACCGCCGTGACTCGCGGCGTCGAGTTCGATCACATCGAGATTGCCCGGCCCACCGGGACCGAGCGCGACGCAGGACGGGCAGACGCCGCACGGCGTCGAGGTCGGGCCCTGCACACAGTTCAACGAGCGCGCGAGGATGCGCGCCGAGGAGGTCTTGCCACAGCCTCGGGGACCGGAGAACAGATAGGCATGACTGATCCGACCAGTGTCGAGCGCGGTACTCAGCGGGTCGGTGACGTGCTCCTGACCCACCACTTCAGCGAACGTTGCCGGTCGGTACTTCCGGTACAGAGCCACGGCCAGAGGTTACCGGCGCCCACCGACAAAGCACATTCCCCTCGACCGACAGGCCGGGCGCGGCGCGCTGCCGGGCGATTCGCGACAGAAATGTGATGTAGATCACAAGATGCTCAGATCTTTGTTAGCCCCCACTGATCAGCGCCGAAGGTGGCAAAGTCGGAGCAATCGAAGATCGATAACGGCCTAACGGCGAAGTTTGGCGCCCGTCCAGTGCACTTGGCGGCGATTAATTGAACTCGCGCCCCGATTCGGGATCCATATGCGGAGATAACGAATCAATCAACCAGCATGACACCGATGCAATCGCGTGGCTACCGTGGTTATCGGCAACTTCGGTAGCCAAACCTTCATCAGGTTGGTGGCCCCGGCCGGTCCCTCATCCCGACCGGGGCACAACCTGGAATCCCATGATATCCGGCGCTTTTCGCCGACTCACACCACTTCCACCGGAGGAAATTTCGACCGTGACGTCGTGTGACGACATCGCCGCAGCCTGGCTTTCGAGCACCGATTTCGCCGACGACCATGCCGCCGTCGACCTGCTCAGCCGGGCGATCAGCCCCCAGGACTTCGCGATCAAGCGCGATTCGCTACCGGTGGCCGCGGCCGCCGATCCGTCGACCGCCGCCGCCATCCTCGAACTACTGGAGCGCGGTCAGGTCCCGACCATGGCCGCGATCCGCACCCTCACGGCACAGAACGAGATGCGTCGGGAGGCCGAGCGCATCGAACGCCTCGGCCGCCGGGCCCAGCGCAGCATCGATGATTTCGGCCGCATACTGGCCAGGCTGGCCGAGGACCATTGGATCGCGCACGGCACCGGCCCCACCCGCCGCGATGTGCTCCAGTCCGAACCGGTGATGACCCTGATCAGGGACCGGATCGGCAATATCGCACCGACCGCCGTGAAACACCTCTGGCTGGTCGAACGGGCACAGCGCGCGGGCTGGATCGCCTCCGATGCCAATCCCGGATCCCTTTGTGCCGCAAGGCGGTTCTACTCCGCGAAGTACGGCAACCGGGTCTCGCTGCGACCGGTCAATACGATCGGCACGATCGTCGCGATGTACCTGCGCGACCATCTGGCCGAATACGACCGTCCGCCGCGCTGGTCCACCCTCGCCCACGACCTGCGCGACGACCGCGGTCGCCGGATCTTCCACGACACCGCCGATGCGCGCATCCAGCGCCGGTGGCTCACCACCGCCGAATGGATAGCCGAGCGTGAGGACCTTCCGGTGCCCGGTCGGCGCGGGCTGCGTGCCCTGGCCAAGAAGGCGCGGTGCTGAACTGTCTGAGCCGATACCCCCAGCTGCGCTCGGGAGCGCTGTGACCATTCGGTAACTTCTTCGCAACGCATGCACGCGTTGGAAGGAGTCACCCCGTGTCCTCAACCATCGATCCCGCGGCCACCGCCTGGCTGCTCATCAGCACGGCCCTGGTGCTGCTGATGACGCCCGCGCTGGCCATTTTCTACGGTGGGATGGTGCGCTCGACCGGCGTACTCAACATGCTGATGATGAACTTCATCGCGATTCCGCTGGTAACTGTGGTGTGGCTGCTGGCCGGTTACAGCCTGGCCTTCGGCGCGGACGCCGGTGGCGGCGTGATCGGTAACCTCGACCACTTCGGCATGGCGGGCATCGATCCGAATTCCGTACACGGCACCATTCCGGAGCTGCTGTTCGCCACCTTCCAACTGACCTTCGCCATCCTGACCGCGGCACTGGTCAGCGGCGCGATCGCGGACCGCGCGAAGTTCGCGGGCTGGATGGTCTTCGTGCCGCTGTGGACGCTGGCGGTTTATGTGCCGATCGCGCACTGGGTGTGGGGTCCGGACGGCTGGCTGGCCTCCTTCGGCGCGCTCGACTACTCGGGCGGCATGGTCGTGGAGATCGCCTCCGGCGCCTCCGCGCTGGCGCTGGCCCTCGTGCTCGGCCCGCGCATCGGCTTCAAGACCGATGCGATGCGCCCGCACAATCTGCCGTTCGTGCTGCTCGGCGCGGGTCTGCTGTGGTTCGGCTGGTTCGGTTTCAATGCCGGATCGGCGCTGTCTGCGAATGGCGTTGCGGCAGCGGTATTCCTGAACACTCTGGTAGCGGGCTGTCTGGGCATGCTCGGCTGGCTCGCGGTCGAGCAGATCCGCGATGGTCGGCCGACGACGTTCGGCGCGGCTTCGGGTGTGGTGGCCGGTCTGGTCGCGATTACGCCTTCGTGCGGTTCGGTGAATACGCTCGGCGCGCTCATCGTCGGTCTGGCGGCCGGTGTGGTGTGTTCGTTCGCGGTCGGCTGGAAATTCAAGGCGGGCTATGACGATTCGCTCGATGTGGTCGGTGTGCACTTCGTCGGCGGTATCGTCGGCACACTGCTGATCGGGCTGTTGGCCAACCAGGTGATGACCGGTGGCGTCGAGGGCCTGCTCTACGGCGGCGGACTCGCGCAATTCGGCAAGCAGCTGGTCGGCGTACTGGTGGTCTCGGCGTACGCGTTCACCGTCTCCTTCGTGCTCGGCAAGGCCATCGACCGGTTCCTCGGCTTCCGGGTCAGCAAGGAAGACGAGACCGCGGGCATCGACTTCGCACTGCATGCGGAGACCGCGTATGCCGAGGGCGTGCACGGACATGCGCCGCGGCGCTTCGGCGAGGGGCACTTCGGGCAGCCGCAGGGTGGCGATCACTGATCCGCAGTATCAAGCCGGAGCGCGAAAGCGCTCGCTAGGACACCTCGTCCGACGACATATTCCACGTGTTGCACTGAAATGTCCGGTCGTAGGTCTGGCCTTGGTCGAACCATGCCCCGTAGTGCTGCGAGGTGCCGTGATCGCGGGCATCGCCGGACTTATCGCCACGCCGGTACTGACTAGCCGTGGTCCGGCTTTGTTGTGCCTTGTCGAAAGCACCGTCAACGACCGAGGTGCCGACATACATTCCGGCAAAGCACTGTGCCTCCAACTCGAGGCGACGCGACAGTTCGAGCCCGAGCGCGCTGCGGGCTCCCGCGTCGGAGCGCTGATCGTTCATCGCCTGCGTGATGCCGGAGATCGCCTGCACATGATGGCCGTATTCGTGCGCGAACAACGTCAAGTAGATCACCGCGTCGTCGCCGAACTGCTCGATCTGGATCGTGTCCAAGGGCATGTAGATCGTGTGGTTCGCCGAACAGTAGAACGCGGCGGAATTGCCACTGGCCGAGCCGCACGGTGATGCCGCGGCCGCCCCGCGTGCCGGCACGCTCACGGCCGGGCTGGAGTACGGCAGGTTCGCGCCCTGTAGCGCGGTACGCCATTTCTTGTCGAGACATGTGGCGGCAGCCTGGAAGAACCGGGTGGCCGCATCGACCGTCGCTGCCCAGGCCGGATAGCCGCACTCGGTATTGATCAGACCCGAGTCGCTGTCACCGAACAGCGGGTTGTCACCGGTTTTGACAACCGGTTGCGGCCCAGCGGGTTTCGTCGTGGTCGGCGCGGCGGCGCGGCTGGTGGTCACCGCCGCGGCGCGCGATGTCGGGCTCGGCGAGGAGGTCGACGATGTCGGCGGAGCATAGGTGTAGCTCGGCGTCGGCGGCGGGTAGGCCGACGGGCGGTGCCGCTTCTTCTCGTTGTCGGCCGAAATCGCCGATGAGACAAACAGTCCGACGACCAAGACGACGACCGTCAGTACACCGAGCAGAGCACTGAGCCCCGCACCCGAACTCCGTCGCCGTGGCGAGTACGGACGCGGCGGATAACCGGGCCGCCGGTACGGCACCGGCGGACCATACGGGGCAGCGTTCGGTGCACGATGACCAGGCGGATAACCCGGTGACGCGGCAGATCCCGGCAGTGGCTGGTACCCGGGCGAGTGAGATACGAGCGGCGGCAGAGGCCCAGACAGCTGGTGCTCCAGTGCTGGTTGGTGCTCGGGCGGACGAGCTCCGGGCGGCAAGCCAGGTGCAGGTTGATACCCGGGCCGCGGAGATCCGGGCGGCGCACCATAGCCGTGCGGCGGCTGCGTCATCTGCTCACGACACCGAACCGGTCGATGCGGTGAACGTATTGCACTGTGCCGCACGGTTTTTGTCCACGCCGATCTCGAACCAGGTACCACCGTTCTCCGCGGTTCCGTGATCGCGCATATCGCCGCGCTGGTCACCGCGGCCGTGTGCGTCGCGGCGGGCGAGGGTGATCTGCGACGTGGTCAGCGAACCGCCATTGGACGCGGAGCCGAGGTACATGCCGTCGAAACAGTTGGCCTGCAACTCGATTCGGCGCGAGAGCTCCAAACCCTTTTCACTGCGCACGCCCGCGTCGACGCGATCGCTATTGGCCTTGCGCAGGATTCCGGCCATGGCCTGTACATGGTGGCCGTACTCGTGCGCGAAGACCGACAGGTAGACGATCCAGTTGTCCTTGAACAGATCGGTCTGCAGCTGGCTGAGCGGCATGTAGATCGTCTTGTTCGCCGGGCAGTAGAACGCGGCGAAATTACTGGTGGAACCGGTGCACGGCGTGGTGATGCCGTCCGTGGTGGCGCTGACATTCAGCGTCGGCGACTGGAACGGCAGATTCTTCTGTGCCAGTACGGGTTTCCACGCCGACTCCAGGCAGCTCGCGGCAGTCTCGAAGAACTTGCGCGCGGTGTCCACCTGCGTGCTCCACGGCGAGTACGAGCACTTCGCCGGGATCAACGTGGTATTCGCATCGGTCAGTAGTGGATTCGTTCCGGTCTCCGATACGCCGCCATTCGAATCGGGGGTGTAGGTCATGCTCGGACCGGAGCCCGACGAGGTGCTGCTGGTCCTGCCGTGCGAAATCGCACCACGCACCAGACCACCCGCGACCACGAAGACGACGATCAACAGCAGCGCGATCCATCCGCCACCGCTCTTGCGCTGCTGCGGTCGACGTCCGGGTGGTCCGTAGGGCGGCGGCATCGGCGCACGCTGTCCGTATCCGGGCACCGGGTACCCGGGCTGCTGGCCATAACCAGGCGGCGGACCATAACCGGACTGCTGGCCATAACCGGGCGGATAATAACCCGGCTGCTGGCCATAACCGGGCTGGCCCGGCACGGGACGATATCCGGGCTGCCCATAGGGCGAACCGGGTCCGGGACGCGGCGGAACCGGTTGTCCACCAGGCGGAACCGGCCCATAGCCGTACGGTGGTTGGTTCACGTCCCCCGTACCCCCTCGTCTCATGATCGCCTACGGTATTGAATTTGCGGCGCTCCCAGGTCCCTTCGTGGTCACGCTGCGCTACCGCCTGCGGGCCCGTCGCTCGCGCCGGGCTGCTGACGCAGCTTAGCAACTTGTCTAGAGTAGGCAGCCATGCTGACTTTACGGGGGGGCGCCGCGAGCGCGCTGCTTCTCGCAACCGCGGGAATGCTGGCCGCCGCACCGGTTGCCCACACGGAGCCCGCAACCGATGGCGTCGATATTGTCGCGGATCTGAAACTGAGCCGCGAGGGCGTGCTCGAGGTCACCGAGAAGGTCGTCGTCCCCGCCGACGGCAGCTTCAAAATGACACTGCCACTGCGCCTCAAGGTCGGCGACGACGTCGAACGCGTCTTCAAGGTCACCGATGTCGATACCAAGGGCACCGGCACCGCGACGGTCGCGAACGATCTGTTCACCATCGACGCCAAGCCGGGCGAATCGACCTTTACCTATGCGATCCACAACACGGTCAGCGACGCACCCGGCACCCAAGTCTTCCGCTGGCTCGGCACCATCAATGCCGATGTCGCATCGATCGACGCATCCCTGATCAGCCCGAGTTACGAAATGGGCGTGGTGGACTGCAAACTGGGCCCGCCCGGCAATCTGCGGCAGTGCTCCGATCTGCAGATCGAGGCGGACGGGGTGCTCTACTGGCGCCAGACCGACCTGCGCAAGGGCGACAATATCGACCTGACTCTGCAGCTGCCGCCGGGCACGGTCCCCGCCAACGCCGATATTCGCGACCACAAAGCGGCGGGTGCCTTCTCCTTCACGACTCCGGTGCTCGTCGCGTTCGGAGTGCTGCTGCTCGCACTTGCCGCCATGGCGGCCTACGTGGTCAAGACCAGGCGGGAAAACGCCGCGGCCACTGCCGGTTCGGAGACGATCGACCCGCTGTTGCGCGACGGCAATCAGGTTCAGTTCACCTCCCCCGCGGGCCTTCTGCCCGGCGAGGCGGGCGTACTGCTCGACGAACATGTCGATCCGAGCGATATCGCCGCGACGGTGATCGACCTCGCGGTGCGCCGGTACATCTGGATCGCGCCGGTCAGCGATAGCGATTGGCGCATCGATCGGGTCAACACACCGGATGACCAGCTGCGCGATTACGAGAAGGCGGTCTACCGCGCACTGCTGCCGGACGGCACCGATTCGGTGACCGTCGGCGAGTTGCGCGCGCCGGGCCGCGCGCAGTCCCAGCCGGTGCGCAGCGCAATGCTCGCCGACGCGGTCGAGCGCGGCGCCTTCATCGATCGGGCCCGGGTCGGTCTGCCGATCCTGTTGGGTGGGGCGCTGATTGTCGGCGGTATCGCCGCGACCATCGCGTTGGCACTCACCTCGGGCAGCGCACTGGTCGGTGTCGCGATCCTGCTCGCCGGGGTCGCGACTGTGCTGCTGCCGCGATTCCTACCGGTCCGCACGGCCCATGGCCGCGAACTCGTCGCGCAGATCCGCGCACTGCAGCGCGGCCTCGACGCGACCAGCCGCGACCAGATCCCACCCGCCGACCAGGAATTGGTCTTCTCCAGAGCGCTGCCGTTCATGGTGATCGGCGGCCGCGCCGACAACTGGATCCGCGCTTTCCGCGATCTGAACCTCGCCGCCGACTCCCAACCCGGCCTCTACTGGTTCGGCACCTTCGAACGCGACCGCAACCTCCAACGCTTCGCGGGCCACTTCCCCTACTTCATCACCGCCCTCGAAGCACTCTTCGCATAACCCAATTCGCTATGCCGGGCCGAGACCGCGGTGCCGGCGGTGGTCGGGGTACAACGTGATCGGCCGGCCACGGGGGTCATCCCGGGGCCGGTCGTCGACTGGCTCGGCAGTGACCTAGTCGGTCAGTGCGGTGCGGCGGATGGCGGAGAGGGGATCGGCATAGATGGTGCTGAGTGCGGTGACCACCGCGGCGAATTCCTGGACCTTGCCGCCGAATCCGCTGATGCGGATATCGGTCGGTGGCAGTTGGGAAGAGTGGGTGAAGGCACGCGCGACGTGGGCGACCGCGGGGCGGTAGCCGGTGAAGGCCTGGCCGCCGAGAATCACCCGGTCGGGATTGAGCATGTCACGGACCATCGCGACGGTGTGCCCGAGTATGGTGGCGCGCTCGGCGAGCAGCTCCTGCGCATCCGCCGCACCCGCCTCGGCGGCGCGGTACAGGTCGGCGATGGTGGTGCCACCGGTGCCCTTGTGCGCCGGAATGATCCCGCGCCCAACGGCTCTGGCGTGCAGCGACCGATCCCCGACGGTCACCTCGAGGCAGCCGCGCCGTCCGCAGGTGCATTCGACATCGGAGCCGGTCGGGAAGTGCGCGATCGAGCCGGGACCGCTGCTGGGCGTATGCACCCGGCCGTCCAAAGTCACTGCGATACCGGCGGTTTCGCGGACATAGAAGTACAGGCTGCTGCCAGGCCCACCGGCGCGCGCACCATCACGCGGCTCGCCGGTCGGCAACAGCAACTCCGACGCGGCCATGGCCTCGACGTGCGGCGCGACCGAAACCGGCAGCTCGAGCACCTCGCCGAGCACCGAACCGACCTGCGCGCCTTGCCAAGCCAACTTGGGGTGATCGACGACACCGGTCGCGGTATCGACCCGCCCACCGATGGCCACGCCGGCCCAGAGCGGTTTGCGCCGATGCCAGCGCTGCAGGAAGGCCTTGGCGCTACGCGCGACGGTCGTGGTCGCGAAGTCCTGACCGGTCTGCGGGGTCGCGATCGCCAGTCCACCGAGGATGCGTCCACGTAGGTCGGCCGCGACGATCTTGGTGACCGCGGCGCCGATGTGGATGCCGAGGGTCAGATAGGCCTCGTGGTCGATTTCGAACGGAATCCGCGGGCGACCGACCGCACCCGATGCGGTCAGGTCGGGCCGCTCGCGCAGCAGTCCGGCGGCCAACAGCGCCGACACCTGGCGGTTGACCGTCGCGATGCTCAAACCTGTTGTGCGCGCGGCATTGTCACGGGAGACCGGACCGCCGGTCGCGGCGCGCAGCACGGCTGCCGCCGGATTGTCGGCGATGCGCAGTTCCGGTGCGACGACGGGGCGCTGAACACGGACACGACCGGTGACGACCCTGGAAGTGGATCGATCAAGGGTGGGGAGGGACATATGAAGATTCCTTGCTGAAGTCCCATACCACGGGACGTGCCTACACGTGCGGCGGCGGGGCAGCGCGCGAGCCGAAAGAGCGGCTCAGCTGCAGCAGGAACAACACAGTTCGCGAGTCAACGGCAGTCGCAGACCCAATGCGGCGGTCACGTAGGTGACCCGCAGGACGGTCGGACGGCTCGCAGACATGGGATCAAAGTTAACACCGAAATCGCCGTGTACCAAGCCCTGCCAGTGGCGCGCGACCTCGCCGAATGCGTGATTCGCATCGAAATCCTTGCCGCGCACCATGTTCCGATCATACTGTGGCCCAGCACACGATGCGCCTGAAAACGCCGAATGGGGGTCGCCATTTGGCGACCCCCATGGGGTGACTGGCGCGCCCGATCCCGGGCTGTTCGGTTATGCCGCTTCCGCGACCAGCTGACGACGGGCCAGCAGTGCGGTAGCCGAGGCGATCAGCCCGACCAGCGCGACCACGGTGACCAGGTACAGACCCGGCCGGTACTGCGCGATACCGGTGGCGGCGCCGCCGCTGATCAGCCCGGTGACCACGGCCAGCACGACCGCTCCACCGATCTGCCCGGAGGTCTGCACCAGTCCGGAGGCCAGCCCCTGCTCGTGGTCGGCGATGCCCTCGGTGGCCTGCACCATGACCGAGGAGAAGCCGAGCGCGAAACCCAGGCCGAGCAGCAGGAACGCGGGCAGGTAGTCCACGGCGTAGGTCGGATCGGCGCTGCCGCCGAAGGAGATGAACCAGACATACCCGATCACGAACGAGGTCATCGAGGCGATGATCATCGGCGTGGTGCCGTAGCGGTCGATCAGCTTGCCCGCGATCGGCGACAGGATCGCCACGATAATGCCCGTCGGCGCCAGGGCCAACGCCATCTCCAGCGGCTGCCAGCCCAGGGTGTTCTGCAGGTACAGCGACACAATGGTCTGGAAGCTGATGTAGGAGCCGAAGATGGCCAGCGCGGCCAGATTCGCACGCACGATCGACTTCACCTTGAAGATGCTCAACCGCACCAGCGGGTGGGCCACCTTGTTCTCGACCACGAAGAAGGCGCTCAGCAGGGCGATGGCGATGATGGCGGTCGCGACAACCGTTGCGGTGAGGCCCTTTTCGGGTGCGGTGACGATGGTGTAGACGGCGGCCAGCATGCCACCGGTCAGCAGTGCGGCACCGGCGAAGTCGACGCGGCCCTGCTCCTTCTCGACATTGCGTGGCACCACGAAATAGGCGGTGAGCACCACGGCGGCGACGACCAGCACCGGGACATAGAAGGTCAGTCGCCAGTCGACGCCGGTGAGCAGACCCGACACGATCAGGCCGGAGGCGTAACCGGTGGCGCCGAAGACCGTGAAGATCGACAGCGCGCGGTTGCGATCGTGCCCCTCCTTGAAGGTAGTGGTGATGATCGAGAGTGCGGCAGGTGCGGTGAATGCGGCGGCGACGCCCTTGATGATGCGGCTGGCAATCAGCAGCGCACCGTCATCGACCAGACCGCCAGCGAGCGAGGCGAGTCCGAAAACCACCAGGGCGGTGAGGAATACCTGTCTGCGGCCGAGCAGGTCGGCGGCTCGGCCGCCGAGCAGCAGCAGGCCGCCGTAGCCGAGGATGTAGCCGTTCACGATCCATTGCAGGCTCTCGGTATTCAGGCCGAGTTCGGATCCGATGGACGGGAGGGCGACGCCGACCATGGAGACGTCGAGTGCGTCGAGGAACATCGCCAGACCGGCGACGAACAGCACGGCCCACAACGTCGGGCCCCAACGGCTCGGGGTGTGCTCGGTAGGCGCGGCGGTCCGGGTCTCGGATGCGGTAGCTGTCATAGTCACGTTCGGTAATTTAGATGCACACGCATTAAATGTCAATGCAAGTAATGCTCGTGCATAAACCGCCTGGTCGTGATCTTGCCCGACGGCACGAAAAGGCCCCGCCCGTTGCGAGGTGCTGAGCGGGGCCGGTTTCCGTGGTCGCGGGGTCAGCCCGGGTAGACGTAGTGCTTGGGCCCGAAGTGGCCGGTGCCACTGGACCCGGCGTATGGCACGTCGAGTGGGGCGATGGTGAGCTTATGCGGATTGCCATCGAGGTCCGCTTGCCAGCAATCCTGCTGTACGCCATGGAAGCTGGTGCACACGATCCGGGTGCTGATACCGAACGGTGAGGTCAACCGGTTCCGGTCGGAAAGCGGATTCCAGTAGTCGGGATCGGATTGGACCGCGAAGTTCTTGGTCTCATAGACCTCCAATGCGCCGCCGCCGTCGGAGGGCCAGTCGTCGGCAGCGGCAGTGCCCGCACCGATCAGCAGCGTGGCACCGCCCGTGGCGAAGAGTAGCGCGATCCGCAGAACACGCGTGATCTCGAAATTCATCACTATCCCTTCTGCTTGCAGAGTCTGAACAGCCTGAGCATGCCAGCCCCGGTCGACCCCCGCTTCCCGGACACAAGAAGGCCCCGCCCAGTCGAGAGATACTGGGCGGGGCCGGTTTCTGTGGCGACGGTGGGGCCACGGATGCCGTACGACCTACTTGGCCGGTACGAGCGGCTGGTTGATAGTGGTGAAGTATTGGATCGCCGCACCGATCGCGACCGGAGCCGTGATCAGGATCTGGCCGGCCAGGGTGCCGAGCGCGCCGATGGCGATGATGCCGCCGAGGCAGCCGATGGCCGCGGCCGGGATGAACGCACCGAACAGACCGACGATGGTGGCCGAGGCGACCGTGGCGCCGGCGATACCGCCGAGCACGCAGCCGGCCGCACCGCCGACGAGACCACCGACCAGCGTGCCGATGGTGGCCCCCGCCGAAATGGTGCTCGTCAGGCGGGTCCAGGCCGCGACTTCACGGTCGTATTCGGTCTTCCACGGCGCCTTGTCCTCATACGGCAGCGCCACCGGCTTGTAGACCGCCTGCTCGCGATCGATCTGCGGGGTCAATGTCGCGGTGCGATCGGAAATCTGTGCGGCGATGGGGAATTCGAAGTCATCGATCCGGAACCGCAGGGGAGTGCCCGCTAGCACGGTCCCATCGGCCGCCTTGATTTCGAAGACATCGCCCTCGACAGCAAGCGAACCCGCGTCGGTCTTGATGATCGATGAATCGTTTACCGCCTCGGCGGTGAAATTTATTGCGCCATTGTCGTTTTCGGTCGCGGCCGGGGCGGCGCCGGAGGTGCCCGCGGCCACCCCGGTCGCCGCGGTCACCAGGGCCGCGGCGACGGCGAGTTTCCTCATCCTCATGTACTGCATTCCCTCATCTCGGTGTTGCTCTCGAGGGGAAAGCATCGGCGAGAACTCAATCGGGCACGAGGGAAAAATGCAGACAGATTCGAATAAGCAAACCCGGAGCGACCTCAGGACTTCTTGGCCGCGGCCTTCATCTGCTTCTTGAAAGCCCTTACTTCCAAAAGGGATTCGCCGTCGACAATATCGGCGGCCGAGCGCCGGGAGCCGGGTTCGGAGTAGGCGCCGGCCGCGGTTTCCCACCCCGTCGGTCGCACAGCGAGCTGCTTGCCGAGCAGCGCGAGGAAGATCCTGGCCTTCTGATCGCCGTAGCCGGGCAGATCCTTCAAGCGGCGCAGTACCTCTTTGCCGTCCGGATCGCCCTGGGTCCAGATGCGTTCGGTCTTGCCGTCGTAATGCTCGACCACATAGCGCGCGAGTTCCTGGGTGCGGCGGGCCATGGACCGGCCGTAGCGATGAATGGCGGGCGGGGTCGCGCACAGTTCCTCGAATGCCTCGGCATCGGCGTCGGCGATCCGTTGGATATCGAAGCCGTCCATTCGATCGGCGATCTTCTTCGGCCCGCGGAAGGCGTGTTCGAGCGGGAACTGCTGATCGAGCAGCATGCCCGTCAGCAATGCGAAGGGATCCTCGGAAAGGAGTTTGTCCGCCGCCGGCTCCTGGGCGAGACACAGCTTGACAGTCGCGGACTTCGCTTTGGCCACGGGACTTCCTTTCGCTGGTACCGGACTCACCGATCATCTCACTCGGCACCATCACATGGTCCCGGCCCACCCGGATCGGTGGCATGCTCGAATCGTGACCCACCTCACATACCTGCCGTGCGATGCCGTCGGCACCGAAGTAGGCTCAGCGCCATGCCTCAGACGACGGCAATACCAAGAGACGGAATCGGGCCCATGAATATGCAGGGGTTGCGCCCGGATCGCTTCGACAGCGCGGGCCAGGATCAATTGGTCGACGTGCGGGATCTGCAGGCGGCACTGCCGGGCATCCGCCGACTGCGCACGTGGGCACAGGAAGCATTGGCGCTGCAGCCCGGCGAGAGTGCGGTCGATATCGGGTCGGGCACGGGCTCGGAGGTCATCGCCTTCGCGGATGCAGTCGGCCCGACCGGCACCGCGATCGGCGTCGAACCCGATCCGCAGCTGCTCGCCTCCGCCGAACGCCGCGCCGCACAGGCCGGTTCGACGGCCAAATTCCAAACCGGTGACGCCTACGGGCTGCCGTTCGGCGCGAAGACCTTCGACGCCGCACTCTGCGAGCGGGTGTTCCAACACCTGACCGCGCCGAATCGCGCCGCCACCGAGATCGCCAGGGTGCTCAAACCCGGCGGCCGCGTCGTGGTGGTGGACAGCGACTGGGGTACGGCAATCGTGCACCCCGGCGATCGGCAGGTGGTCCGCGAGGTCATCGACACCCTGATCGCCGCGACCACCAATCCCTTCTCCGGCCGCAGGCTACCCGGACTGCTGACCAAGGCGGGCCTGGTGATCGACGAGATCGGCTCGCACGCCCTGGTACAGGATCGAACGGTCGGCGCAGGCGCGTTGGTCAACCGCATCTCGGCCATGGCGGTCGCGCGCGGTTCCATCACCGAGACACAGCGCGACCAGCTCATCGCGGATCTGGAACGCGGCGCCGAAAACGGTGATGTCCACCTATCGGTGACCATGTTCGCGGTGCTCGCCCATAAACCCCGCTGATCGTGGCCGTCGAGTTTCGACCGAGGCCGTGATCGAGCGCTGAGCCGAATACGGTGGGCGCGTATTGATGTGGATATGCGCCCACCGGCTCGGCAAGCTATTTCTGGAGCAGCTTCTCGGTGGCCGCGAGCAGTACGCAGGTGGCCAGACCGTCCATCGCCTTTTCCAGTTCCGGCAGCTGCGGGAAGCTGGGGGCGATGCGAATGTTCTTGTCCTCCGGGTCATTCCGGTACGGGAAGGCCGAACCGGCCGCGGTTAGCGCGATGCCCGCGTCCTTGGCCAGCGCGATCACCCTGGCCGCGGTGCCCTCCAGGACATCGAGGCTGATGAAGTAGCCGCCCTTCGGCTCGGTCCAGGACGCCACCTTGGACGCACCGAGCCGATCCTCCAGAATCTTCAGTACCAGCGCGAATTTCGGTTCGAGGATGGCGCGATGCTTCTGCATATGCGCGCGCACGCCGTCGGCGTCCTTGAAGAAGCGCAGGTGGCGCAGTTGGTTGATCTTGTCGGGACCGATGCTCTTCTTCGAGGCGTGGTCCAGGTACCAGTTCAGGTTCGGCGTGGACGCACCGAGGAAGCTCACCCCCGCACCGGCGAAGGTGATCTTCGAGGTGGAGGCGAAAACGATGGGCCGGTTGGGATTTCCGGCCGCGGCGGCCATGCCGAGCACGTCGAGGACGGGGGCGGCGGTATCGGTCAGCGGATGCACCGCGTAGGCGTTGTCCCAGAGCAGCCGGAAGTCCGGTGCCGCGGTCGGCATCGAAACCAACTCCTGGACAATCTCTTCGGAGAAGATGACGCCGGTCGGGTTGGAATAGTTCGGCACCGCCCACAGCCCCTTGATCTGCGGATCATCGGCCACCAGTTCGGCGATGGCGTGCGCATCCGGACCGTCGTGACGGATCGGAATCGGAATCATCTCGAAGCCGAGCGCCTCGGTGATCGCGAAGTGCCGGTCGTAGCCGGGGCTCGGACACAGGAACTTCAGCTTGGGCTCAGCCACCCAGCGGCGCTCGGAATCCGGTGTGCCGTACAGCAATGCGTAACTGATCGCATCGTGCATCAGCTCGAGACTGGCGTTATTGCCCGCGATCAGGTTCTCGACCGGAATGCCGAGCAGCTCACCGAAGATCGCGCGCAATTCCGGAAGACCGTGCAGCCCACCGTAGTTGCGGCAGTCGGTGCCGGTGCCGTCCTTGTAATCGCCGGGGCCGGGCAGTGTGAGCAGTTCCGCGGAGAGGTCGAGTTGTTCCGGCGAAGGTTTACCCCTGGTCAGATCCAGCGTGAGCTTCTCGGTCTCGAGCGTCGCGTAATTCGCGGTTTGGGTCTCGTGTTCGGACACGAGCTCCGGGGGGCTCATCAAACCGATCTGCATTTGCCGGGGCATCCTGAGCAGCCTTTCGAAGCAGCGAAGGGGTGATTGACGTCCGAGCCGATGTACCGCGGTCGGACCGTTTGATCCAGCCGAGCGCGTTCGACGTCCGGCGGACCGTGTTCACGTTACCCGGCGGTTGCTCCGAATTGGAGTGAATATAGGGGACCCCGCGCACCCGGCAGAGCCCGTTGACCCTTGCTGCCTTCCGGCCCTGGGGGAGTTCACAGGATGCGCGCCGCGCGGGATCCATTGGCAAGTGTAGCGGGCGGATCCGACAATGATCACCACCGGGTGCACCACCAGGGCAGAAAACGGGACCGAACTGGGACTTCCCGCCCCGACCAGCCCCAATTTGGTGACCGACCGGGGGCACCCGGTATGCTGCTGCACGGAGGATTCGCCTAGTGGCCTATGGCGCTCGCCTGGAACGCGGGTTGGGTTAACGCCCTCAGGGGTTCAAATCCCCTATCCTCCGCCAAAAAACAGCAGGTCAGGGCAATGCATTGCTCTGACCTGCTGTTTTTGTTCACGGGTAACTCCCATCGGTCACGGCATCGTCGAGCCCGCAGGTCGGTAACGTGCCGAGGGCAAGAAACACGACTCCGCCCTCATCCGCTCTGCCCGACTCCGGACCGGCGTCGTCTACGCCATGCTCGACAACAAGCAGCCTTACCGCGCTGCCGCTCGACGAAAGACATAGGGACACCCCGGGATCCAACTCCCACCGCTCTGCAAGTCCGCCCCGGTCATCTTCATTGTTGCGGCACGACTGGTTGATGGTGGACATGTGCACGACGATCCAGGGTGCTTAACAGCCCGGAAAGTCCTGGTCACAGCCGTGGCTCGAACCTGTCACAGCGTACTCGACCATCCGAAGCCGCCCCGGGATCCGAATGCGAATAAACAAGGTCTCTCTGCACTGTGAAAGGCAATAGATGGGCACAGGCAAGCACCGAAAAGTCAGTCCGCGTCAACAGAAAGCGGGGTCGATGGTCGTGGCGGGAGCGGTTCCCGTTGTTCTCACTCTGGTGGGTAACGGCGGCACCGCAAACGCCGAGCCCGGCCGGTACGTTCCGGTGAGCCAGACCGAGCACGGCCTCGCCGCCTTCGTGGCCGACACCACGGATTCAGGCGAGGAGGCCCCCGCCGGGCAGGCAGCGCAGACGAAGCAGTCCTCGGACTGGCCCGCCGCCCAAGCGCCGAATGTGCGCCCGTACCGGGGAACGCGCATCCCGGACGACACGCGCAGTTCGCTGCAGTGGGCGCGGCCGGTACCGAAAAACGAGTATCTGTCGCCGGTCGAGTCCCTGCACGGCCCGGTCCCGGTCGCCCCGGTGCCGCCGATCGCGCCGCCACCGGGCATGTTGCGTTTCGGCAACCTGCAGGTCGAGGCGCCGGACTGGCTGCCACGGGAGCCCGCCATCCAACTCAACGACGCCGCGGCGGTTACCGAGGCCGATCTCGCAACGTTCTTCGACTCGATCGGTTTGGAACGCACTCGCTCCGATCGAGTAGCGAGTCAGACCGTCGGCTCCGCGGCGCTCGGTGCTGCCGCAGGCGCAGTGGTGGCGAGCCCGTTCGCACTGATCGGCGCAGGTCTCGGCGGTGCACTCGGTCTGGCGATCGGCTTGCCGTTCGCACCGATCGGTCTCGCGGCGGGGCCCATCGGCGCCGCATACGGCGCGGCCATCATGGCGGCACCGCTCGCCGCCATCGGCGCGGGAATAGGCGCAGGTCTCGGCGCGATGCAGGCCCTGACCGCACCCCCACAAGCCCTCGGCCCAGCTGAGGCCGCCACCGACGGACCCGCGACCGATTGACAGGCGTTCCACCTTGTCGAACAGGTGACGATACCGCCTGAAACGGACCGGCGGATCGCAGCAGCTCATGGGACCAGTGGTGATATGGCGTTCGTGGACGCGGGCGCAACCGGCTCTCGGTGGGATTTGCCGGTTCGGGCCGACACCGATCGCTGAAAGGCGCAGACTATCCCGCAGAACGGTCTAGCGCTGTGTACCCGAGTGCCCATTGCCACCGCGTTTCGGTGGTGCACGAGCCGATCAGTGGAGGTCCGCAATGTCTATTTCGTCGACTGTGGAAGCGTGTTTGCGCGATGCGGGCGTCACGTACGAAGTCGTACGTCATCCGCACAGCTTTACCAGCGCCCAAGCAGCGGAAGCGGCACATATCCCGGGCGACCGTCTGGCCAAGACGATCATGCTCGAAGACGAGCAGGGCTACGTCGGCGCGGTGGTGCCGTCTACCCATCACCTGCGTCTGTCGAAGTTGTGGTCGCAAACCGGACGGCATCTGGTGCTGGCCAAGGAATCCGAGCTTCGCACCGTGTTCCCGGATTGCGAGGTCGGCGCGATCCCGGCCGTCTGTACCGCGTATGGCATACAGACGCTGATGGACGAAAGTCTCACCACCGTGCCCGATGTCTACTTCGAGGCCGGAGACCACGAGGAACTCGTCCACCTGGGTACGGATCAGTTCATGCGTCTGATGGAGCAGGCCGAAAAGGGGCACTTTTCGCACCGGTCGAGCGGCGGTGAAAAACGCTGAGGCTTCGCCAACCGCCGAAGCAGTCCGCGGCCGCGAGCCGAGGTCGTTGCGCGCTCGCGTGCGGAACAGACGAATACGGTCGCATGACGGTCCGGCCATCGCCTACCATCGGACGCGCCACTTACCGTTGCCCGTCGGTCAGTTGTCGAAAATCGTGGTCATGATCTGGGTGGCCCACTTGTTCATCGGCTGAATGACTTTCAGGTGGCGATACGGGGTAACCGCCACAGCGGGTGCGGGAGCCGCTGCCAGAGTTCGTAGGCGACTGCGTCGGCGTGCGACGAATCACCCGGTCGGGATTCTCAACTACCCAATTCTCCTATGGCACAGTCGAATACCTCGTTCAGCGCATCGCGCAGCAGGTCGGTGTAGGTATCGATGTCCGGTAGTGCGGCGGCGTCGGCATGGACCGAGACGGTGACGGTGTCACCGAGGCCGTGTACGCCGTGGGTCAGGTGCATTACCGAGCCGATCGCGGGGAAACCGCCGGTGAAGCGGACGGGTGCGCCGCCGAAGGCCAGATCCGCAGGCCCGCGGTGGACGCTGGAGACCACGGTGTGCCCGGCTATCGAGTCGGGGACGGTGTCGAGCGGGTAGCGCTCGATATCGCGACGCAGTAGCAGGGCGGGAGTGACGGCCGTGACGCGGTCCTGCGCGGTCAGCAGCGGGTGCCGAGCGCGGATACGGCGCGCGGCGAGCGCGGCGGCGATCTTGTTCGCGCGGACAAGTGGATCCGGTTCGTCGACGAACAACTCGACGCCGAGGCTGCGGTAATTGTTGCGAGCCGCGATCCGATTGTCGGATAACGCCATCGGGACCTGTGCGCCCAAGCGGTCCACTCGCGCGCCGCGCGCCGCGAGGTAGCGATCGAGTGCGATCGACACCGCGGTCAGTGCGACCACGGTCACGGTGTGACCCGGGATGCGCATCCGTTCGGCATGGCAAACGATCATCCGCACCTGATGAGCAGGCCTGGCTGTCGAATCGCTCCGGTTCACCAGACTCGGCGTGAACCCGGGCCCCGGCCCCGGAAGCCCTCCCGCAGCGGTCAATTCGGCCAACTCCTGCTGCGCCCGGAATGCCTGATAACCCCGAACAGCCGTGCGCGCGAACTGAATCGGCATCCGAAGCAGCGCCAGCGCCGAACGCACAGATATGGGATCCACCGGTGCCGCCTCGACCAGTGCCGCACCGAGACGTCGACCGAATCGGACGGCATGCTCGCCCAGCGCCCGAGCAACCGAATCCCGCAACACAGCAACCGGCGCGGCATAAAAGGCGTCATCGGCAAACGGCGCGGCACCGGTAATCGGCGCTGCTCCGGCTACTTGCTCGGACGAAACGAGCCGCTCGGCCCGAGCAACCGAATCCGGCAACGCAGCAACCGGGGCGGCATCGACAATCGACGCGGCACCGGCGACCGGCTCGGCCATCCCGTCCTGGCCGACCCCCTCCTGCACAGCCACTGTGCCCCGCGTAACCAACTCGCCCCGCGCGACCACCGCCGCCCCACCACGGTGATCTACCTCGGTGAACAGTGCCCTGGCAAGATCCGCACCCCGCCGCCCATCCGCCAGCGCATGTGATATCTGCAGGACCACCACCATCGCGGGGCCAGCACCCCACGGCGCACCGTCGACTCCACGGAACACGTGCAATCGCCACGGACGCACCGCGGCATCCACTCCGGTGCCGAGCAGTTTGCCGAGCACCGTACACACACCCGGCCAATTCGGTTCCGGAAGGAAATGTTCCACAAATTGCTCGGCACGGAATTCACATCGAACCCACGCCGGATAGCCCAGATCGCCGGGCAGCGGGCGCAGCCGGACCGACAGATCGGCTATGTCCGCACTGCGGCGCGCGACGAACTCGCGCAGTTCCGCACCGGAACACCCGGAATCGTCGAAGCAATACAGCATGAAGAGGTCATTTCGAGTACGGCCGGACAGCCAGTACATCGTCGCGTCCTGGGCTGCCACCGCACTCACGGCTCGACGATATGGCACCGGCTACCGGGGGTAGCGCCCAGCACCGGGAAAACTGAATGATCTTGTTCCACATTGTGATCGGGAAACCTATCGATTCCCGCTCGATCCCCTGCTACCGTCTGTAGTAGAACATGTATCACCTCTCACCCCAAAGCGAGGTGTCGACCATGGCTATTGACATAGGTCGTAGGGCGGGCGAACAGGCCAACTCCTTCGACGAGCGATATCGGGCCGCGGCATTCACCAAACGGTCGATCAACAAGGTTTTCCCGACCCACTGGTCGTTCTTACTCGGCGAGATCGCGCTCTACAGCTTCATCATCCTGGTGCTGTCCGGTACCTATCTGACGCTGTACTTCGACCCATCGATGGCCGAGGTCACCTACAACGGCGCCTACCAGCCGCTGCGCGGGGTGTCCATGACCCGCGCCTACGAGACGGCACTGAACATCTCCTTCGAGGTCCGCGGCGGTCTATTCGTGCGCCAGGTCCACCATTGGGCCGCGCTACTTTTCGCGGCGTCCATCATCGTGCACCTGTTCCGGATCTTCTTCACCGGCGCGTTCCGCAAACCGCGTGAGGCGAACTGGGTGCTCGGCTCACTGCTGCTGATCCTGGCCATGTTCGAGGGGTACTTCGGCTACTCACTGCCCGACGACCTACTCTCGGGCACCGGCCTGCGGGCGGCGTTCTCTTCTATCACGCTCGGCATTCCGGTCATCGGCACCTGGATGCACTGGTTGATGTTCGGCGGCGACTATCCGGGCGAGATCATCCTCCCGCGCCTGTTCATCGCGCATGTGCTGCTGTTCCCCGGCATCATGCTCGCGCTGATCGCCGCGCATATCGCGTTGGTCTGGTACCAGAAGCACACTCAGTTCCCGGGGCCGGGCCGGACCGAACGCAATGTGATCGGCACTCGCATCGTGCCGGTGTTCTCGCTGGATCAGGGCGCGTTCTTCGCGTTCACGCTCGGTGTCGTCGCACTCATGGGCGGCCTGCTGCAGATCAACCCGATCTGGGCCTTCGGCCCCTACAGCCCGGCCAAGGTCTCGGCGGGCACCCAGCCGGACTTCTACATGATGTGGACCGACGGCATGATGCGCCTGATCCCGCCCTGGGAGCTGTATCCGGGCCGCTATACCGTGCCCGCACCGTTCTGGGGTGCGCTGATCATGGGCCTGGTGTTCACGGTGCTGATCGCCTATCCATGGATCGAGCGCCGACTGACCAAGGACACCGCGCATCACAATCTGCTGCAGCGCCCGCGTGACGTGCCGGTCCGCACCGCGATCGGCGCGATGGCGATCACCTTCTATGCAGTGCTGACGCTGTCCTGCGTGAACGACATCATCGCCTTCAAATTCGACGTCTCGCTGAATGCGACCACGTGGGTCGGCCGGATCGGCATTCTGACCTTGCCGGCTGTGGCCTACTACGCCGCCTACCGCATCTGCCTCGGCCTGCAGCGCAGCGACCGCGCGGTGCTCGAGCACGGCATCGAAACGGGCATCATCAGGCGGTTGCCGGATGGCGAATACATCGAGATCCACCAGCCGCTCGGGCCGGTCGACGAGCACGGTCACCCGATTCCGCTGACCTACCAGGGCGCGACGGTACCGAAGAAGATGAACAAGCTGGGTTCGGCGGGCAAGCCGGGCACCGGCGGATTCTTCCGCCCCGATCCGTGGCAGGAATCCCGCGCCAACCTGGCGGCCGAGCATGAGGAAGAGCGCAAACAGCTCGCCGTACTACGCGCCGTTCAGCAGCAGACCGACGGCCAGCACCATTGAGAAAGGGCCACTCAACACCGCGAAGGCCCCGAGTCCGTGCCGACCCGGGGCCCGTGCTGTTGGTTCGGACGTACCCGTCGTTCAGGCGCGTCCGAACTCCCCCTCTGACATTCCGTTTAGGAATGCGTCCCACTCGCTTGGCGTGAACGCCAACAACGGACCATTGCCGTTGTCTTTGGTGTCGCGGACCGCCACGTTGCCGTCGACGAGAAATGCGACTTCCACACAGTTCCCATCGGGGCCGCTGTATGTGCTCTTACGCCACACAGCGCCCGTCAAGTCAACTACCACGGCACTAGCTCCTTTGCTGCGTCGAGAACGAGATTTTCTTCTGACATCGTTCTAACTAGCACCGGCATCCGGCGCGGAACGCCGAATCCCGCGGTGCGCCTTGCCAAAGCGCGCGACTTTCACGGTGCGTCGTGATCGCACTGCACTTCGAGGTGAATTCACCTCACGGGGTCGCCCCCGCGCGCTAAAGACTAGCAGGTTCATGCAGAATTTGCCGATCTCTTGCCCATTCAGTCATCGCATTTGCCAATCTTGCGAAGATTTGGAGTTGCGGGATCATTGCCAGAAGATGACATTCATTCATATGTTTGCTGGCCAGCAAACTTTTCACAATGTGATTACTCCGTGATCCGTCAATTAATCAAGATCGACAGAACTCCGGTGGACGCCTTCGGCTCCGTCCGTGGATGATGGGCAGCATGGTCGAACGCCCGCGCGACGAGGCAGGTCGCGCCCGTAATCCACGCCCGCGCGACCGCTTCGGGCGGCCGTTGCCGGTCGGCAGCGTCGGTGTGCCGCGAATTCCGGACGACCTGAATCTGCCTCCGCGGCAAACTCTTTCCTACGCCCAGCAACTGCTGGATGACGGCCTGGCATTCAACGCACACGAGGTATTGGAGGCCGCATGGAAGAACGGGCCGTTCGCCGAAAGGATGCTGTGGCAGGGTCTTGCGCAATACGCGGTCGGGCTGACCCACATCCAGCGCGCGAATCCGAAGGGCGCGCGCACCCTGCTCACCCGTGCGGTGACCCGGCTGCGCGCCTACGCGGCCGAGCCGGATACCGACCGACCGAACCGAAACAGCGATATGCCATACGGAATCGACGGCGCGGGCCTGATCGCGCACGCCGAGGCACTGTTGGCCGCCCTCGACAGCGGAACCTCGATTCCCGAAGACCGACTCAAGCCACGACTGCTGATCCGGTGAACCGCACCGGAGCCCCTAGCATGGCAAACGTGCCAGTAATCAGAACTCCAGCAGGCAGGTACGCCCCGAGCCCGTCCGGCGATCTGCACATCGGAAATCTGCGCACCGCGGTGCTGGCCTGGTTGTTCGCACGGTCGACCGGACGCCGATTCGTGCTCCGTATCGACGATCTGGACCGCGTCCGGCCCGGCGCCGAACAGCGCCAACTGGCGGACCTCGCCGCGATCGGCCTGGACTGGGACGGTCCGGTCGTGCGGCAGAGCGACCGGCTGCCCCACTATCAGGCGGCCATCGATCGGCTCACCGCGGCCGGCCGCACCTACGAGTGTTATTGCACCCGAAGGGAGATCCAGCAGGCCGCGACCGCGCCGCACGGACCGCTCGGCCACTATCCGGGCACCTGCCGCGATCTGACCGAAGCCGAGCGGGCCGCGCATCGCACCGACGGCCGTCCGGCCGCCTTGCGTTTGCGCGCGCACGCGCGCGAATTCGAGATCACCGATGAATTGCACGGGCGCTACCGCGGCCCCGTCGACGATGTCGTGCTGCGCCGCGGCGACGGAATCCCGGCGTACAACCTGGCCGTCGTCGTCGACGATGCGGAGCAGGGTATCGATCAGGTGGTCCGCGGCGACGATCTGCTGCCGTCGACCCCACGCCAGGCCTATCTCGCGACGCTACTGGACCTTCCGATTCCGCACTACGCACATGTGCCGCTGGTGCTGAATACCGAGGGCAAGCGACTGGCCAAACGCGACGGCGCGGTGACCCTCGCCGATCAGCTCGCCCTCGGCAATCCACCCGACCGGGTCGCGGCCGCACTGGCCAGTTCACTGGGCTATCCCCCGGTTTCGCCCACCGAGCTGCTCGACCGATTCGACCCGGCCGATCTGACCGAGCAACCGTGGATACTCGACGAGAATGGGTTGTTGCAACCCGCGCGATGTCCGTAACGTACCCATCGACCGATCTACTGATCACTGACGAGGACGCACATATGACAAGCGGTGGGTACGACCCCAACCAATATCCGCAAGGCGGGCAGCAATACCCGGGCGGCCAGCAGTACCCGCAGGGGGGCGGACAGCAGTACCCGCAGGGGGGACAGCCCCAATACGGCCAGCAGCCGCCGCAGTACGGGCAGCAGCCCCAGTACGGCCAGCAGCCCTATGGTCAGCCCCAGTACGGACAGCCGCAGGATCCCTACGGCCAGCAGCAGCCCTACCCCCAGCAGCCCTATGGCGAGCAGCCGGGATATGGGTACGGCGGACAGCCCGGTGATATCGGGGCCCGCATCGGTGCCCGCGTCATCGATCACCTGATCGTCGGCATCCCGGTCTACGTCATCATCTTGCTCATCCTGGGCTCCGGACTCGGTGGGCAGGTCGTGACCGGTCTGGTGGGCGCGATCGCGGGGATCGGGTACTTCGTCGGCATGGAGACCTCCCAGGGCACCACCCTCGGCAAGAAGATCCTGGGCCTCAAGGTCGTAGCCCCTGGCGGCGCGGCGAAGATCACCCCGGAGGTCTCGCTGAAGCGCAACCTCTATGTTCTTCTCGGCATCATTCCGTGCATCGGTGGCCTGGCCGAGCTCGGTCTGATCATCTACATGATCATCACCACTTCGCAGGACCCGAACAAGCAGGGCTGGCACGACAAGTTCGCCGGCGGCACTCAGGTCGTCAAGGCCTGATCAGGTACCCCAGGTACAGCTCAGGGGCGCTCCCGGAAACGGGAGCGCCCCTGATGTTTTCGAGTCCTATGTCGTCGACAGCGCGATGTTGAGAATCACATACGCAATGGCGAGCACGATGCCGCCCGCGCCCACCCAGATTCCGGCCAGCGCCAGGCCGCGGCCCTCCTGTCCGCGCTCCTTGATCTGATTCAGCGCGATGACACCGAGCACGATCCCGACAATCGAGCCGATGCAGGTGCACAGCCCGACCAGTGAGGCGACCAGCGAACCGATCGCGAGTCCGTTGGTGCCCTGCGCCTGCTGCTGATATCCGTACGGCTGATACGCGTTCGGATAGGCCGGGGTCTGCGGGTACGGCTGCTGCGCGCCGGCGACCGGCTGCTGCGGGTAGCTCGGGTACTGCGGCTGCGGTGGCGGCGTCGGAGCCGGCTGCTGCGGATACTGCGGCGCGGAAGGGTACTGCGGCGCCGAGGGGTACTGCGGTACCGACCCCTGGGCGCCGGCCTCCGGCGATACGCCTTCGCCGCCGTACTGTTTCCACCATTCGTCGGAATCGCCGGGATTCGTCATTGCTACAGCCTATTCCACAACCTGGTTGGATGAAGCGCGTGAGTGAGTCCAAAACAGTTGAAGAACACCCAGAATCTGGGGGCCCCGCGGCGGCCCACGCGGCATTCGCCGTCGCCGCGCGGGGCTACTACACCCCCGTCGTCGCCCTGTTCACCGCGACGCTGATCATCTCGAATATCTGCGCAACCAAAGGTGTCCAATTCTTCACCGATCATTCCGTGAAGGTCGGCCCGGTCGAGATCCTGCCGATCTCGACCGATGGTGCGTGGTTCCTGTTCCCCCTGGCCTACATCATCGGCGACGTCCTCAGCGAGGTCTACGGCTTCAAGGCCGCCCGCCGGGCCATCTACTACGGTTTCGCCATCCTGCTGCTCGCGGTCGTCTGCTTCAAGATCGCCATCGAGCTGCCCGCCGCGACCTTCTACGACAATCAGGAGGCCTTCCGGTCCGTCATCGGCACCACACCACAGTTGGTCGCCGCTGGCCTGTCCGGCTACTTCGTCGGTGAGATGCTCAATTCGGCGTCACTGGTGCTGATCAAGGAGAAGACCAAGGAAAAGCACCTGTGGGCGCGGCTGATCGGCTCCACGATCGTCGGCGAATTCGGCGACACGCTGATCTTCTGCTCGATCGCGGCCACCGCCATCGGCATCGACAGCTGGGGACAGTTCGTGAACTACGTGATCGTCGGATTCGTCTGGAAGACCCTTGCCGAGGTCATCGTGCTGCCGATCACCTACCGGGTGATCGCCTTCCTGAAGAAACACGAGCCGAGCTACGCGCCACGCGAAACCCCCGCGCTACTCAGCTGAAAGTTGTTACGCCGCAGGCCCGCTCGGACGTAACCACAACGAGCGAGTCTTACGAGCGACCGTTCGCGGCCCGTCTCGCGTCCGAGTCGTCGAAGCGCATGCGCCGCAGGCGCGAGATGCCACGACCGGTTTTCTGATGCCGGGAC
>NZ_JBFAWD010000009.1:28850-175283 GCF_040680135.1 Nocardia sp. NPDC052112 | reverse complement strand
ATCGAGCGTTAATTACGCGCGCCCGTTCGCGGCCCGTCTCGCGTCCGAGTCGTCGAAGCGCATGCGCCGCAGGCGCGAGTCTCGACGGCTCGGACGCGAGACAGCAGGGGGCCGCGAACACGCAGCGCCGAAGGCGCTGCCAATTAGACACGACCTTTCCAGCGGCCTAATGTTTCGGCCTTGTACTCGTCGAAATAGCCGCCCTCGATGCTCTCGCGAATCCGGTCGACGAGCCGAATCGTGAAGCGCTCGTTGTGAATTGTGCACAGGGTCGAGGCCAGCATCTCCTTGGCCTTGAACAGGTGATGGATATAGGCCCGGGTGTAATTCGCGCAGGTGTAGCAGTCGCAGGTGTCGTCGATCGGGGTGAAGTCGCGGCGGAATCGGGCGGTATTGATATTGAACCTGCCTTCGGCGACATAGATCGCGGCATTGCGCGCGACCCGCGACGGGTTCACACAGTCGAAGGTGTCCGCGCCGTTCTCCACCGCGACGAAGATGTCCTCGGGTTCGCTGATACCGAGCATATGCCGCGGTTTGTCGTCGGGCAGCTCGTCGCAACACCAGCCGACGATGGTGCCGAGGTTGTGCTTCTCCAACGCACCGCCGATGCCGTAGCCGTCGAAACCCGTTCCGGCGCTGCCGCGCAGCGATTCCAGTTCCCGACAGGCCTTGCGGCGCAAATCTTCGTATTGCGCGCCCTGGATCACCGCGAACAGCGCCTGATATGGGAGATGGGTGCGCGCGGCGGTCAGCCGTTCGTGCTCGTCGATGCAGCGCTGTGCCCATTCGTGCGTGCGCTGCAGCGACTTCTCCTGGTAGGCACGGGTATTCAGCAGCGTGGTCAGCTCGTCGAAAGCGAACATGATGTCCGCGCCGAGCCGATGCTGGATCCCCATCGAAACCTCAGGTGTGAAGCGGTGTTTCGAGCCGTCGAGATGCGAGCGGAAGGTGACGCCGTCATCGTCGACGGTGGCCAGGCGCTCTTTGCCCGCGGCGATCACGTCATCGCTTCGGACGTCGACTGCCTCCATGGCCAGCACCTTCTTGAAGCCGACACCCAGCGACATCACCTGGAAGCCGCCGCTGTCGGTGAAGGTCGGGCCGGACCAGTTCATGAACTTGCTCAACCCACCCGCCTCGTCCACGATGTCCGGTCCGGGCTGCAGGTACAGGTGGTAGGCATTCGCCAGCAGCGCCTGCGCACCGAGTTCCCGCATGGTCTCCGGCAGCACCGCCTTCACCGTCGCCTTGGTGCCGACCGGAATGAACGCCGGCGTCGCGATATCACCGTGCGGTGTGCTGATCACGCCCGATCGACCGTGTCGTCCCGGAAGACGGGTACCGACGGTGAACGAGAAGTTTTCGGGATCAGACACGCGAATATCCTCCCAGGACCACAATCGGCCGGACCCACCAGGCACCCGGCCGAGGTGCCGGTCAGGCCTCGGCGGCGGCCGCGGCGAACTGGGCGTTGTAGAGGCGATAGTAGGCACCGCGTTCTTCGAGCAGGCGCTCGTGGTTGCCGTGTTCGACGATGCGGCCCGCCTCCATGACGACGATCAGATCGGCGTCGCGGATGGTGGAGAGGCGGTGGGCGATGACGAAGCTGGTGCGGTCTCGGCGCAGGGCCGCGGTCGCGTGCTGGACCAGCGCCTCGGTGCGGGTATCGACCGAACTGGTCGCCTCGTCCAGGACCAGGATGGACGGCTTGGCCAGGAAGGCGCGGGCAATGGTGATCAGCTGCTTCTCACCAGCGCTGACGCCCGAACCCTCCTCATCGATGACCGTGTCGTAACCGTGTGGCAGCGCGTGGACGAAGCGGTCGACATAGGCGGCGCGCGCGGCCTCGAGGATATCCGCCTCGCTCGCATTCGGATTGCCGTAGGCGATGTTCTCCCGGATGGTGCCCTTGAACAGCCAGGTGTCCTGCAGCACCATGCCGATCCTGGAGCGCAGGTGATCGCGCGTGATTTCGGTGATATCGACGCCGTCGATGGTGATGGTGCCCGCATCGAGTTCGTAGAACCGCAGCAGCAGATTCACCAGGGTGGTCTTGCCGGCGCCGGTCGGGCCGACAATGGCGACCACATGTCCGGGCTCGGCGACCAGCGACAGCCGCTCGATGACCGGCGTCTCGGGTTCGTAGCGGAACGACACCGCCTCGAATTCGACCCGGCCGCGATCGACCGGACGGGTGTTCTCCATGACCGGATCCGGCGACTGCTCCTCGGCGTCGAGGATTTCGAAGATCCGCTCGGCCGAGGCGACCCCGGATTGCAGCAGGTTGGCCATCGCGCCGATCTGGGTCAGCGGCTGGCTGAACTGCCGGGAGTACTGGATGAAGGCCTGCACCTCACCGAGCGACAGATTGCCGGTCGCCACCCGCAGACCGCCGACCAGCGCCACCAGCACGAAGTTCACATTCCCGAGGAACATGATCGAGGGCATGATGAGCCCGGAGATGAACTGCGCCTTGAAACTCGACTCGTAGAGGTCGTTGTTGCGCTTGTCGAATTCCTGGCCGACCTCGCGGTTGCGGCCGAACGCGGTGACCACCTCATGCCCGGTGAAGGCCTCCTCGACCTGCGCGTTCACCATGCCGGTGTACTTCCACTGGTTGACGAAGTGCGGTTTGGAGCGTTTGGCGATCTGCGTGGTGACCACGACTGCGGCGGGCACGGTGAGCAGCGCGATCAACGCGAGCAGCGGCGAGATCCAGAACATCATGATCAGGATGCCGATCACCGAGAACAGCGAAAGGATCAGCTGGCTCATGGTCTGCTGCAGGGTCTGGGACACATTGTCGACGTCATTGGTGACGCGGCTGAGCAGATCACCGCGCGGTGTGGAATCGAAGTAGCGCAACGGAAGTCGATGGATCTTGTCCTCGACCTCGCTGCGCAGCCGCTTCACCGTGCGGTTGATGACGATATTGAGCAGGTAGGACTGCAGCCAGCTGAATACCGCCGCGCCGATGTAGAGCAGCAATACCAGCATCAGCACCCGGCCGACGGCGCCGAAATCCACACCGACCCCCGGGGTGACATCCATCGCGCCGAGCATGTCGGCGAAGGTGTTGTTGCCCGCGGCCCGCAGTTGCTGGATCGCCTCTTCCTTGGTGTCGCCACTGGGCAACCGGCGGCCGACCACACCGTCGAAGACCACATTGGTGGCCTTGCCGAGAATGTATGGCCCGAGCGTATTCAGCACCACCGAGACGATCGCGAGACCGACGATCACGCCGACGTACCTGCGCTCGGGCGCCAACCTGCGCAAGAGCCGCTTCAGCGACGGACCGAACGATTTCGCCTTCGCATCCGGCGCACCGGGATTCACCGCTCCGGGTCTCATCGGATCTCCTCCCGCCGGGGCCGATGCCCGTCACCGCTCACATCGGGCGGCGATCCATTGCGCTTGGCCAGGACGACGGCCTCATCGGCGCCGAGCTGCGAGGCGACGATCTCCTGGTATTCCGCGCAATCGCGCATCAACTGCTCATGGGTGCCGATACCGGCCATTACGCCGTCCTCGAGCACGACGATCTGATCGGCGTCGCGGATGGTGGTAACCCGTTGCGCCACAATGATTACCGAGGCGTCCCTGGTCTCCGGCCGCAATGCCTCGCGCAGTCGGGCATCGGTGGCGACATCCAGTGCGGAGAACGAATCGTCGAACAGGTAGACCCGCGGCTGCTTCACGAGCGACCGCGCAATGGCCAACCGCTGACGCTGTCCGCCCGAAACGGTGGTGCCGCCCTGTGCGACCGGCGTAGCCAAGCCCTGCGGCATATCACGCACGAAGTCGGCGGCCTGCGCGATTTCCAGACAGCGCCACAGTTCCTCGTCGGTGGCGTCCGGATTGCCGTAGCGCAGATTGCTGGCGATGGTGCCGGAGAACAGATATGCCTTCTGCGGCACCAGCCCGATCTGCCCGCGCAGCACTTCGAGGTCGATATGGCGGACATCGGTGCCGCCGACGTAGACCGCGCCATCGGTCACATCGATGAGTCGTGGAATCAGATTGAGCAGTGTCGTCTTGCCCGCACCGGTGGAGCCGACGATCGCCGTGGTCGTCCCCGGCTCGACCTGGAACCGGATCGCCGAGAGGACCGGCTTCTCCGCGCCGGGAAAGGCGAATTCGGCGAATTGCAGATCGACCTGCGCCGGATCGCTCTTGAACGGCTGCGGCAGCCGTGGTGGCAGCACCGAGGTCTCGGTATCGAGTACCTCACCGATCCGATCGGCCGAGACGGCCGCGCGCGGCGCCATCATGGCCAGGAACGAGGCCATCATGACGGCCATCAGGATCTGCATGATGTAGGACAGCATCGCGGTGAGCGAGCCGATCTGCATCTTGTCGTCGTTGATCAGATGTCCGCCGAACCAGATCACCGCGACGGCGGTGACATTGCTGATCAGCATCACCAGCGGGAACATCAGCGCCATCAGCCGCCCGACCCGCAGCGAGGATTCGGTGAGCTCGGTATTGGCCAGCCCGAAGCGCCAGGTCTCCTGTCGTTCGCGCACGAAGGCACGCACCACTCGGATGCCGGTGATCTGCTCGCGCAGCACCCGGTTGACCTCATCGATGCGGGCTTGCATATCGCGGAAGCCGGGCACCATCTTCGCCACGATGACGCCCATCGAGACGGCCAGTGCGGGTACCGCGATGAGCAGCAGCCAGGACAGCCCGAGATCTTCGCGCAGCGCCATGAAGATGCCGCCGATACACATGATCGGCGCCATCACCAGGATGGTCGCCGACATCACGATCAGCAGCTGAACCTGTTGAATATCGTTGGTGTTTCGGGTGATCAGCGAGGGCGCGCCGAACAGGCCGACCTCGCGCGCGGAGAAGGTGCCGACCCGATGCAGCAGCGCACCGCGCAGGTCCCGCCCCGCACCCATCGCGGCCTGCGCGCCGAGATAGACCGAACAGGCCGATGCGATGATCTGCACGCCGGTGACCGCGAGCATCCACAGTCCGGTGGTCCAGATGTAGCCGATATCGCCCTTGGTGACGCCGTTATCGATCAGGTCGGCGTTCAAAGTCGGCAGATACAGCATCGCGATGACCGAGATGAGTTGTAGGCCGACGACGCCCGCCAATTGGGCCCGGTACGGGGCCAGATGAGTGCGAAGCAGTCTGATCAGCATAATGAAAAGGAGGCTACCGTCATTCCGTGCGGCACGTCGCGAACATTGCTGACCAGCAGTGACGTTGGCACGCGCGGTTTTCGGCCCGCATGACTCGACGGGAGTTATCGCCGTGCCCAGGCACCGGGATCCTCGATGAGCGCGCCGATGAATCCGGGCAACCGATCCTGTGCGATGTCGTCGATGGAAACGTTCTCCAGCACCGCACGAATATTCACCCGCAGCGCGATCCACACCCGCTGCAATGGTTGGCCGGCACCCGGATATCGCACATCCTCCGGACGCTCACCGCGCACCGAGGCCAGCGGGCCCTCGATCGCACGAATCACATCGGCGATGGAGATCTGCGCGGCCGGGCGGGCCAGCCAATAGCCACCCTCCGGGCCGCGCCTACTGGTCACCAGATCAGCTCTGCGCAACTCGGCGAGTACGGTCTCGAGCACCTTCGGCGGGATGTGCTGCGCGGTCGAAATCGCCTCGGCCTTCACCACCGGTGCGACCTGCACGGCGGCCCCATCCGGTGCACCGTAGGTCTGCGGTGCGCGGGCGATCTCCAATAGAGTCCGCACCGCGTAATCGACCCTCGCGGTGATGTGCACGGCGGCTACTCCCTGGCCTCTTCGGTGTTCGAACGAATCTACGCGGTATGGCAGCCGGTCAGAACACAGGTGGCCGCGTCCAGCAGTGTGCGTTCCACCACGGAATCCTCGACGCCGGGCACGAGTTCGGTGGACAACAGCGCGACCCCGAGCACCTCCAGCGCCGCACTCGCGCGCAGCTTGGCGACATCGTCGGCGCCGGGTCCGGCGAGCCATTCGCGCAGCACCCGAGTCGAATCCAGCATGTCCGGATACCGGTCGGCCATGACATTGATAATCGCGACGGTGTCGCGGACACACAGCGCACCGGCGTCGCGATGGCGGATCATGCCGCGCAGATAGGCACGCAGGATGGCCCGAATGCCCTCGGCATCGTGCGGAACCGCATCGATATCCTCGATCACCGAGCGCAGGTGATCGACGATCGGATCGACGATCGCCAGCAGCAGATCGAGCTTCGAAGCGTAGTGATAGTAGAGGGAAGCCTTTGTGATTCCTACCGCATCCGCGACCTCGCGCAGGCTCGTCTGTTCGAATCCTTTGGCCCCGAACAGCTTCACCGCGGCGTCGCGAATTGCAATTTTTGTGCCGCCACCTGCGACAACGGTGTCGCCCGCGTCACGAACGGTCATGGGATGATCCTCTCATCACTGCTGCGCTGAGCTAACCTTGCCATCAGAATTGAGGTTGTACCTCCGCTTAGCCCCTGGGTAGTCTACCTACCGCACGGTAGGCAGAAAGCGTCAATTGGAGGCGGGGGTCGGCAGGGCAATCCCCGCGAGTGCTTGTCTACGTGCCGCGAACCAGCACGTAACCAGCCACCCGCTAGGAGAACCCTCTCGTGTCCGTTTATCTGTATAGATGGGGAAAGTTCGCTTTCCGCAGGAAATGGATAGTGCTTCCGGTCTGGCTTGTCCTGTTCCTGCTGCTCGGCGGCCTCGGCGCGCAGCTGAAGGAGCCGATGACCAATGACTTCAGCATGCCGGAGTTGCCGTCCGCACGTGCCAACGACATTCTCGACAAGCACTTCCCCGGCGCCTCCGACGCCTTCAAATTCGACGCCGTCACCGGCACCTATGTCATTGCCGCACCCGAAGGGCAGAAGCTGACCGACCCGGCAAACCGGGCGGCGCTGGAGGCCTTCATCGCCAAACTCGGCACACTCGACATCGTCGACCACAGCAAGCCGGTGATGGATCCGGTCGAGGCCGCCGAGAAGTCGGGCTGCATCGCCGATCCGGATCCGTCCAAGTGCAGTGGCGCACCGCTGAACGTGCTCAGCAAGACGGCTCCCGATTCGGTCGCCTTCTTCAGCGTCCCGTTCACCATCAAGAAGTTCACCGACGTGACCGACGCGCAGCGCCAGGCGGCCTACGATGTCGCCAGCGATGCCCGCAATGCCGGGCTGCAGGTGGAGATGAGCGGCTCCATCGCGCAGAAGAACGAGGGCCCGAGCGGTAAGTCCGAACAGATCGGTATGGGCATCGCGCTGGTCGTCATGATCATCGCCTTCGGTGCCATCGTCGCCGCCTTCGTACCGATCATCACCGCGATCGTCGGCCTCGGCGCGGCCACCTCGCTGATCTTCCTCGGTACCTCGATCATCGAAGTGCCCAGCTTCACGACCTTCCTCGCGTCCATGATCGGCATCGCCCTGTCGATCGACTACGCGTTGTTCATCGTGTCGCGCTACAAACACGAACTGGCAGTGCAGGATTCGCCGGAGGAGGCGGCCGGTACCGCCCTCGGTACGGCGGGCTCCGCAGTGGTGTTCGCCGGTCTGACCGTCATCATCGCGCTCGGCGGACTCAGCATCGTCGGCGTGCAGTTCATGACGTTCATGGGTCTGGGCGGTGCGATCGCCGCGGCGTTCGCGGTGCTCACCGCCATCACGCTGATGCCCGCGCTGCTCGGTGCGTTCGGCCGGTTCCTGTTCAAGCCGAAGCTGCCGATCGTGGCCAAGCACGATCCCGAGGACGACAAGTCGGTCACCAATGGCATGCGTGTCGGCCGGTTGATCGGCAAGGCGCCCGCGGTGACGCTGCTGCTCAGCGTGGTCGTGCTCGGTCTACTCGCCGCACCCGCCGCCGGTCTGAACCTCGGCCTGCCCGGCGATGACAGCCAGCCCAAGACCTCGACCATCCGCAAGGCCTACGAGCTGCGCACCGAGGGCTTCGGCGAGGGCAGCAACGGTGTGCTCAATGTCGCGGTCGATCTCACCAAGGTGCCCGCCGACCGGCGCGAGGCCGCGGTGACCGCGCTGCGGTCCAAGCTCGCGTCCTACTCGGGCATGGATTACGTGACCGAGCCCAAGTGGAGCGGTGCGGACAAGGCGGGCGCGCTGCTCGACGGCGTGCCGAAGTCGGGTCCGAACAACCAGGCCACCAAGGATCTGGTCAGCGACGCCCGCGACGCCGAAGCACAGATGCAGTCCGAGTACGGCATCGAATACGGCATCACCGGCACCACGGCGATCTTTGCCGATGTCGACCATGTGCTGCTGAGCAAGATCGTGCCGTACCTGGCGATCGTGGCCGGTGCCGCATTCCTGCTGCTGATCCTGGTGTTCCGCTCGATCCTGGTGCCGCTGACCGCGGCGCTCGGCTTCCTGCTCTCCATGGCGGCCACCTTCGGTGCGACGGTGCTGATCTTCCAGGAGGGCAAGCTCGGGCTGATCGAGGATCCGCATCCGCTGGTCAGCTTCCTGCCGATCATGCTGATCGGCCTGGTGTTCGGACTGGCGATGGATTACCAGGTGTTCCTGGTGACCCGGATGCGCGAGGAGTTCGTCAACGGCAAGTCGCCGAAGGATGCGATGGTCGCCGGTTATCACCACGGCGCACGGGTCGTCACCTCGGCCGCGGTCATCATGATCTCGGTGTTCGGCTCCTTCCTGCTGGAAACCGATGTCACGGCGAAGTCGTTCGGCTTCGCGCTGGCGGCGGGTGTGCTGATCGACGCGTTCATCGTCCGCATGATCGTGATCCCATCGCTGTTGGTGCTGATGGGCAAGTGGTCCTGGTGGATTCCGAAGTGGCTGGATCGGATCCTGCCGGATATCGATGTCGAGGGCGCGAAGCTGCGTGAACTGCAGCAGCGATCCGCGGAGACGGTGCGGGTGCCGGTCGGCGTGAGCTGATCGCGCGGATAGGAACCTGCGGGTCGGCCCCGCACCCGCATGCGGGTGCGGGGCCGAATGCGTTTCGGGGCGACCGCGTTTTTTCCGACGGCCGAAGACCGCGTCTTGATCTTGTGCGCGGTGCGCAGCAGACTCGGAGCTGTTCGACTCTTCAGCTCGGTATCGCGCCGACGCATGCGGTCGGTGTGGCAGTTCGTGGCATCCGCTGGTCTCGGCACGACCAAGGATCTGGTCCGTGCCGCGCGCGGCCGAGACACAGTTGAATTCCGAGTTCGGGATGAAGTACGGAATCACCGGCATCACAGCGATTTACGCGGATATCGACCATGTGCTGCTGAGCAAGATCGTGCCGTATCTGGTAATCGTGGCCGGTGCGGCATTCCTCTTGCTGATCGGGGTGTTCCGGTCGGTGCTGGTCCCGCTGACCGCGGCGCTCGGCTTCCTGCTCTCCATGGCCGCCACCTTCGGTGCGACGGTCTTGATCTTGCAGGAGGGCAAGCTGGGGCTGATCTCCGATCCGCATCCGATCGTGAGCTTCCTGCCGATCATGCTGATCGGCTTGGTCTTCGGTCTGGCGATGGATTACCAGGTCTTCCTGGTGACCCGGATGCGCGAGGATTACGTGCACGGACAGCCGCCGAAGGAAGCGATGGTGCTCGGATATCACCACGGGGCCCGAGTGGTCACCGCCGCCGCGATCATCATGATTTCGGTGTTCGGTTCCCTCCTGCTCGAATCCGATGTGACCGCGAAGTCGATGGGTTTCGCCTTGGCCGCGGGCGTGCTGCTGGACGCGTTCATCGTCCGAATGATCCTGATCCCATCGCTTTTGGTGCTGCTGGGCAAATGGGCATGGCGGATGCCCGCATGGCTCGACAAGATCGTGCTCGATATCGATGTAGAGGGGGCCAAGTTGCACGAACTGCGCGGGCAGCCGGTACCCGACGCGATACGGCAGCCGGTGCGGGGCGGCTGAGCTTCGAATTCGAAACGCTCCCACTGGAATTCGCCTATGTGAATCCGAATTCCAGCGGGCGCCTCGGCATTACCGACTGGGCTGCGGCAGGTTACATTCATCGACCTTCGGGTTCATACCCATGTAGTTGAGCGGTCCGGCCAGCGCCGTCACGGCGATGGTGCCGAAACCAGCACAGTTGATCGGGGCGCTGTCGAAGTAGTGACGCTGCCCCGCGGCGACAACGCCGATGGCCAGCCAGATCAGCAGGAGCAGTCCTAACAGTTGAGTCCCAGCGGAAGGCGCTGGTCTCCGGTCGGTCACACGCTCGCGCATCGTCATCGCTTCCTTTCGCACTCGCGTACCACTCCGGATACCCGAACACGAGACGAACACTCCCGGCCGATGAGCGCTTGCGCCGATCACCGCATATCGGGCATCGATCGGCAAGATAAGCACCGCTTTCGAGAAACCGACCGGTCCATTGTCATTTACTTAGGACACCTAGCTTTCGGGCTGTGAAGGTTCAGCCACGCGCGGCTCGCGCGGTGCCCGCGCCCATCCTCATCCTCGCCGCTATGGTCAGTATCCAACTGGGTGCGGGCTCGGCCAAGTACCTGTTCGACATCATCGGCGCCAGTACCGCGGCGAGCCTGCGGCTGGCCTTCGCCGGCGCCATCGCATTGCTGCTGTGGCGGCCCTCGCCGCGCGTCGATCGCGCGGCATTGCCCGGCATCATCGGACTCGGTGCCGCCGTCGCCGGAATGAATCTGTGTTTCTACGCCGCCCTCGAACGCATACCGCTCGGTATGGCGGTCACCCTGGACTTCCTCGGACCGCTCACCGTCGCGGTCATCGCCTCGCGTCGTCCGCGCGATCTGGTGTGGACGCTGGCGGCCGGGCTCGGCGTGCTGCTGATGAAAACCGATGGTCCCGTGTCATGGACCGGTGTGCTGTTCGCGATGGCCGCTGGTGCGGGATGGGGTACCTACATCGCATGTAGCGAGGTGGTCGGGCGGTACACCTCAGGGCACGACGGTTTGGCGCTCGCGATGGCATTCGGCGGTTTGCTGGTGGTGCCCGTCGCCTTCGTGAATGCCAGTCCGGCACTGTTCGATCCGCTGGTGCTCCTGGCGCTCGCCGGTGTCGCGGTCCTCTCGTCGCTGGTACCGCACGCCATCGAACTCGAAGCGCTGCGCCGGATTTCAGCCGCGACCTTCGGTGTGCTGATGAGCCTGGAACCGGCGGCCGCGGCGGGACTGCTATTGCTCGGCGAAGATCTCGCGCTCGTCCAGTGTGCCGGTATCGGCCTCGTCATCCTCGCCTCGGCGGGCGCTTCCGGCAGTGGTTCACCGAAAGCTGCTGAACCACAGCGGGATCTGGAGCCGGTGCCGATCTAAGGACTCGGTTGCGGGACGTTGCAGTCGGCGATCTTCGGGTTCACGCCCATGTAGTTGAGCGGGCCGGCGAGAACGGTCAGGGCGATCGTACCGAAGCCCGCACAGTTGATCGGACCGCTGTCGAAATAGTTGCGCTGCCCCGCCGCGACAACGCCGACGACCAACCAGATCACGATCAGCACGCTGCCAAGTTTCATCTCGCTCATATCTCTCCCGCGGATCGCGCAATCGCGGTTGGTGGTTCGGCGAATTATCGCATCGCATCCGGCCCGCACTCCGGCATTCGGCATATATCGCATGCGCGGGCGGGCGCGCCCGACCGCACGGCATGTCGCCGCCCGGCAGAGCACGCTCTGAGCGCCGAGGATGGCCGAATCCTCGGAGCTCAGCCCTCGGGCATTACGAACTGGGTTGTGGCACCTTGCAATCGGCGATCTTCGGGTTCACGCCCATGTAGTTGAGCGGACCGGCGATCACCGTCACCGCAATCGTGCCGAAGCCGGCGCAGTTGACCGGACCACTGTCGAAATAGTGCCGCTGCCCTGCGGCGACGACGCCGATCACCAGCCAGATCAGCACCAGCACACTGCCGAATCGGAAATAGGGCTCTCTCATCCAACTCTCGCGCATCAATCCCGCGCGACTCGTACTGCACCACATCGGTCGCAGCGCACCATCCCCGCGCTTACCTAATCGCCGTATACCCGCCCGCTGCCCACTTACCCAGGAACTCCTCAGCTCGCGGAGTCGTTGGCGCGATATGGCAAATCTGCTCGGCTGGACCATCCCTGGCTGGGTGCTGCTGCTGATGGCGGTCGCCCTCTATGAGGCCCTGACCCGGAAACGCCGCAAACGCCGCACCCCGGTCTCCGGCACCTTCACCGACGAGTTCACCGCCATGTTCTACGGGACCAAGCGCATGGAACTGGACCACCGTGATTCGGTGTCGATGCTGCGCGACGAAGAAGCCCAAGGCGCTCCCCCACAGGTCGGCGTGGACCTGGACCGGCAAGCTGTTGTCCTGCGTCGGCAGGATCCCGAGCGGTAATCCCGGCGGTTCTCGCCGCACACCCGTCACCATCGTGGGGTGGCCGTGCCGCGCACCGAACGGCTGGCGGAGTTCCCGCTCGTCGCGGGCGGCCACAGCGTGAAAATGGTGTGGACCGAACCCGGTTGCTCGATCAGTGATCGGCCGGACGAAATCGGGTGAGCATCTCTGGAGTCAGGTGCATACCATCGTGGTATGGGTGGTATGAGGATCCGGATTGCCGTCCGACGTCCAAAGGAAGTGGCCGCGTTCATCGATGCGCACAGCGATAATCGGACCGCGAGCGTCCTGGAAGCGCTGGAGCGCATACGAGGCCGCCGGTTGTCCGAAGCCGAGGCGATCACCATCGGTGTGCGCCAGGCTTTCCCGGACGTGGACTAGCAGCGACCGATCCAGGCGGACCTGGCCGGAAAGGGTGCGCCGGGCCCGTAGGGGAACCTGTGCGCCCAGCGCTGAACCAGTTGCGGCAGTGGCGATTTCGTCCTCGAACTACGCGGGCCGACGGATCTCGGTGACGATGGTGTAGAGCTCGATGATGACGCCGTCTCTGGTACGAGCGATGTCCATGTCGCTGACCACCGGCGGCTGGTCGGCCGGGCCGCACCGGAAGCCGAGGTGGCCGATGTCATCGAGCGCCGACGCCGGGCCCGCTGGTTGGAAGACCCAGTCCGGATTTTCGGCACGCAACTCGTCGGCGCGGCGTTCGAGGTCCTTGCGCCTGTGCACAGTTCGGTCCGACTCGTGCCACACCACATCGTCGCTATAGGTCTCGGCGATGGCCGCAGCCCGGCGGGTCGGATCGGGTTCGTTGAATACGTCGAGCAGATTGCGTTGCATGAGGTCGGCGGGGGAACTGGTCATCGCGCGAGTCCTTTCATGCGGAGCAATCGCTGCAGTTCAAATTTGAATGTTCCGCGCGGGCGATCGGGCCCTGGCCGGATTCATACCCGAGCTCGAAGGTAGCGACACCGACAACAAAAGAAAAAGGCCCCTCACCTGGGTTAACAGGTGAGGGGCTTTGGCGGTGGCGGAGGGATTTGAACCCTCGGAGGGGGGTTACCCCTCACACGCTTTCGAGGCGTGCTCCTTAGGCCGCTCGGACACGCCACCGCCGACAACCATACCGGACCGGTGTCGGATCGCTAAATCGGCGGTAGCGGGGATGTGCGGGGCCGGTTTCCGGTCAGCGTTGGGTGCGGAAGAAGTTGTCGAGGAGGGCGGCGCATTCGGCTTCCAGAATGCCACCACGGACCTGTGGGCGGTGATTGAGACGGCGGTCACGGACCACGTCCCAAAGGGAGCCGACAGCACCGGTTTTCGGTTCCCAGGCACCGAAGACCAAGCGGCCGACGCGGGCGAGTACCAGTGCGCCCGCACACATGGTGCACGGCTCCAGAGTTACCGCGAGTGTGGTGCCTTCCAGACGCCAGCCATCGCCGACGACCGCGGCGGCCCGGCGCAGGGCGAGGATCTCGGCGTGCGCCGTCGGGTCGCCGAGCGCCTCCCTGGCATTGGCCGCGCGCGCGAGCTCGCGACCGTCGGCATCGAAGACGACCGCACCGACCGGCACATCGCGATCGCCCGCATCGGCGGCCGCTGCGATCGCGGCACGAACCATGTCGGTGTCGTCGGTGTGCGGACCCACGTCAGCGGGGCAGCTTGTCCAGCACCGCCGAGAGTTCGTTGGCGAAGCCGAGTCGCTGGGCGATCATGCCGAGCTGTTCGTCCGGATAGAGATCGGTCTCGGCGAGGATGACGCTGAGCACGGGTTCGGGCAGGCCGAGGTCGGCGAGAACGCCGAGGTCGCCCTCCTCCCATGGCTCGATATCGTCGAGTTCGTCCGGATCGATATCGGGGATTTCGACATTGAGGGCCTCGAGGACGTCGGCGGCGATGTCGTAGTCGATCGCGGCCGTCGCATCCGAGACCAGCATCCGGGTGCCGCTCGGCGCGGGCCGGAGCACGATGAAGAACTCGTCATCGATATCCAGCAATCCGAACACCGCACCGGAACTGCGCAATGCCTTGAGTTCTGTTTCCGCCGCGGACAAATCGGTGAGCGCCGCCTGACTCAGCGGACTGCACCGCCATTTTCCTTCTTCGCGGACAACCGCCACTGCGAACCCTTCCACGTCGTCGAAATCATCCGACGCAGCCTTGTTCGTGCCCGAGCGCTGTGCTGCCATGGCCGCAACGGTAGTCGGCTCGAGCCGAAATGTTGAAGTCGTATGCGAATCTGTTCCGATGACTCCTGACCAGAAAGCACCGGTGTGTGTCCTCGGGACGGGCTTGATCGGCGGTTCACTGCTGCGCGCCGCCGTCGGCGCGGGCTACGACGCGTGGGGTTACAACAGGTCAGAGGCGGGTTCGCAGGCCGCGCGGGCGGACGGATTCGATGTCACCGGTGATCTGCTCGGGGTGCTGACCCGGGCCGCCGATACCGATGCGCTGATCGTGGTCGCGGTGCCGATGCCCGCGGTGGACCACATCCTCGCCGAGGTGGCCGGCTTCGCGCCACGCTGCTCGCTCACCGATGTGGTGAGCGTCAAGGCGCCGGTGGCCGCTGCGGTGCGCAGGCACGGGCTCGCGGCCCGCTATGTCGGCGGGCACCCGATGGCCGGTACCTCCGAATCCGGTTGGGCAGCTACCGATCCCGGCCTGTTCCGGGATGCGGTGTGGGCGGTCGGCGTGGATGCCGGCACCCATCCCGAACCGTGGCATCGAGTGGTGCGGCTGGCGCTGGCCTGCGGTGCGGTGGTCACCCCGGTGATCGCGGACGAGCACGACCGGGCGGTGGCCCGGATCTCACATCTGCCGCATGTCCTGGCCGAGGCGCTGGCCGTGGCCGGTGCGGCGGGCGGCGAGCTGGCGCTCGGACTGGCCGCGGGCTCGTTCCGCGACGGCACCCGCGTCGCCGCCACCGCCCCCGACCTGGTCCGCGCCATCTGCGAACCGAATGCCACCGCCCTGCTGGACGTGCTGGAGGAGACACTCACCGTGCTGAGCGCGGCCCGCGAATCCCTCCGCGACGAAGGCACCCTGGTCGACCTCGTCGAGGCCGGGCACGACGGCCGCGAACGCTACGAAACCGCACAACGCTGGGAAATCACCGGTATCCGCCCCGGCGACCACAACTGGCTCGAGGCACTGCACGAGGCAGGCCGACGCGGAGGAGTGCTCACCGAACTCGTCTGATCACAGTGGTCGACACTCCGCACGACGCGGGAGGCGATCCTATGGAGGCCGACACCACACACGCGAACGCCACGAACCTCGCGGCGCTGAGAAATCACCGGTCGCCCTGGCGACCACCATTGGTGAGAGACGCTGCGCGAGGCCCGCGCGAGTAATCACCGAACTCGTCTGATCCAGCCGCCGACACTCCGCACGACGCAGGAGGCACAGGCCAACTGAACTGACCGCGGCGGCGGCCGGCCCCCGCGGAAACCGCGTCATCGCGCCACTCGCGAACTACGCGGCGCTGGGAATCACCGATCCGCCTCGCACACGAGCGTTTGCGGCGGCGAGGTTACCGAGCTGGGGCGAGCTGCGCACACTTTTGCGCGCCACGCACGGATTCACCAGGCGAATTGCCGCGTGGCGCACGAAAGTGTGCATGGCACCGGGTCAGATGCGCTCGGCGAGACCCGGGTAGTCCAGGAGGAAGCCGTCACCGTCGACGGTGACGGTGGCGCTGGAGACGGGGGACAGGACGCTGATGCCGGTGACGCCGCTGCTGTAGGTGAGGCTGGCTTCCTGGACCAGGAGGTCGGGGAGGCGAACGTAGACGACGGGGACCTGGATGTCGTCGACGGCGTTCTGGAGGCCGAAGCGGCGGATGGGGAGGGTGTTGAAGAACGGGCTGAGTACGACGTCGACATCGAGGGCGCCCGCGAAGGTGGAGCGGACGTGCCCGCCGCCGGCGTCGACGAGCCAGTAGTTCTCCTCGTCCCTGGCGATCGAGGCCTGGCGTTCCCCGGCGGCGGTCGTGCTGCGCAGCGATAGGCGCTTGGTGACGCCGTTCTCGTCGGTGACCAGGTCATAGGACGCGCTGAACGCCGGATGGTCCGCGCAATCGCCGCCGATCATGCGACCGGCGGCGCGGATGCGGTTGCCATTGAGCGTCACGCGGACGGACTCCATCCGCGACGCGTTGTGCGCACGCCACGTGAGGATCGCCGGCCACCGCGATGTCGCCGGTTGGCTGTCGGGACCGAGGTCTGGGTTCGTCACGTATCTACCGTAAGCGACGCGGGCAACGCACCCGCATCACACCAGCGACTCCCGCCATGCCGCGTGCAGGCTGGCGAACCGGCCGGTGCCCGCGATGAGCTCGCTCGGCGCGCCGTCCTCGACGATCCGACCCGATTCCAGCACCAGCACGCGGTCGGCGATGGCGACCGTGGAGAGCCGGTGGGCGATGATCACCGCGGTGCGGTCGCGCAGCACCGTCTCCAATGCCCGCTGGATGAGCCGCTCGCCCGGAATATCCAGGCTCGAGGTCGCCTCGTCCAGCACAATCACCGCGGGATCCGCGAGGAACACCCTGGCGAATGCGACCAACTGACGCTGCCCCGCCGACAATCGGCCACCGCGTTTGCGCACATCGGTATCGAAGCCCTCGGGCAGCGCGGTGACGAAGTCGTACAGTCCGACCGCGCGCGCCGCCGCGAACACCTCCGCATCACCGGCTTGCGGGCGACCGAGCCGAATATTATCGGCCACCGACCCGGAGAACAGATACGACTCCTGGGTGACCATCACGACATTGCGCCGCAGATCCGCGTCGGACAACCGCCGCAGATCGATGCCGTCCAAGGTCACCGTGCCGCCCGAGGGGTCATAGAACCGCGTCAACAGTTTGGCCAGGGTGGACTTGCCCGCACCAGTCGCTCCGACCAACGCGATCACCTGTCCGGCCGGAATCTCCAACGAGAACTGCGGTAGCACTGGGCGTGTTCGCCCCCGCTCCTCGGATTGCGCCACCCCGGCAGACGCCGGGGCGGCAGATCCGTAGCCGAACCACACCCCGTCCATGCGCACGGCACCGGTCGCCTTCGCCAAGGCGATCGGCTCCTCCGATTCCCGGACCGAGGGCTCCTCCTCCAGTACGCCGGAGATCTTCTCCAGGGCCGCGGCCGCGGACTGGTAGGCGTTGAATACCTGGGCGAGTTCGTCGAGTGGACCGTAGAACTCGTTGAGGTACAACAGGTATGCCGCGAGGACACCGACCGCGAGGTTGCCCTCGATCACCTGCCAGGCGCCGACCACAATGACGACCACCGTGGTGAGATTGCCGAGCAGCCGAGTGAGACCGGCGTAATCGCCCATACCGCGCATCGCGGCGGTGGTCGCCTGCAGGTATTCGGCATCCTCGGCGGCCAGCACCGATTCGTTGCGGGCCTCGCGACGGAATGTCTGCACCGCGCGCATGCCGCCCATCGACTCCACGAACTGCACCACCACTTTCGCGATCGCGCCGCGGGTGCGCCGGTAGCCAGCCCGCTGCCTGCGCTGCGCCCAGCGGGTGACCAGCGCCAATGGCACGAATCCGAGCAACACGATGGCGGCCAGCGTCTGATCGAGGTAGATCAGCAGCACGGCGATGGTGAGCACCGAAAGGATCGCGCTCAGCGCCTGATTCAGCGCACTCTCCAGCAGCTGCTGCAGCGTCTCGATATCACCGGTGAGTCGCGCGACCACCTTGCCGGAGGTGTACTGCTCGTGGAACGCGACGCTCAGCCGCTGCATATGCGCGAACAGCCGGACCCGCAGATCGAAAAGGACACTCTGGCTGAGCCTTCCGGAGATCCGCAGGAAGACGAAGGTGGTGAAAACGCCGACGCCGACCGCACCGAGGTACCCGGCGACGGTGCGCGCCAGGGGTGCCCAGTTCCCCGCGACGCCCTCGGCAATGCCGATGTCGAGACCGTGCGCGACGAACAGCGGCGCCGACACCATCGCGGCATTGTCGAGCACGATCAGCAGCAGGGCGAAGACCGCGAGCTTGCGATACGGCCGGACCAGGCTCAGCAACAAACGCCGAGATCGACCGGCCAGCACCAGATTCCCGGTCTCGGTGACCGCCTTGTCCTCGTTGGCGATGCCGCGCCAGTCGGCGACCTCGTCACGGTCGGCCGAATCGTCGGCGGGGACGGTGGTTTCGGTTGTGGTCATGATTCACCTCCCATCAGTTCGCGGTAGCGACTGCTGGTTTTGAGTAGTTGATCGTGCGCACCCTCGGCGACAATGCGGCCGTCGGCGAGCAGCGCCACTCGGTCGGCCAGTGCCGCGGTCGAAGGCCGGTGCGCCACGAGCAATGTGGTGGCACCGGCCAGCACCGTGCGCAGCCGTTCCTGCACGCGCTCCTCGGTCTCCACATCGAGTGCGGACAGCGGATCGTCGAGCACCATGATCCGAGTCCGCTCCCCCGCACTTTCGCGCGCGAGCACCGCGCGGGCCAGTGCGAGCCGCTGGCGCTGGCCCCCCGACAGGCTCAGCCCCTGCTCGCCGATGCGGGTATCCAATGCCCACGGCAGATCTTTCACGAAATCGGTGGCCTGGGCGACATCCAAGGCCCGCCACACATCGTTGTCGGTGGCCTCCGGATCGCCGAGCGCGACGTTCTCCCGCACACTCGCCGAGAACAGCACCGGCTCCTCGAATGCCACCGAAACCAGCGCACGCAGATCGGATACCCGCATCGATGCGATATCGATGCCGTCGATGGTGATGGCGCCCTCGGTCACGTCGTAGAGCCGCGGAATCAGGTTGAGCAGCGCCGTCTTGCCGCTACCGGTCGCGCCCACCAGCGCAACGGTCTCACCCGGTCGCACCTTCAGCGAAATAGCCCGCAGTACTTCACCCTTCGCGTCCGGAAAGGCGAAACGCACCCCGTGCATGGTCAGTTCGCCGACAATCCGCTCCGGCAGTGTCACCGGATCCGCGGGATCGGTGATTTCGACCGGGGTGTCGATGATCTCCCAGAACCGGTCCGCCGCCGTGCGCGCATCGTTCCACTCGGCGAGCAGGAAGCCGGTCCAGATGATCGGCCACTGCAGGAAGGTCGCCAACGTGATGCTCGCGACCAGGGTGCCGAGCGTCATATCGTCGTGCGCGACGGCGTAACCGCCATAGCCGAGCGCGAAGGCGATGGCCAGCTGCGGCAGGCACACCATTGCCGACCACAGCGTGGCGTCCAGCCGCACCTTGAGCAGTTCGGTCTGCTGCAATTCCCGCGCCTGCGCGGTGAACCGCCCACCGAAGAACGCGCCGCGACCGAAGGCCTTCAGTACCCGGATACCCTGCGCGGACTCCTCGGCGGTGGTGGCCAGGTCACCGGCCTGATCTTGGGAACGCCGCGAGGCCACGCCGTAGCGCCGTTCGAACCGCAGGCAGACGTAGGACACCGGCAGGGCGATGACCGCGAAGGTGAGTCCGATCCGCCAGCTCAGCGCGAACAGCACCAGCAGACCGATCGGGATCACGATGAAGTGGATGATCAGGAACGGCCCCGCGAAGGCGACGAACCGCTTCATGGTGCCCATATCATCGACCGCGCGCGAGAGCAGCTGGCCGGACTCCCAGGCGTCGTGACGTCCGATCGACAGCGTCTGCAACTTGCGGAAGATCTTCGCGCGCATATCGATCTCGAACTGGGCCGCGGGCTTCGAGATCAGCCACCGCCGCCCCCAGACGCCGAACGCCTCCAGCAGACCGAGCGACAGCACAAGCAGCACCGGAACTACGACGCCGCCGAAATCGTGCCGTTGGATCGGGCCATCGATAATGCGCGCGATGACCAGCGGGATCATGATCGCGGTCAGGGTGGCGAGCACCGCGAGCGTGGTCGCGCCGAGCAGCGCGGCCCGATGCGGCCGCAGATACGGCCAGAACCGACGGAGCGAATACAGGCGGCCCGGCGCCGCGGCGGCGGGCCGCTCCGGTCTGTCGACCTCCATGTCGGCCGACGGCGTATCGAGCGTGACGGACAAAGCTCCCCCTCGTGATCGGCGCAGATCGGCTGTGTCGCGAACGGATCCCCGGTGATGTTCGCATCGGGGTCCGACATTTCAGCGTGGCATCAGTCCCGGGTTCGGCCAACCGATTTTCCGCCACGCCCACAGCCAACAACCTCGAGTAACCTCGAGGTCAAGACCCCCGCAACACCCCCGATCGATACGAGCCACCGACCCGCCTACGACATCGGCGCCCAGCTTCCGGGCGCCGATGTCCGTTGCTTCGATCATACCGTCGTAGCGCAGTGAAAACCCGAGCTCAGACGGTCATATGCTCCTGTTCCACCGGCGCGTCCGGGAAGTCCTGCTGCTGATAGCCGCCGCGCAGTGTGCCCGCCAGATACGCAGCGCGGCACGCCTTCCGAGCGATCTTGCCGCTGGACGTACGCGGAATCGAACCCGCCGGAACCAGCAGCAGATCACGCACCATGACGCCGTGGCGCTGCGCGATCGCGCCGCGCACGATATCGGCGATCGGCTCGGCATCCAGCTTCGCCGCACCACCGCCGCGCTCGGCCACGATGACCAACTGCTCCGAGGTGTCATCGGCATCGAAGGCGAGTCCGGAATGGCTGCCCTGTTCGAATACCGATGCGGGCAATTGATTCGCGGGCACCGAGAATGCCGCGACGAACCCGGGCCGCAATGCGGTGCTGGATTCCTGTGCCGAGAATTCCAGATCCTGCGGATAGTGGTTGCGCCCGTCGACGATCACCAGATCCTTCACCCGGCCGGTGATATACAACTCGCCGTCCAAGTAGACGCCGAAATCACCGGTGCGCATCCACTTCGCGTCCGGATCGGTGCCCTGGGCTCGACTGCCCTCCGGTAGTCGCTCGGTCAACGTGTTGTGGAAAGTCGCGACCGTCTCATCCGGCCGACCCCAGTAGCCGATGCCCATATTGTCGCCGTGCAGCCAGATTTCGCCGACCTCGCCGTTGCGGCGTTCGATACCCGTTACCGGATCGACGATCACCGCCCATTGCGATAGCGCCACATAACCGCAGGACACCTGCGCGATCGAATTCTCCGTGCCCTTCGGCACTTCCACCATCCGACCCGCATTGAGCTCATTGCGATCGACGTAGACGACTTTTGCCTCGTCCGCGGCTTTGGTCGCGGATACGAACAGCGTCGCCTCGGCCATGCCGTAGCACGGCTTCAGCGCCGTTTTCGGCAGACCGTACGGCGCGAACGCCTCGTTGAATTTCTGCATCGACGACACCGAAACCGGCTCGCTGCCGTTGATCAGCCCGATCACATTCGAAAGATCCAGTTCCGCACCGGCTTTCGGCTTACCGCGAGCTGCGGCGTGCTCATACGCGAAATTCGGTGCGGCCGCGAAGGTTCCGGCCCCATCGGAGGCCGCGGCCAGTTCCTTGATCCAGCGATACGGCCGCCGCACGAATGCGCTCGGCGACATGATCGTGATGAAGCCGCCGCCGATGGTCGGCAGGATCACACACAGCAGGCCCATATCGTGGAATAGCGGCAACCAGGTGACGCCGCGCGAATTCTCTTGTACACCAATGGCATCGATCATCTGCAGCAGATTGGTGCCGACCGCGCGGTGGGTGATCTCGACACCGGCCGGGGTTCTCGTGGAACCCGAGGTGTACTGCAGGTAGGCGACGCTGTCGATATTGATTTCCGGTCGCACCCAGGTCGAGCCGACGCTGTCCGGAATCGCGTCCACGGCGATAATACGCGGACGCCGAGCCGCCGGGAGGTGCCGGAAAAAGTTCCGCACTCCCGCCGCGGCCGAACCGACGGTCAGAATCGCCGCCGGCGTGCAGTCGTTGAGCACCGCGTGCAGGCGATCGGTATGGCCCTGCTCATCCGGATCGAACAGCGGGACCGCGATATTGCCCGCGTAGACCGCAGCGAAAATCGAGACGACGTAGTCCAGCCCCTGCGGGGCCAGCACCGCCACCCGATCACCCGGCCGGGTCACCTGCTGTAGCCGGGCCGCGACGGCACGCAGCCGAATACCGAATTGGTGCCAGGTCAATTCGATGTACTCGCCGTCGCGCTCGCGCGAGTAGTCGATATAGCGGTAGGCGAGGTCGTCGCCGTTCTCCGCGCTGTGCTTGTCGACGAAGTCGATCAGGGTCTTGTCGCCACGGATCTTGATGTTGCCCTGATCGTCCAAATAGTCGTCGAAGGTCTCGTCGATCATCGCCTTATCCTTTTGCCAACGCAGGCACTCAGGCCGTGCGATTACACCGAACACAGGTCGATAACGAAGTTCGGGAAGGCTAGCAGGTGCACCTTCCAGAACTGTTCAGTACCGCCCGAAGGCGAGCGCGACATTGTGTCCGCCGAAACCGAACGAGTTGTTCACGGCGTAGTCGATTCGTCCGGGTCGGGCCTGGCCCTTGACCACGTCGAGCTGGATTTCCGGATCCTGATTGTCCAGATTCAGCGTCGGCGGAATGATGGCGTCACGCACCGAGAGCACCGTCAGTACCGATTCGAGGGCGCCGACCGCGCCGATCGAATGCCCCAGTGCGGATTTCGGCGCGTAGACCGAAACATGATCGCCCACCGCGGCATTGATGGCCTGCGCCTCCGCGGTATCGCCGATCGGGGTCGCGGTCGCGTGCGCATTGACGTGGCTGACATCGCTTTTGGTGATACCGGCCTTCTGGATGGCCCTGGTCATTGCGCGCGCGGCGCCCTTGCCCTCGATATCGGGTGCGACCAAATGGAAGGCGTCGGAGGTGATCCCGGCACCCATCAGCCGCGCGTGAATCGTCGCACCGCGCGCCTTGGCGTGCTCCTCGGTTTCGATGACCATCATCGCGCCCGCCTCACCGAAGACGAATCCGTCGCGATCGGAGTCGAACGGTCGCGAGGCGGCCCTCGGATCCTCGTTGCGGGTGCTCATCGCGCGCATCATGGTGAACGCCGCGATCGGCAAGGCCTGGATAGAACCCTCGACACCGCCGGTGACCACCATGTCGGCATCGCCCATCACGATCATCTGCCACGCATTGGCAATCGCCTCCGAGCCCGAAGAGCACGCCGAAACCGGCGTCACCACACCGGCTTTCGCACCGAGCTCCATGCCGACGCAGGCGGCCGAGCCATTGGGCATGATGCGCTGCACGGTCAGCGGCGACACCTTGCGGTAGCCGCCGTTCTGCAGCCGGTCGCGAGCGGCCGTGATGTATTCGCCGCCACCGAGACCGGTGCCGACGGAGACGGCGAGGCGGTTCTTGTCCACCTCCGGACTGCCCGCATTGCGCCAGACCTCGCGGGCCAGCACGACGGCCATCTGCTCCACATAGGACAGGTGGTGCGCCTCCGGCCTGGTGAGGCAATCCGACGGCTTGACCTTCAGATGTCCGCCGATGCGCACCGGTAGCTCGAACTTCTCGACAAAGCTGTCCTCGAGGACATCGATACCGCTATCCCCGTTGAGCAGGCCCTTCCAAGTGGAGTCGACATCACCGGCGATCGAAGTGGTCGCCGCCAGACTGGTCACGACAACGTCGGGATAGTTCCCGTTCTCGGTAAACGGAATCTGCATTTCGCTCACTTTCCTGGCGTCACTCTTGGGATAAACCGGGAACTGCGCGTCGACGCTGCAGCGCCGGAAGGTCTTCGAACGACCGAGCAAATCGAGCAAACCGCTATTCGACCGCGGCCATTATTGGAGGCATACGGTCGGATCTGGTGCTCGACACACTACCGTGGCCGTCGCTGGTCGTCGCATCCAATGCTCGAGTAACCTGCTGAACGGATACGCAGCGCTGGTGGTTCCGAGCGATCCGCGAGCAACCGCGAGAAGGGATGACTGTGACGGGCGGGCGGATGGTCGGGCTGTTCGCCGGTATCGGCGGACTGGAGCTCGGCCTTGGCCACCACGGCTGGCATACCGAGCTGCTGTGCGAGATCGATCCCGGTGCGCAGGCGGTGCTCGCCGCGCGCTTTCCCGGTATTCCGTTGCAAGGGGACATCACTCGGCTACGAGCCCTGCCGGCCGGTACCGAACTCGTCGCCGCCGGATTTCCGTGCCAGGACCTGTCACAGGCCGGACGCACCGCGGGCATCACCGGTAAGCGCTCCGGTCTGGTGGACGAGGTGTTCCGGCTGGTGCGCCGTCAGCGTGGACCGCGCTGGCTGCTGATCGAGAATGTGCCGTTCATGCTGCAGTTGGGTCGCGGGGCCGCCATGCGGCATATCACCGGCGCGCTGGAGGAGCTCGGCTACACCTGGGCATACCGGGTGGTGGATGCGCGCGCGTTCGGGCTGCCACAGCGCCGCCAGCGGGTGCTGATGCTGGCCTCGCGCACCGAGGATCCGCGCCGGGTGCTGTTCGCCGACGATGCCGGATCGCTCGATCTCGGTGACCCGGAACAGGATCCGTGCGGCTTCTACTGGACCGAGGGTGTGCGCGGGCTCGGCTGGGCGGTCAATGCCATCCCGACACTCAAAGGCGGTTCGGCGCTCGGCATCGCGAGTCCACCCGCGGTGCGGTTGCCATCGGGCGAGATCGTCACGCCGGGCATCATCGACGGCGAGCGGCTACAGGGCTTCGACGCCGACTGGACCGAACCGGCGACCACGGTGCCCGGAATTCGGCACGGGCACCGGTGGAAGCTGATCGGGAATGCGGTGAGTGTGCGGATGGCGTCCTGGGTCGGCTCCCGACTGGCCGAACCGCTGGACCCGATTCCGGGCGATGCACCGTTGCCGCCGGGACGGCCATGGCCGGTCGCCGCCTGGGGCCGCACGGGCAGCGCCTACCGGGTGCCGGTTTCGACCTGGCCGGTGCACGAACCGTATGAGGATCTGCAGCATTTCCTCACCGGTTCGCGACTGCTCTCGGCCCGTGCGACCGCCGGGTTCCTGCGGCGCACCGGAAAGGGCAATCTACGGTTCCCGCCCGGATTTCTGGCCGACGTGGAGAGTCATCTCGACCGCATGGGCGGCTGGGCGGCATGAGGTTCGGTGCGACATGAACCCGGCTCCGCGTCCGCGCACCGACGCCGCGACCAGCGCGCGGATGGCCCGCCAGCGGCGGACCGGAACCCGGCCCGAACTCGCGCTGCGCCGGGAATTGCATCGGCGCGGCCTACGCTATTTCGTCGATCGCGCGCCCTTGCGCGGGCAGCGTCGGCGGGCGGATCTGGTGTTTCCTCGGCTGCACGTCGCGGTGTATGTGGACGGATGCTTCTGGCATCGATGCCCGCAGCACGCGACCGATCCGAAGAATAATGCGCAGTGGTGGGCGGACAAGCTGACCGGAAATGTGGCCCGTGACCGGGCCACCGATGCGGCGCTGGCGGCTGCGGGGTGGCTGGTGATCCGGGTGTGGGAACACGAGGACGCCGTGGTGGCGGCAGACCGTATCCAGGCCGTATTGGCCGAACGTCGCTAGCCGACCCGTTCGAGCGACCCGCCAGCAGTCAGCGTCGTTCCCGCACCCGAACCAGCGAGCGCGGCGCGTGCGCGGCCAGATAACCCGACACCGCCATTACCGTCAGCACCAGCATGCCGGCGATGGCCGTTGTGATTGCGATCATGGGACCTCCTCAGTTGTACCAACCATCGCCGACGGATCTGGCAGAACCCTGTGTTCGGGTTGGTAATGAGGTGTGTGAAAGACCTGTCGGTCCGGACACACGGACCTACTGTTGATCACCGGACCAACGAGGAGGCGGAGAATGGTCCAGTGATTGATCGTCCGAGGATCGCCGAACGACACATCCGGGTGGCCTGCGGGCTCATCGCGGCGGCGATCGCGATCGCCGGACTCTGCTATTCGTCGTGGTTGCTGGAGTTCGTGCTGAAGATCGACGTCGATCCGGTCAATTCGTTCCTCAGTGAACTCGATGCCGAGGGCAAACCGCATCGCGAGTTGTTCGCGACCGCCGACAAGATCGTCGGTGCCTTACTGATGCCCGCCGCGCTCGCCGGGCTGCTGCTGTTTCCGCGCCGCAGATTCACCACCATCGGCTGGGTCGCGCTGTTCTGCTTCGGCGCCGCGACCATCGGTGACGTACTGCTCCCACTGCGTGATTGCACTCCGCAGGACAACGCCGAATGCGGTGGTGGTGGCAGCGAACTGTTTCCGCAATTGCATCAGCCGCACGCGCTGACCAGCACCATCGCGGTCACCGCGATCGCCATCGCGACCTTCGCCTTCAGCGTGGCCGCCTTCCGCTATCACCGCTGGCGGATCCTGCGCGAGGCCGGTGTGGTGGTGCTGGTGATCGGATCGGCGGCGACCGTGTGGATGTTGGTCGCCGACAACCTGACCGGCAACTACGCGCTCGGGATCGCCCAGCGGATCCAGGTCGGATCGATGTCGCTGTGGCTGATCACCTTGGCGGCCGCGGTGATTCTGGAAGGCCGCGAGTGGGTCGAGAGTGATTCGGGTTAGCCGACCTCGAGCTCGACCGTGTGGGTCTCGAGTTTCGCGGGCAATTTGGTGGTGTCGACCTCGAGGATTTCCCCGGTGTCCTGCAAGCCGTTGGGCAGCGTCTTGGGCTTCAGGCCGAAGGGCGGCTGGTCGCCCCTGCTGGCGGCGAGGCCGAAATCGCTGTCGTTGGCGATGTAGAGGGTCTTTCCGCCGTCCGGCGTGGCGACACCCTCGATCTTGTCGTGACCGAAGAATTTTCCGTCGACGTTCAGGCTGGTGATCAGAGCGGCGAAATCCAGGTTCGCGGTCTTGGCGGCGGGGGTGATACCCGCGTTCTTCAGTGTCGCGATCGCGTCATTCGTCGAGACGGTGCCGACCAGGGTTTCCAGCGGCTTACCCGCGAGCTGGAGGCCACCGCGTTCCGGATCGTATTGCGCGCCGGGGACCTTCGAGTCCGGGCCGATGTCGGTGGCACCGGAGATATCGATGGTCCACAGTTTCTTATCGGCCTTCGGAGGCAGGCTGCCGTCGCGTTCGTCGACCAGGAAAGTGGTGGCGCTCAGCGCGGTGATCTCGGAGTCGGCGACCTTGGTGGTCTTCGGATCCTGCAGCGGGAGTACGAATTCCTTGACCGTCTTGGTTTTCAGGTCGATGGTGACGATGCGGGTCATCGGCACGTCCTTGGCCGAACCGCCGAGGCCGGGGGTATTCAGGCCGCTCTGTACGACACCGACGAGAGTGGCGCCGTCGGGTGTGCTGGTCAGCCCCTCCATGCCCTGGTTCGGGGTGCGCAGCGCGAGTTCCCTGGGCAGACCGGATCCCGGGCCGAATCGCTCCAGTTCGGTGCCCTTGGCGTCGAAATGGACCAGGAACGGGCCGTATTCGTCGGAGACCCAGAAGGTGCCGTCCGGCAGGGCGACCAGACCCTCCGGATCGAGACCGTGATCGGTGGGCGGCAGCACATTTCCGGCGAGATCCTTGATGGTCTCGCCGGTGCTCGCGGCGATGTCGACCTGACCGTTGAACGCAGTGCCGTTCGCGGTGTGCAGTTCGATGGTGGATTGCAGGACCGCACGATTGCCGACCAGCTTGAATCGACCGATCTCGGGCACGAAACCCGGTGTCGGGGTGAGCTTCTCGTTCTTGCCGGGGCCGTCCACATTGGGGCCGCGATCGGTGAGTCCGTAGAACTCGCCCGGTGCGCCCGGCACCGGAGTCCATGCGGAGCCGTAGCCGCTGGCCTGCACGGTGGTGCCGCCGAATTCGCCGAGCGGCGGAATATCGGTGGTGTACAGGCGAACCGCGTCGGTGGTGGTGACCTTCAGCTCGTCGGTGCCGGTGTAGCCCGGCTTCGGCTGGTAGACCAGTGCGCCGTCGAGGCGGCGGGTCAGCGCGCCGTGCTCCGGATCGGCGATCGTCACGGCTGCGGTGCCACCGGTGGCGGCCAGCAGCTCGTCCAGGGAGATCACCAGCGGCTGGTCCTTGGCTACGGTGAAGTCGGTCTTGTGGTCCGAGGACGAGCAGCCTGCCGCCAACACGCCCACGCAGAGGACGGCGACCGCGGTGATACGAGGGTGCGCTTTCACCGTGTCTGCTTACCGCAGACACCCGACAAAAGCCCTACGGCCACATGACCAGTTGGTGTCATGCTGTCGCCATGGGTGATCGGATGAATATCGCGTCGGGTTCGGAGTTCGAGGATATCGTCGGCTACTCGCGGGCCGTTCGCGTCGGCAATACCGTCGCCGTCAGCGGCACCACGGCCGCGCTGCCCGGCGGCGACGCGGTCGGCGGTGACGATATCGGCGAGCAGACCCGAGAAGTGCTGCGCCGCATCGGCACCGCGCTCACCGAGGCGGGTGCGGGCCTGGGCGATGTCGTTCGGACGCGCATCTTCGTCACCGATATCGCGCGCTGGCCCGAGATCGCGAAGGCGCACGCCGAGGTATTCGGCGATATCCGCCCGGCCGCGTCGATGTACGAGATCAAGGCGCTGATCACGCCCGCGCTGCTGGTCGAGATCGAGGCCGACGCGATCATCGACGGATAGGAGTTTGCGCGACAGTGCCGCGCCCGGATCGCTAGTCTCGGTGCTGTGACCAGCGAGGCACCGGAGACCACCGTTCAGCTCGAAACCGTCGCCGAGGCGACGAACCGTCTGCTCGACACCATTCGTGGGCTCGACGACGATGTGACCGTCCCGTCGCTGCTGCCGGGGTGGACGCGGGGGCATCTGCTCGCGCACCTCGCACGCAATGCCGACAGCCTGGTCAATTTGTTGCTCTGGGCGCGGACCGGGATCGAAACACCGCAGTACGCGAGCATGTTCATCCGGGATGCCGATATCGAGGCCGGTGCCCCGCGACCGCTCGCCGAGCAGTTGGCCGATAACGAAGCCGCGGCGGATCGCTGGCTTGCGCTTGCGCGGACCGCTCCCGAGGAGGCCTGGACGGCGACCGTCCGGACCAGGCAGGGCAGGCCCATTCCGGCGACCGAGGTCATCTGGATGCGGCTGCAGGAAGTGGAGATCCATCATGTCGATTTGGCGGCCGGATACCAGCCCGGCGACTGGCCGATGGAGTTCGTTACTCGGCTGCTTCCACGGGCTGCCGCTGATTTGACGAAGGCTTATGCCGCTGCGGCCGATCCCGCGGCCGCGTTCGAGGTGCGGACCACTGACACCGGCTTCACCGCGACGGTCGGGACCCGATCTGCCGACCATGTCATCAGCGGGCCCGCATCCGCGCTGCTCGCGTGGCTGCTCGGTCGTAGCGAAGGCACACAGCTGAGTGGCCAGCTGCCCACTCTGCCCGCGTGGAAGTGACATTTCAGGGACCACCGGAGTAGCTGGCTACGGTGTGGTGCGACGTCCGACCTCCGCCTGACGAGCCGGCGGTTTCCGGTCGCGCGCGTGCCGTCGAATCGTGACGGCGTGGGCGATGAAGACCAGCGACCATATGAGGATCAGGGCGATTGCCAGCCCGAGGGGATAGTTGCGGTCCAGGACCGTCGGGTTGCTCGGCATGGCATTGTGCCGGCCGAGGACCGGGAGCGCGATCAGCGCCAGTGCGACCGAGCAGACAGCACCGCAGGCGGTGACGGCCCACCAGGTGGGTGGCAGGAGGTGGCGGGCGGTGAGTCCGAGTGCGGCGCAGATCGGAGCGAAGAGCGCATCGTGCAGCAGGATCCCGCCCGCGAACCAGATCGCTACGGAGTCGAGATCGGTTGGCGGCAAATCGAATAACGCGCTGATGCCGTACCAGCCGAGCCAGCCGCCGACGAGGAGCAGCAGCATGCGAGCCGCGGTCATGGCAGCACCTCGATTTCGGACAGCCATTTCGTTTGCAGGACGCCGGGCCGGTCGGGTGCGATGAGGCGGCACGGGTAGCCGTGGTCGAGGTCGAGGATTTCGCCATTGACGGTCAGGGCGACCAGTGTGCAGTCGTCGACCGCATGACGTTGCGGGAGAATCGAACTCCCGTAGATGCCGCTTTGCTCCAGCGACCGGAATCGGATATCGCCACCGGAATAGTCCCCGACCGCCGCCAGCAGATCCAGCAGGCGCACCCCGGACCAGTCGGCTCCCGCGCTCCATCCCTCGACGCAGGCGATCGGCAAACTGGCCCGAGTCTGCGGCAGGGACAGCAGTTCGTCTCTGGTGAATCGGCGCATCCGAGCACCTAGCGTGACCGTCAGCCGGTACCCGGGGTCACTCGCACGCGCACCGACCCCCGCCGCCGCGGCCGATCGATTGACCGGAACCCCTTGCGGCCCGTGCCCACTGCGCGGCGCGAGCACCGCAGCCCAGCGCAGGAACGGAATCGTCTGCCCGGCGACGGCCAAGCCCGCCGCGGCCGCCGCGACACCGGTACCCGTCAGCACCGCACGCCGCGAAATATGCGGCCGCGATTCGGTTTCGGCCAGCGGGCGTCGCAGCGCGTCACGGATGACGGGCAATTTGACGGCCAAATGCACCGCCAGCGCGCCGACAGCGACGTAGGCCATGGCGTAGTGCGCGGTGGGGAAGAAGAACTTCCATGGGTAGTACTGGGCGATATTGAGGAGCCCGGTCGAGAGCTGGAAGATCGTCGCACCGACCAGGATCGCGATAAAACCGCGTTCGATGATTCGCAGTGCCGAACCGATGATCGGGCGCTGAAATAGTCTGGGGTACACCGCCCAGAGCTTCACCAGCAGCAGCGGGATCGCGACGACACCCGAGATCACATGGGTGCCTTGGGTTATCCGATACAGCCACACGGGATGGGCGGGCCACCAGAACCAGCTCGGTGGATGCTGAATCCAGTGGCTGAGCAGACCGGTGCTGAAGCAGAGCAATATCGCGCTGCCCAGCGCGATTCCCACGCGACTCGCGACCGCGGGTCCGCGTGCGGTTGTCACCCGCATCACGACGACCACCGACTGCTCGATGCGGGCCCGTCCCATCGCAACCAGGCGATATGCCGACCGGACACCTCTACGGCCGTCAGCATGCGGAACCCGGCCGCCGCGGCAAGCTCTTCCGCGCGATCGATCCCCACCCGCGCCCACGGAAACCATTCCCCTGTCCGGTGTCTGGTCTCCAGCCGAATCGGATTCGACACCACCCCCACACCGGGATGAGCGAATTCGACCACCGCGATGCCATTGCGGGCCAGGAGTTCACCCGCACGGGTCAGCAGGCGGACCGGATCGCCACCGATCCCGATATTGCCGTCCGCCAGGATCGCGTAGGACCAACGACCCGAACCCGGCAGCGGCCCGAACAGGTCCCGACGCAATGCGGGTGCACCACGAAATCTGGTGGTGGCCACGGCCATCGGCGAGATGTCGACACCCAATGCGATGATCCCGCGCCGCAGCAGTGCCTCGACCAGCCGTCCCGGCCCACATCCCAGATCGAGCGTCGGTCCATCGCAACAGCAGGTCAGCGCCGCATCGGCCGGACGGTCGGCGGCGTCGAAACCCAACCAGCGCCGGGTGCGCAGGGGATGACGCCGTCCGTCCGCATCACGCACCCAGCAGTCCTGCCCCGCCAGCGCGAGGTCGAAGATGTCGATATCGCTCATCGGTGTGCCAGCAGGGTGTCGTGCAACTGGTGGATCAAGCGCGCGAACCGACCGTCGGAATCACGCGCGACCTCGAGTGCGTCGGCGAAGGTGTCGACATCGTTGTAGCGCGGTAGCGAGCGCACGCGAAGGCCGCAGCACTGCATGGCATCTCGGGTGAGTTCGCCGGTTCGATCGGTCGACATGGGAACGTCGACGAGTGTGCGCGCGGCCTGCGGTGTCGGCAGCCCGAGCGCCCACCACCCGCCGTCGTCGGCGGGGCCGAGCAGTGTATCCGCGCGCAGTACGAGCTCACGGGCGGCCCAGGTCAGCACCTCCGGGCCGATCTGCGGAGTATCCATGCCGATCTGTAATACCGGCAACCCGTGCCGCGCGGCATCGGCGTGCGCATTGGCCAGACGCTCACCGAACGATGCGCCACGCTGCGGTATGACTTCGAAACCAGTCAGCGCCCTCGCTACTTCATCCGCGCACTCCGCGTCGGCGAGCTCCCCGGTGAATGCCACGATGTGGTGCGCAACCGGACTGCGCGACATCGATGCCAAGGTATCCAGCAGCGACGCCGCCGCGACCTGAGCCGCTTCCGTCGGCGAAAGCGGCGGTGTCAGACGTGTTTTGGCGAGTCCGGCAATCGGAGCCTTGGCCAGCACAAGCAGTGTCGCGGCCACCGGCGAGGGGCGAAAGTAGTTCATCGCAGTACCGCCAGGAAGTCGCGGGTGGCGCGCAGGGTGCCGAGCCAAGATCCCGACACCTTCGAAACACCGCCCGCCCGTGGCCGATACGCGATATCCCGCTCGACCACGCGCCACCCCGCCCCCGCCGCACCGATCAACAGTTGCAGTGGATAGCCGGAGCGGGTGTGCAGCGGTCCGAGGGAGAGCAGCGCGGCGCGGCGGGCCACCCGCATGGCACCGATATCGTGCACCGGCAGCCCGTATCGGCGACGCAGTCGCCCGGCAACGACCAGGTTGCCGACCCGCGCATGCCACGGCCACACACCCCGATGCACCGGCTTGCGCCGACCGACCGCCAAATCGGCACCCGCACGCACCAATTCGACCAGCGGCGGCAATTCCGCCGGATCCATCGATCCGTCACCATCGAGAAAGGCGACCAAATCGGTACTGGCCGAAGCAATCCCGGCTTGCACCGCGGCCCCGTACCCGGGCCGCGCCTCGGATACGACCGCGGCACCGCACCGGCGGGCCACCTCGGCCGTCGCATCGGTCGAGCCATTGTCCACGACCAGCGCATCGAAACCGGCCGGGATGGCCGCGAGTACATCTGGCAACGCCTCAGCTTCGTCTCGGCACGGGATGATCACGGTCACGCCGCCCGAATTGTGGAGGGTCTCGGTCACCTTGTCGACGCTAGGCCAGCCCGGCCGAATCACCGCCGCGAAACTGGTGACGAAACAGTGACATCCGCATTCACAACCGCTCGAGCACGGATTTCCACGCACCGCGGCCCTATCGTGAGGTTCGTGCATGACGTGACGGAGGCCGTGACACGGCCGCGCGCCCCGATACCCCGCGAGTTTCCGGGCGTAGGTATCGCCGCCGCACTCACGCTGGCAGCATTCCTGGTTCCGCGAATTGCCAGCGAACAGTGGCGCAGCAAGCTCTACGCGGGTGCCGCCCCGATCTTCGGCAACTGGTTGCCGCACGTCGGCTGGGGTTCGGTACCGGCCATCACGGTCGCGGTGCTGGTCATCCGATACGGCCCAACGGCGGCCGAGCTATTGCCCTGGCGACGGCTGCTCGTCGTCTCCTGGGTGACCGCTCTGGCCTGGGCTTTCGCCTTGGCCATGATCGACGGCTGGCAGCGCGGATTCGCCGGACGACTCACCGACTCCCACGAATATCTGCACGAAGTCCCCGGCGTCCGCGATATCGCGGCCATGCTGCGCGGATTCTCCGGCCGCATCCTGGATTTCCAACCGGATTCCTGGACGACCCACGTCTCCGGACATCCACCCGGCGCACTGCTGTTCTTCGTCCTGCTCGATCGCATCGGCCTGCGCGGCGGAGGTTGGGCGGGACTTGCATGTCTGCTGATCGGATCGAGTGCCATCGTCGCGGTCGCGGTCGCACTGCGCGCACTCGATGCCGCGGATCGAGCCCGAAAAGCATTGCCATTCTTGACGATGGCGCCCGCCGCCGTGTGGATCGCGGTTTCGGCGGACGCCATCTTCGCGGGTGTCACGGCATGGGCGGTGGCGCTGCTCGCGATCGCGATCCGGCGGCCACGAGTCGCGATCGCCGCCGGTGTGCTGTTCGGGCTCGGCATGTACCTCAGCTACGGTCTCGTGGTCATGGCCGTCCCCGCCGTCGCGGTCCTGATCGCGGGCCGAACCGTCCGGCCGCTGCTGCCTGCCGTATTCGGCGCGCTGCTGGTCGTGGCGGCCGTTACGCTGGCCGGTTTCTGGTGGCTGGACGGCTACCACCTGGTGGTCGAGCGCTACTACCAGGGCATCGCCGCCGAGCGCCCCTACGCGTACTGGGTGTGGGCGAATCTCGCCGCCACCGTCTGCGCCGTCGGCCTGGCCACGGCCGCCGGCTTACCGGGCGCACTCGCGCACCTGCGCCGACCATTCGATGCGACCGCGCTCTTGGTAGCGGCGGCAATGTGCGCGATATTGGTGGCAGACCTCAGTGGCCTGAGCAAGGCGGAGACCGAGCGCATCTGGCTGCCGTTCGACGTCTGGCTGCTCGCCGCGACCGCGTTTCTGCCGCGGTCCACCGCCCGAGCCTGGCTCTTCCTACAAGCGCTCGGCACCCTCGTACTCGCCCACACGATCCTGACGAATTGGTAATCCATGTGCATTCTGATCGCCGACGACGACCCGCTGGTCCGTGACGTGGTGCGGCGCTACCTCGAACGCGACGGGCTGACCGTCGTGGAAACCGCGGACGGCGCATCGACCCTGGCCCAACTCACCGAACCCACCGGCGACCCGGTGGAGCTGGCCGTCCTCGACGTGATGATGCCCGCGCCTGACGGTATCGAAATCTGCCGTGCGGTTCGTTCCGGCCCGCGCCCGGACACCCCGATCATCCTGCTCACCGCGCTCGGCGACGAGGACGATCGCGTACTCGGTCTGGAGGCCGGCGCCGACGACTACGTCACCAAGCCGTTCAGCGCCCGCGAGCTCGCATTGCGTGTCGCCTCGGTGCTGCGGCGTTCGCAGGCGACCCGGCAGCCGAGCACGGAGGTGCTGCGCGACGGTGCGGTCGAGGTGCGGCCGGATTCGCAGTCGGCGCTGGTGGATGGCAGGCCGGTCGATCTGACCGCGCGCGAATACGATCTGCTCGTCTTCCTGCTGCGTCACCCGCACCAGGTGTTCAGCCGGGAGGAACTGCTGGCCAAGGTGTGGGGTTGGGATTTCGGCGACTTGTCCACCGTCACCGTCCATATCAAGCGGCTGCGGGCGAAACTCGGGGACCGGCACCGGATCGAGACGGTGTGGGGCCGCGGCTATATCTGGGGCCGGAATGGAGAATCCAGTGCCTGAGAACACCCTCCAATTGATCGGCTACGCGCTGGCCTGTTCGCTTCCGATCGTCGCCATCGGCGCCGCGATTCTGCGCGCTACCAGCAATCGCTCCATGACCGCGAGCATGGCGGTGCTGGTGCTGATCCCGACGCTGTCCACGCTCGCGGGCATTATCGGGGTCAGCGGGTTGATGTTCACCGATGAACTCGAGCGCACGGCGGTGGTGCTGGCGGTGGTCGCGGCGGTCACCGTACCCGCCGCGCTGCTGCTCGGGCGCGAACAGGCCCGAAAGACGGTCTGGGAGAAGCAGATCCGCGAACAGGAGCGAATGGCGGAGCGCTCCCGCCGTGAGCTGGTCGCCTGGGTCAGCCACGACCTGCGGACCCCGTTGGCCGGTATCCGCGCGATGGCCGAGGGACTTTCCGACGGCGTGGTGACCGGTACCGCCGACGTGGCGCGCTACGCGGAACAGATTGTGCGCGAAACGGATCGGCTGTCGGTCATGGTCGACGACCTGTTCGAGATGTCGAAGATCAACGCGGGTGCATTGCGTTTGGAACTGGAGCCGGTCGATCTGCGTGAGTTGATCGATGAGGTGCTGGCCGCCAACCGCCCGAATGCCGAGCGCGCGAAGGTTCTGCTGCGCGCGGAACAACCCGACTCCGAAATCGTGGTCGCGGCGAGCGATCGTGCCCTCGGCCGGGTGCTGACCAATCTGGTCTCCAATGCGATCGCCCACACTCCGCCCGGCGGCCAGGTCGCGATATCCGCGGGCACCTCCGACGGGCAGGCTTGGGCGCGCGTCGACGACACCGGTCCGGGCATCTGCGAGGCCGATCTGCCACGCATATTCGAGGTCGCCTATCGCGGCACCGCCGCCCGCTCCCCCGTCGCCTCCGATGGCGTGTCCTCCGGGAGCGGTATGGGTCTCGCGATAGCGGCCGGTCTGGTCGAAGCCCACCACGGCGATATCACCGCCGAGAATCGAGAGCAGGGCTGCCGCTTCGAAGTTCGACTACCCCTCAACGGCAATTGAGTTAAGCCACCGGTGCACCCGCCCCCGCGACCGCGCGCAACGGTGCGAAGGCGAATTCGGCCAGGCCGTCGAGCGGATCCACCCGCGCGGTGAATCCCAGCATGCGCTGCGCCTGTTCTGGGCTCGCAACGATATGGCGCACATCGCCGGGGCGATAGCGTCCGGTGATCACCGGTTCGGGACCACCCCGCGCCGCGGCCAGGGTGCCGGCAACCGCGCCGATGGTGATCGGATGTCCCGAGGCGATATTCAGCGGCACGAAACCGGTGTGCGCGTGTTCGACCGCCGCGAGATTCGCCGCCGCGATATCGCTGACGTGCACGAAATCCCGCGCCTGCCCGCCATCTTCGAAAACCTGCGGCGGGTTACCCGCCTCCAGCGCCGATCGGAAGATCGCGGCGACGCCGGAATACGGTGTATCCCTTGGCATATCGGGGCCATAGACATTGTGATAGCGCAATGCGGTGACCCCGGATTCGGTTACCGCCGCCCACGCGGCCGCATAGTGCTCCTGCGCCACCTTCGCCGCCGCATAAAGACTCCGCGGCCGCAACGGCGCATTCTCCGGCACCGCCGCCCAACTCAAGACCTCATCCGAATCCGGATCGCGATGCTCGAACATCCCATGCTCGAGATCCCCGCGCCGGCGCACCCCGACCTCGACCGCCCCGGCCCGAACCCCGCGATACCGCCCCTCCCCATAAACCACCATCGAGGAAGCCAATACCAACCGTCGACACCCCGCCCGGTCCATCGCCGCCAATAGGATCGCGGTCCCCAAGTCGTTATGACTCGCATAAGCGGGCGCATCCTGCGCACTCACCCCCGCACCCACGACCGCGGCCTGATGACAAACCACATCGATTCCCGGCAATACCGAATCCAGCGCAGCCACATCCCGCACATCAACCAGCCGCACGTGCTCCGGAACAGCCGCGCCTACCCCATGCGCCGCAGGCAACATCACATCGATCGCCACCACCTCATGTCCGGCACCGATCAACTCCTGATGCACCCGTGCGCCGATAAATCCGGCCGCCCCGGTCAGCAGCACCCGCATATCACCACCACCCCAGGTGCCGGTGTCCGCTGCACACTCCATCGTTATCCGAGGTCATGCCCCGATTCTGCTGCCAACGCGGCGACAATTGCCGCAACCGGGCCACACCGTCAGACTTTCGTCACGATCCCCGAACACGCTACGGCCGATCCGACTTTCGGGCCGATGGTGGCGGCAGGCTGAACAGGCCTTTGATCCGGCGCAGGGCTTGGTCGTCACCGGTCGCGGATGCGACGCCGGTTTCAATCGCCTCGGCGAACGTTTGGCCTTGACTGGTCAGGCGGCGGAACTCCGACTCACTGATAGCGATGATCGCGTCGGGGTGTTGAGCGGGTCCGTGCAGCGTCTCGATCGTCGCGTCATCGATGCGGGCGTGGAAGACCTCGTCGTCGATGCGGAACTCGTACACCGCGCGGAGTCCGGCGGCGGCCTCGGCATTGAAGCAGGCTCGTAGGCCGAGGACAGCCCAGCCGGGGTGGAATGTCTCGGTGGGACGCGGTTCGCTCATCGCCCACTTCAGACCCCATCGGGCCAATGCGAGGATCGCGGTCTCGAGTTCCGCACCGGCCTCGGTGAGGGCGTATGCGGGGGTACGGGCGGGTGGCGGGAGCGTGATCTTTTCTGCCAGTCCCTCGCGTTCCAGATGTTTCAGGCGTGTCGCGAGCAGACCGGTGCCGAGACCACGAAGGCTGGCCTGCAGGTCGCTGAACCGTTTGGGGCCGGTCAGCAGTTCGCGGATCAGCAGCAGCGTCCAGCGCTCACCGACGAGATCGAGGGTGCGCGCGGTCGCGCAGTACTGGTTGTACGATCGCTGTTCCACTTCATCACTTTAGACTTTGCGCTTCTCATTTTTGAACGAGCACGAGGTCAGGAGCATTTCGGCGAGTGCCTCTGGTTCGGACAGCATGACATCGTGCGAGCCGTTCAATGCGTTGGTCCGGTACCCCGCAGCCGCGGCGAACCGGTCGAAGGGGTAGGTCTGGGGTCGGGAGCAGATAGCGGTTCCGGCAATCCGGTCGACGGCTCCGGTCAAACGCGTGGGCTCGGTGAACGTGCGCAGCGGGTGTGGGAGCAGACGTGCGGTGAGCCAGGCCGCGGTATCGGTGTCGGTGATGCCGAAGGCACTGGCGGGCGGCGCCGGAATCTGCAATCCGTCACCGGTCGTCTCGGCCGCCTTGCGCATCGCTTCGACGAAGGAGTCGGGAGCCAAACTGAACATGCTGGCACCGTCGCCCCCGAACCATCCGTTCACGAGAACGATGTGGTCGACGATGTCGGGTCGCGCGTCCGCCGCCTCCCGGACCACCAGGCCCGCGTAACTGTGCCCGACCAGGATCAGCTCATCGTCCCGGGGAAGGGTGTCGAGTGCCGCGATCACCGCGGCCGCATGGTCGTGGAGTCCCTGGTCGCCACCGGTGTCGAGGTCCGGGGTGAGCGTGCGCGCCCCATCGGCGCGCAGTAGCGGGACGACGCGGTCCCAGGCCCAGGGGCCGTGCCAGGCGCCGTGCACGAGAACGAACGTGGTCATTGGTGAATCTCCTTGCGCAGCATGGCAGAACCCGATCAGCAGATTCCGCTGGACCGATATCGCAGTTCGTGGCGGTACCAGATACTAAACTATTGACTTCCTGTTTTTGAAGTGCAAATGTTCTATTCCGTTACCTACGAAGGGAGTTCGAGGATGACCACCGCGCTGTACACGGCCGAGGCGCACGTCACCGGAGGCAGGGACGGTCACGGGCGCACATCCGATGGGCGATTGGATCTGGATCTGCGCCAGCCCAAAGAACTGGGCGGAGATGGGGAGGGCGCAAATCCTGAGCAGCTCTTCGCGATCGGGTACGCCGCTTGTTTCGGCACGACACTCGCTCTGATCGGGCGGCGAGCCGAGCTCGAGGCCAGCGACGCGCGCATCGACTCGTCGGTAGCACTGGTCCCGATCGACGGCGGTCGCTTCGCGCTCGGTGTCGAACTGCGCATCACGCTGCCCTCGGTCACCGACGAACAGGCGATCGAGCTTGTCGAAACGGCCCACCAGGTCTGCCCGTACTCCAACGCCACGCGAGGCAATATCGACGTGGCACTGATGGTCAACGGCACCCGACTCTGACGCCGGCCCGCCGGATTTGCGCCGACACGTCGTCGTCGATGCGCCGCCCGCAGCGGCGCATCCGCTCCGCACGCAAACCCGTAATACGCTGCAGCCCAGGTGAATTACCCGCCGCCAAGGCCGATGTGGTGGCGGCTGGCCCGGATCATGCCTTCGTGCAGGTCAGGCCCAAGTGTGCCGGGATTCGCCTTTATCGAGCGACTCGAGCGCCGCGGGAAAGGAAACGCACCGGAGGCGGTGTTCGGTAACCGAAGGCCTTGATGAAGCGAGCGCCGACTCGGGCCTGGCCGGCTTCGAGGGCTTCGGCGCCCACGGTATTCATTACTCGGTTGATGACGTTGAAGAGGGTTGCCACCCAGACGGCTTCATCGAAGGCCTCGGCGGTGACACCGGCCTGACGTACCTGGTCGGCGTCGCCGGGCGTCAGACCGTCGGGGTCGCGGACCATTTTGCCGACGAATTCGAGCATGGCGCGGGCTTCGGTGCGCAGAGGTGAGCTATCGCCGTCGGCCAGGGCCTCGTCGACCAGATCGACGGCGATATACGCACCCGCGATGCCGCGGTGGGCGGACTGACAGAACGGGCATTCATTGGACTGGGAGGCCCTGGTCGCGAAGATTTCGCGTTCGGCGACGGTCCAGAAGGACGGCCCTCGCATAGCGTCCTGGATGAGGTCGGACAGCGGAGTGCCGAAGTAGCGGTGCCGGTAGCAGATGACCTTCATAACCGCGGGCACCTCGGTGCCGCCCAACCGTTGCATGGTCGCGAACATGATGCGGGCCGGGAGTTCTTGCCCGGATTCCATTGCGTCGAGCCACATTTTCTATCGCCCCTCCCAGGAGCGGCGGGCGGCACGCAGCCGTCGGTCGGCGGCGCCGTAGGCCGCGATGGCGGCGGCCTCGAAGATTTCGTCGTCGCTGCGGCCGGCCTCGGCCAGTGTCGTGATGTTCTTTTCGGTGATCCGATACGAGCGCTCGGCGACCAGCTCGACAAAATCGGCGAGATCGTCGGGGACCCCGGCCGCATCTTCCACACCCGAGGCACGTGCCCGGATCGACCGCCGCACCTCCACCGGCAGCCGCCCCGGCGCACCTTCGAGATGCGCGCCGAATTCTTCCCATTTCGAGTCCATGGAGCGCCGTGCCATGGACTCATTCTTGTCCATCGACCGCACTACCGCTGCCGAACGAAGATCAGATTTCACCCTCGTCGCCGAAGTCCCGCCGCACGAAATTCGGGCGCAGGTCTGGTTCGGGATCGTCGTAGTAGCGGTGGAAGGTCGGGGTCACGCCCGACGAGATCGGCGGGTTGACCCAGCTCCAGTCGGTCGGGCATTTGCGGCCCGCGGCCTGCTCCCGATTGACGTGGTCGCAGAACTGTTTGGCGACCGTGTGATGGTCGACGATGTACACCCCGGCCTTTCGAAAGCTGTGCAGCACAGCACGATTCAATTCGACCAGGGCCTGATCGCGCCACAGCGAACGTTCGTGCCTGGTATCCAGGCACATCATTTCGGCGATGAGCGGCAACATGTTGTACCGGGTGGTATCGCTGAGATTGCGTGCGCCGATTTCGGCGCCCATATACCAGCCGTTGAACGGCGCGAACGGGTAGGTGATACCGCCGACCTCCAGGTTCATATTCGAAACGGCGGGCAGCGCATGCCATCTCAGGCCGAGTCCGGCGAACCAGTCGAATTCGGGATGTTCGAGTTCGACCTCCCGGGCCAGTTCGGGCGGGACGTCGAACCAGCGGATCGGCTCGTCCGGGGTGCTGATGAGCACCGGCAGGATGTCGAAGGGCGTGCGCGCGCCGCGCCACCCGAGCTTCATGGCGAATTCGGTGATCGCGATGTTGGACGGGTCGCCGGTGACGGTGCCGTCGCCATTGCGATAACCGGCATACCGGATGAGCTGCGGACTGACGATCCGGAATTCGCGGCCGTCGGCCTGGCGCGGTGGGCCGACGGTGATCATCGATTGGATGGCGCCGCCGTTGGTCGCCATATGCAGGTGCTGCCAGCAGACCTCGGCCAGATCGCGGGCCGAGCGCACCCGCCGTGCGTCGAGCAATTTCAGTGATCGCCAGTGTTTTCGCCCGACGCAGCGGGCGTGGTTGCGCCAGGCGAGCTTGGCGCCGATGAGGATTTCCTCGGCGGTCTGCACGTAGCTGCCGGTTTGCTGTAGTTGCTCCAATGCGGTGCGGCGGCGGTGCGCGGACAGATGCGCGAGTTCGGGCAATCGGAAGAACTCATCGCACTCCCGCATCCGCCTTTTCAGATCGAGGCCGAAAGGGTTTGTGTCAGCGGTGCTTTCGAGCGACATGACGGGTAACGCTTGATTCACGGTGTTCTCCGGTCGGGCATCAGGTACTGCGGCTAAACAGACAGGCATTGATCGAGCAGAGAAATTCGCGCGCGGCGCGCGGCTGACACCGGGCTACATCGGAGGTCCGCGCGATAGCCCTCGCATTGCGGGAACCCCGGATGCGGCAGACCGTTTCGGCAGCGAAATCGTGCAGGCTGTCGAGTTGCCGAGCGCGCACACAGCAGCATGACCTGGCCGCTGCCGTTTGCTGTCCACGATCATGCTCGTCCCAATCGACGCCTGAAAACGCCCGCATAGAAGGGTAAGACCGGTGTGCTGGCCGTGTGCCTGAATTCGACATAATGCCTGTTCGGAATCTGCGGACCGCTGAATCCGGCCTCGCTGCTCGGCATTTGGCGCATCTTCCGCCGGATGCGGCCGGTGATCACCGGCGGCGGTGGCGCTACTCGTCGGCGGACAGGATCCGCGCCGACGGCTCGACATCGAAGCCGGGATCGTCGCCTGGATCGTCGAACCCGAACCTGGCGATCTCGCCGACATCGTGGTGTGTCCGTTCGCGGCAACGTGGTTCATCGCGGCGGCGATTCGGCACTGCGTGGAGTGCAACGCCGCCGGCAAGGTGATCTTGCCGCGAAATAGCCAGACAAAGTGCCGCACATCAGATGCCGACCAGCGTGTTCATCGCTGGCGTGCCCGCCTTCGCATTTCTGGCAGGATGGGCGGCATGCTGTCTCGGCGCGAGGTGCGGCGCTGGGTGTCCAGCGTCCTGGTTAGCGTCGCACTGATTGCCGGTGCGGCGGTGTTCGGCCCACCCCGGGTGCTAGCCGCGCCGGGCGATCTGCCCCGCCCGAATACCGGCTCGGCGGATGGTCCCTCGCCCGCGGAGCCGACCGTCCCCTACGTGACGCGCGCTTCGATCGATCGGATCGTGCCCGTCAACGACCGGTGGCTGCGGGTGTGGGTGAATTCACCCGCGATGAGTCGCGCCGTCGAGGTGCAGGTGTTGCTGCCGCGGGTACAGGACCATCCGCGACCGACCGTCTACATGCTCGACGGGCGCAGTGCCGAGTCGGACAGCAATAACTGGACCGAGCTCGGCCACGCGGACAAGTTCTTCGAAGATAAGGACGTCAACGTGGTGCTGACGGTCGGCGGACCGGCCAGCTTCTACACCGACTGGCAGCACCCGGATCCGGTACTCGGCACCAATATGTGGGAGACCTTCCTGACGAAGGAACTGCCGCCACTCATCGACGCGAAATTCAACGGCAACGGACGCAATGCCGTCATGGGCGTCTCCATGGGCGCCGAGGCCGCGATGATGCTGGCCTTCCGGCAGCCGAAGCTGTACGCGGCGATCGCCGCGCACAGCGGATGCTTCTCCATGGGAACCGATCTCGGGCAGGCGCAGGCCCGCGCGGTGATCGCGACCTACCGCGGCGGACCGGACAATATGTTCGGCGATCAACACGATCCCGCCTGGCTGGACCATGACGTGCTGCTGCACGCGGAAGCGTTGCGCGGCAAGGCGATCTATCTGTCGGTCGGCAGCGGACTGCCCGGCAAATACGACACCCCGAACAACCCGGATCTGGTCAGCGCCATCGGATTCGGCGGTCCGCTCGAGGCCGCGACCAATCTCTGCACCCGCAGGCTGGCCGATCGGCTCACCGCACTCGGGATTCCGGTGACCGCGAATTTCCGGGCGACCGGTACCCATTCATGGCCGTACTGGGCCGATGAGTTGGGTCTGTCCTGGCCGACAATCTCGCGGGCGCTGGGCGTCTAGCCGATTCCGAAGCGCGCCAACACATCCGGATCGGTCGCGAACCGCAAGAACTGGTCGTTCTCGTGCGGATCACCGATGGTCACCCGCACACCGTCGGTACCGTACGGTCGCAGCAGCACCCCGGCCTCCGCGCTCGCCTCGCCGTATTCGGCGCTGCGCTCGCCCAGCGGCAGCCACAGGAAGTTCGACTCGCTCGGCGGCACCCGGTAGCCCGCGACGAGCAGTGCCTCGCGCACCCGATCGCGCTCGACGACGAGGGTGTCGGTGCGATCCAACAGTTCGTGCCGCGCCTCCAGCGAGGCGATCGCGGCGGCCTGGGCGACCCGGTTCACGCTGAACGGAATGTGCACCTTCATCAGCGCGGTGATCACCGCCGGATCCCCGACCGCATAACCGGCGCGCAGTCCCGCCAGACCGTACGCCTTGGAGAAGGTACGCAGCACTACGACATTGGGCCGATTGCGCCCCAGCTCGACACCGTTCGGACGCTGCTCGGGGGTGAGCCGCAGATATTCGAAATAGGCCTCGTCCAGCACGATCAGCACATGCTCCGGAATCGCGTCCAGGAAGCGGACCAGTTCGGCCGCACCGACCGCGGTGCCGGTCGGGTTGTTCGGATTGCAGACGAAGATCAGCTTGGTGCGCTCGGTGACCGCGGCGGCCATAGCAGCCAGATCGTGCACATGGTCGGAGGTGAGCGGCACCCGCACGGCGGTGGCATTGCCGACCTGGGTGACGATCGGATACGCCTCGAAAGAGCGCCAGGCGAACAGCACCTCATCGGTCGGTGCGTCACAGGTGATCTGCACCAGTTCCTGACACAGCGCGACGCTACCACAGCCGACCGCGACGTTCGCCGAGGAGACGCCGAGGAAGTCCGCAATGGCCGCGCGCAACTCGGTGACCTGATTGTCCGGGTAGCGGTTCGCCAGTTCCGCGGCCTCGGCAATGGCCTTGGCGGCGGCCGGGAGCGGACCGAAGGTGGTCTCGTTGCTGGCGAGCTTGACCGCGCCAGGATGGTTGCGGCCGGGGACGTACGCCGGGATCGAATCGAGGTCCGGCCGGATATGCGCTGTCACAGTTCAACCATATGCCGGGTGCCGGAAAAACTGGCCGTCAGGGCCGCTCACGTGCAATTTCTCGCGAAGATCAGCAGATCCACCTACCCTGGTTCCATGTCGGGCATTTACGACGATATTGCGCCGCTACGTAGTCGCGACGACATCATTTCCGGTTCGGACCCACAATCATCGACCGACGATCGGACTCGGACCGCCGATATTCAGGTGCCCATCACGGTGGCCGAGCCGGAGGGCAATGCGCGCGGCGGCATTGTGATGCTGCACGAAGCCCGGGAGTTCACCGGGTCATTGCTGGAACTCATGAAAGCCCTGGCGACCGAGGGCTGGACGGTGGTCGCGCCCAATCTGTTCCATCGCATCAACGGCGAGCCCGCGCGCGAGGTATTCGGCGACGAGCTCTTCGACGATTTCGACGCCTGCTTCGACTGGCTCACCCGCCGCGGTGTCTTCCCGGACTGCATCGGCGTGCTCGGCTTCGACCATGCGGGCACCGCCGCCTTCCTGGTGGCGACCAATCGCCCCGTCGGCGCCGCGGTCAGTGTCGCCGCATCCGGCATCGTCGAACCACTCACCGACGAAGCCGACGCCCTCATTCGCGCGGCCCCGAATCTGCAGGCACCATGGCTCGGGCTCTTCGGCGCCGACGACCCGGACACCCCGCCCGCCCAGGTGGACCAACTCCGCGACGCCACCGCCCGCGCCGCGGTCGCCAGCCTCGTGGTGACCTATCCCGGCCTGCACCACCGCGCCGACCGATCCGGCGGCGACGAAGACTTCGATCTCATCGATTCCCAGAGCCGGATTTTCGACTGGTTCGACAGCAATCTTCGGTGATTACCTGGCGTTTTGCGATCTGGACGTAGGCTACTGTAACCTTCCTGTTCGGCGGTTCGAAAGGACCGGTGCCCTCGAAGAGAAGGCTCCAGGAGGCGTGCCAGAGCGGCCGAATGGGACTCACTGCTAATGAGTTGTCCCTTCACGGGGACCGGAGGTTCAAATCCTCTCGCCTCCGCCACACCCCGGTTCACCGGGGTGATAACTGAACACAGGCATGCGCCCGTAGCTCAACGGATAGAGCATCTGACTACGGATCAGAAGGTTAGGGGTTCGAATCCCTTCGGGCGCACACAGGTAGAAGGCCCCTTCCACGGTATCGGAAGGGGTTTTCTGGCATCTTTGACGACACCATTTGACGACAATGGTCACTCGAAAAGGCTGTCCATGCCATTGACCGCGTCCTGCTGCACCTCGTCGATCACGTCGATGTAGATGCCCGTGGTCACGGTGATCGAGCTATGGCGCAAGATCCGCTGCACCGTCGCCGCGTCCACACCCATCGTGAACAACAGCGTCGCGCACGAGTGCCGGAGGTCCCCGCCGACTGGTCCGCCGTAGCCATCACGCCGCCTTAGCGCCGGAAGGACGGGCCGCACCCGGATCAGCCGCGGGGAGTTTGGCTCCCGAGGTGTCCCCCACGATGCCGGTAGCCCGGTACTGGTAACCCAGGTACTTGAACTCGCCCTGCCCCATCACCTTTGGCTCAGCGGTCAGGCCCTCCAGCTCGATCATCCGCATCCCGGTGCCAGGAACGATCTCGTCGCCCACTGGGATCGGCTGCACGTCCGAGATGAAGATGACCTCGAACGAGGCCCGCTTGGCCTTGCCGTCCTGACCCTCGTGTGGGTCGGTGACCGTGGCCTTCCACAACGCCTTGCCGGTCCCCTCCCCCGTCTTCGGGTCGATGTCGAACATCGGCTCGGCAGTCGCGCGCGGGTCCGGGTTGTACTTCGTCATCCGCGCGATATCGCCCAGCAGCAGCAGCTTCTGCGGAAACGCCGCAGCCAACTGGATCGGGAACTGATAACCCCTCTTAATCGCCATGTGCTTGAACTCCCTTGTCTCTCCGTCGATGTTTCTGATCTCGCCGACCGTCCGGTGCGGCGACAATCTCACCGTATACGTAGCATCGTATACGCACAAGGATTTACGTATACGAAAGATTGAGAGAGCGGCGAAATGCCAGGTTGGAGGCCATGTCGGATCGCTCGACGCCAACAGATCTGACCGTGTTGTACGTATACGCACCTACGTATACGATGTGACGTAAACCACGGCCAGCCGCCAGGCTTATGCGGTACGTCTCAAGGAGTCCGAGCGGCGGGGCGACCGGAGCACGGATCAGGAGTACGCGATGAGATTCCGTCCAACCGCATTCGCATGGATAGACCTCGGTGTCAGCCCCGCACCAGAGTGGGACCGCGCCCAGACTTGCCGAATGGCAAGACGATTGGGGTACGCCCTCATCTGGCCGCCGGACATATCGCTAGTGCCGCTGGTCGACCAGGTGCGCGCGGCGGACGTGGACGCGGTGATCGTGCCATCGCTGGGCTATCTGGACCCGCTCGTACTGCACACCCTCATGGGCATCACCGACGTGGAAAGCATCGTTCCGCGAATGTCGTTCGCCCGCTGGGCTACCGTGCACCCCGCGACGAGGCTCGTATGAGTGGCTGGGAGACGCTTCGTCTCCTCCTCGCGGCCATCATCCTTTCGGTGATCGTGTACCCCACCGTGGCGTACTGGCCACAACGGACACCGAAAGATCGAACAGAGCAGTCAACTCGCAAGCAGACCGAAGACGACGAGCACGATGCGAAGTAAGCCTCCGCCGGCCGCAAAGGGATGAACCGAACGACGATTGATCAAGGTCGGTAGATTGCGTCTGACCTGGACAGATCCAGCTTTACGTATACGAAGCTCGGTATACTGGAAATGTGCTGGTCACTGGTCAGGTGACACGGATCGAAGGGATTGTGCTCAATGGCGGAACCTGCCTATGTCTCCATCGCGGGCGAATACGCGCGGCGAATCCGCAGCGGCGAGCTACCCCCCAAAACGCAACTTCCTAGCTATGCCGAAATTGCCGCACTCAACAACGTCTCGGACATTGTCGTTCGAAAGGCGCTCGAGTTGCTTCAGAGCCAGGGCCTCGTTCGATCTGTTCGGCGGCGCGGCGTCTTCGTAGCCGACCGCCCGAACCTCATCCGGATATCGCCGGAACGGCAGATGGAGGATCCCGAAGTGACCTTCGGAAACGAGTCCGACAGCGACATCCGAATCACTCGGACAACCGAACGTGTCCCTGCCACCGAAGAACTTGCCGAAACCTTCGGCATCTCCGCCGGTCAAGAGGTCACCCACATCTTCACCCGCGCCAGTGACGACGGTCGGCCGATCTCCGTATCCGACACCTTTCAGCCTATTGATGTCATCGACGCATCCAGCGCGTCTGTGCTCGAGGAGACCGTCTCGGATCAGCTCCCGACGCAATCTCATGCCGTCTGGTTGCGAACAACCCCTGGAGATCTCGTGAAGACCGTTCACCAGCGGTTTATCACTACGGAAGGTCGCGTGATCATGGTGTCGGATGTTTCCTATCCGCGAGACCGCTATGACGCGTTCGTCTTTCGGATGGCGTTGAATCCGGCAACAGGCACCAGCACCGAGGCATAGAAGACAATCCCGTGGGCCGCCAACCTGACCCCTCGCCACCCGGTCAGGTTGGCAAACATCAGCGCCGAACCCAGCCCTCCGCCCGATCCGCAAGATTCCACCACGAAACATACTGCCCGTCTTCAGATTTCAGCTCCCAGCCAGCCAGCAGCGCATCGAAGAACGCGTCATCACCGGTCTTCCCGCCTTTCGGCTCCCCGATGTAGACCACCCGTTCACCACCCGCGGCCTCGAACGCGGCAAGTGCCTCCGACGCCATCGTGTTGCCCCACCCCGGCGGCCAGCAGAGGAACAGCACATCACCCGCCCCGCTACTCGATCGGGCGGTGAATTCATCAAGATCACCGACGCCGTGCCACACATTGGTTTGCCCCGCTGCCCGCACGAACGAGACGTTCTCGGTCCGGTCCGGAGGCTCCGAGTCGTACGCCTCGACATTCAGACCCGCACTCACCAGTTGCGCCGCCCAATATCCCCGACCGGCTCCTAGTTCGACCACCGTGCGGCCATCGCAGAACCGAGACATCCAGTCGATCGTCTCCGGCGACGGAATCGCATACGCGTAGGCCGCCTGCAAGATTGTCTGTGCAAAGCCAAGTCGCGCACTACCGTTGGCACGGCCACCGTTCACTACCCGACGACCTTCGTGCTCGCCTACCGACGGCGCAACGATGTCCCAGTACGGATTCGAGCTGTCCGAACGACCTCCGGTCATGTAGTGCACGAACCGCAGATCGAACGCGGCGTCCGCCTGATCGTTCCCGGTCCCCGGCAACATCGGCGCAGTATCCAGGTACTCCGCCACCTGCGGATACTCGGCACGAAGACGCTGCTCATCACCCAGCAACGCGGCTAGTTCATCACGACGGTCCGCCGTCAGCGCAAGCTCAGCCATGTCGTCGATTCTGGCCGGGCACAGCTCGATTCGCGAACACTTCAGCCGAATCGTTGGAACGCAACCATCGATTTGCGCGACCAGGGCAAGATCACCAGGCACTTCGCAACCGGCTCCGTGAAATACGCCCGAGGCTGGCTTCCGACGCGCGGCACGTACCAAAGTCATTGCCGAATTCCGCCATACAGAATCAAGGCGCCCCGGCGGCGCTGCGCGCCGCCGCCGCGCGGCGACGCGCAGCGCGGTTCCCTGAACGGCGGTCACCGCGGCGCGTCGGCGCGTCGGCGGCACACCGGCCGCCGGGGCGCATTCTGGTCCTGTTCGCATGTTCTGGCATCCGCTTTGGCGACGGGGTAGCACGCGGACTGTTCGACTCTGACCGCTTTCTCGTTCACCGGGCAGTGCTGGGCACGACGCCAGCCGTCCCCGACTTGCTCTCCCGCAACCCGCCGACGAATCGGCCGGCATCCGTTCGTGGGGCCTGGCTGTGGTTCCGTCATCGACAACAGCTGCGCATCGTCCGGCACCTTCTCGACACACCAACGCACGCATATCCTTCAAGGCATGAGCCCGTCCGCTCCGTTGCCGCCATGCTGGTGGTGCGGCAATCTAGCCGACTCGCGGGAGCACCGTGTCAAAGCGTCGCAGCTCAAGCGGTCGTTTGCTGGCAATGACCATCTCATGTTGACAGGAAGAGGAAGGCCAACTCGCCTCAACGGAGTCGGGTCTAAGGCAGCCCTATTTCCCCCGAACCTCTGTAGGAATTGCAACAACAACAGAAGTCAGTCTTTCGATAGGGCGTATGACACTTTCGTTCAAGTCGCTTGGGACGACCCTGAGTACTTTCGGAACAAGGTTCAGGTTGACATGAGGGAGATCTTCCCGACCGATCCCGACGGCCCGGAAAAGCTCGCTCGTTACTACGTGAAGAACATCGGGTGCCGGATAGCGGAAGTTGGGTTCGAGGTGCCCGCAGAGTTGATCGACTTCATGGACGGGGCACCCACAATGCCCCACGTGAACATGACGCTGTTCCATGACTACTCGGTGCACGACCAGTTCACACGCGCCGGGATCGAGCCGCACTTTCCGGTGGCGAATAAGGATTTCAGGCCTGAGAACCCGAACGACGGAAGTTTGCTGTACTTCACCGCCGAAGTTCAGGACGGCCCCGTCGGGGTGTTGTTCGGATGGTTTGTCAACGCGGCGGATCTCGGGGCCAACTTCTGGAACAAGCCTGTGGTTCCGCTGTTCGATCGCCGTCATCTGCCATTTCCCGAACTGCATCAGGATCAGTGGAACGCGGCGGAAGGCTTCAAAATCATGAATGATCAGCAGGGCCGCGAATAGATCAGCCGGATACGCAAATAGCCTTCGGTCGCGTGGCCTTGGTGGGTGGTGGGGGCGGACCGCACAATTGCGTAACCCCTGCCTCCTCATGGCCCGATTGTCTGACCTCACTCGGTCGTGTCAAGGGAAAGAGCGCCCTTGACACGACCTCCCTCAGCTCAGGATGGCCAGTATGAGGAAGCAGGGGGCGGGAAGTCACCTGGACAAGTCAAAGCGGCGGAAGGCGGTAATCCCGGCACCGAGAAGCGATGCGACCGATTTGTGGATGTTTCCACACGGGCCTCTGATCAGAATCGAATCTGTGTCAGGGCGACAGGATTTGATCCTGCGACCCCTCCGCTCAACTGGTGGAGGGCGAGTCTCCTGCCAGCGCCTCCGGGAGTTCTGAGACTTCACGCCACACGGCTGGGTCCAGGTTCTCCAATGACATCGGCGCCACCGTTCCTGTCTCGGCGAACCGGGCTAAAATCGGCCTCTCGATAACCGTCGTGCCGACATGCACCCGCTGAGTGAACACTTCTGGATTCACCGTCAGAGCGCCGTCGTCAACCAGGATCAGAATCAAATGCAGTGTTCGCTCCACAAGTTCCGCGATCCGCACAACGATGCCCGCCGCTGCCTGGTAGCGCAACTCAATCCCCAAACCGAGCGCATCCCCTGCAATGTCATCGCTGTGGATCAGGTCTCCATAGAGCCACAGCTCCATCAGTTTCCGATCCGTGACTGGCCCTTGCTCGGTGATGACCGAGTACGCCATCCCCGATTCGCCGTTGGGTGAGTAGTGCTTGCGCCACTCCTTTTTCCACCATGAAATCGGCTCGGCCACCTCCGCGATGTCGCTCGCGGCTACCAGCCTGCCAAGCGCGTTCAGAACTTTGGCGTAGAAGAGACTTTCACTATCAAGAAGCAACGGCCGGATGCGCGCAGCGAGAGACTCCAATAGCTCCTCGGCCGGTAACTCCTGCACGAATAGATGCGGCGCCGCGTCGGGATCGGTATCAGGGTTTGGCTTGATGTGGACGTTCCCACGACGCGTATTTCTGAACAGCTCGCGGTCCTTGAATAGCGAGTGCTCAGTGATACGGCGGGCTCGCAAGACGAACATCTCCACTGTCTCTTGATCAGACAATTGTGTCTGCCTCGATCTGTTACGTCCCATCTGTGGTCCTGCCCGTGCGAAACCAGTTCGGCCCGATCTGCTGGCGAGGACGGTACATGCAGGCCCCGACACATTGCACGACCTTTTCCGCTGGACTGAGGTGTTGGTCGACCCGCCGGTTACCGTTCTTGCGAGACAACCACGTAGTTCCACCGACAAGCAATGCTGAGATATGTTGTGGCACAGTGTGATCGACGGACGGTCGTGGACATTGGCAGATGGCCGGATGAATCGGCAGGATACTGGTTCAATGAGGAACAGCATCCGCCTCACAGTCGAGGGCACCGACCTACTGATCTCGATCTTCCCGGAGGACGGGGAGGTGCGAGTATCGTCGGCCGAGTTCACGTTGAACTGTAGAGACGATGGTCCACCACGGGATAAAGGTCATACTCTCGTCATCACCCGTAGCGGCCCAAATCCCGACGGCAAGCCCATGACGCGACGACCCACGCATCACGTCACGTTGAGCAATCGGATCACGGAGGTGTAGACGCACCGTTTGGGCGGGACCAGAACGGGACCACACGCTATAAACGCTGGTGGCCGACCAGCACATCTAGAGCGTGTAGGCATGATGAAAATACCGTCCTGACCTGCATCTTCATCACTCGACCCGACCTGGGGGTCAAGTTTGTGGAACCGCAACCAGCTGACGACACTTCCGACCGCTACACCAATAAGGAGGCTGCTGATCCAAGTACTGCTCGCAGCTCATCCGGCGTCAGCCACTGCCTCGGCCGATGAATCATCTGGTGGCAGTTCGCACAGAGCAGTATCAAGTCGCCCAGCGAGTTCCTGACCGGCCCGCTCACGTGCAACGGGACGACATGATGGACTTGGACGTAGCCTTCGCCGACGCCGGGATAGCTCGACTCGAAATCGAATCCGCACACTTCGCAGGCGATGCAGTCTCGTTCTTTTCGGGACTGCCTGATCTTGTCTCTGCGAAGCTTCGGGTCTCGCTCGTAGACCCTGCTCAGCCGTTCCCGAGTTCTGCCCTCAATCGCGGCAACGAACTCGACCGCGGACGTACTGACATCTGCTTCGACGTCGTCATCCTCACCGAGGTCGAGCACCAAGTCTAGTTGGCCCCGTTCCCGGAGCTGCGCCGCGAGCTCACGCATCCGTTCCCGGTCCTGGGCGAACGCAGCTGCCACCTTCAGGGAGAGATTGCCGCCGCGGGTCCGCTTGCCGCGGTAGTTCGGGTGCGCGGTACGAAGATCCTCGAACTTGTGGAGAACGCTGTCCGTGCTCCGGTACTCGGGGATGCTGGGCGCGTACACCCACTGTGCTCGCAGTAGTGCGGAGAGGTCGACAGTTCTTTGATCCCGTTCCGGGATGCGTTGCCAATCGTTGCGATCCAGGAGGTCAGCGGCGAGGATCTGTTCTTCGAGCTTCCAAGACAACTTCCCCGTGACCTCAAATCCCAGCTGCTCAAGACGCCGCGTTACCCCCCGACCCCCGGTGAAGTGCCCGGACGAGTAGCGCTCGCCACTCATCAGCCCGTAGGCGACCCCGACGACAGCTTTCGAGTCGTAGGCGGAACCTTCATATAGGACGAAGTACTCGCGAGCAGGCTCGAAACCGTGATCCTCAAGAAATCTCGTTCTCCCAGTCTCCCTGCACAACTCGATGGCCTGGACGACCCAAGGGCGGCTCAACTCCGACAACTGCATGGCACTCCCCTCACCCACTTCAGAACGCTATGACGTTACTCCGGGCACTCCACTCGTCCGCAGCCACGTGATACCCAGAAGTCCGGTACAGATCTGCCTCCAGAGCAGACGACAGACCTGACGACAACGGCGACGACACCGACGACATCTACGCCGCCCAAGACGGACGAAAACCGCTGAGCATCACGCTTGTTCGGCCCTCCGCATCTGACTACGGATCAGAAGGTTAGGGGTTCGAATCCCTTCGGGCGCACACAGGTAGAAGGCCCCTTCCAGGACATCGGACGGGGCCTTCTGGCATCTTTGACGACAATGGTCACTCGAAGAGGCTGTCCATGCCGTTGACCGCATCCCGCTGCACCTCGTCGACGTAGATGCCCGTGGTCACGTTGATCGAGCTGTGGCGCAAGATCCGCTGCACCGTCCACGCCCATTGTGAACAACAGCGGCGCGCACGAGTGCCGGAGGTCACGCAGCCGGATCAGCGGGACACCCGCCTTGTTCACCAGAGCCTCGAATGCCCGGGTGCGGTTGCGCGGTTCCAGCGGAGTCCCTCGACGGGAGGTGAACCCGAGCGTGTTCGCCTCCGGAATGTTCGGACGACGCGATCACCGATGACCGGCCGAGCCGACTCGGTCTGCCCGAGTCAATGCTCTTCCGCCCGCGACCGCACTCGGCTACTGGCTACGACGGCGAGCACCATGCCCGACTCGACGAGCTACAGCGGCGCGAACACTCGTGCCGAAACATCCACGGCGGCTACGGGATTGCCGAGACCGACCCCGACGCCGCCGATCACGCTGTCGTCACCCGATATGCCCACCGTGCCGTGCATTGGGCGGTGCTCGCCACGGATGGAGCAGCCGCCCCTTCTTGTTCCGCCATGAAGTCTCATGGCCCGAGGTCGCATGCCTTGGTGTCGACGAACTTGCCAACCTGCTGACCCGCTGCTGCCGCTGGGAGTCGGACACCGACCCCAACGAACAGCAGCAGCCCACGACCAAATGCCACGACGACAAGACGATCGCGGTAGTCCGGCTGTAGTTCGAACCACAACTGATGGATATCGCAGCAGGCACGCCGTGGCACCGAGCGGCCGCCGAAAAGTGTGCGGCCTCTGCTGCTGAGCACGGGTCAGGCGCAGACGCGATTCAGTTCGTCGGTGTAGGGGTCGAGCTCTGCGACGCCATCATCGATCAGCGCTCGAGCGTAGGCCGTGATGGCATCCTTTTCGGCCCCTTGGGCGAAATCGCCCAGACCGGTCAACCTCTCGGAAAGGGCTGTCGCCGTCGCCTGGTCCATGGTGCCGCCGCCGTTGTCGATTGCGATGTTGATCAGCTCGATGGCCTTGGCGCAACTGGGGGATTGGGCGTACGCGGGCGTGGCTGGAAGCAAGAGCGGAGCGGCAGCAGCCACAGCGAGCGCCGCGGCGAAGGACAACGACTTGGTCATGGTTTCCCCTCGAGATGTGCAATAAAGAAAGCTCCCGCACGCAGGGGCAGCAGCAAGCAGCCCTTCAGGTGCGCGAGCGTCCCTATTATGCCCACCTCCCTCCTGGGCGACCAAGTCCGGCACCCCTCGGCCGGAGATGCTCCCGCCCTACGCGATCCCGCCGACAACATGCTCTGAACCGCAACAGATTCGGGCAATCCGCTTATCGCCCCAGGACGACAGCCACGCTCGGCGGCAATGCACGGCCCCGAATCCCGCAACTTCATCCGGTCAGGTCAGGCAGACGTCAGCGCCGGACCCAACCCTGAGCGCGGTCGGGCAGATTCCACCACGAAACAAACTGCGCATCTTCGGATTTCAGCTTCCAGCGGTTGGCGAGCGCGTCGAAGAACGCGTCATCACCGGTTTTTCCGCCCTTCGGCTCTCCGATGTAGACCAGTCGTTCGCCACCTCCGGCCTCGAATGCCGCAAGGGCGTCGGACGCCATTGTGCTGCCCCAGCCGGGTGGCCAGCAGAGGAGCAGCACATCATTCGGGCCGCCACTGGGACGCGCTGTCAACTCGTCGAGGTTCCCAACCGCGTGCCACACATCCGGTAGCCCGGCTGCTCGGAGGAACGACATATTCTCCGTCTTGTCCGGGGGTTCGGAGTCATACGCGTCGACGCCCACTCCCGCCCCGGCCAGCTGCGCCGCCCAATACCCGCGACCGGCTCCCGGTTCGACCACCTTGCGGCCGTCGGCGAACCGAGTCAGCCACTCGATCGTCTCGGTTGACGGGATGGCGTACGCATAGGCGGCCTGCAAAATTGTCTGCGCGAACCCCAGACGCGCACTGCCCTTCGCCCGTCCGCCGTTCACCACGCGACGCCCTTCGTGCTCGGACACCGATGGCGCAACGATCGCCCAGTACGGATTCGCGCTCACCGACCGGCCGCCGGTCAGGTAATGCACGAACCGCAGATCGAACGCCGCGTCGGCCCGATCGTCCCCCGTTCCCGCCAGCATCGAAGCCGTGTCCAGATACTCGGACACCTTCGGATAATCGGCCCGAAGCCGCTGCTCATCACCGAGCAACGCAGCCAGTTCGTCTTTGCGGCCCGTCGACAGCGCAAGCTCGGTCATGCCTCGATTCTGAGCTGCCACAGCCCGATTCGTGAACAGTTCCGCCGTGCCGTTTCGGCGGATGTCGATCGGCTCAACGGCCACGCTCTGCGGCCCGCGTCCGGTACAGCGCCCTTCATCGGCGACCACTTGTCGCGAAGCGCGGCGACAATGGCCGCAACACTCAACGGCGCCAGCTACTCGCGTCAGGCGTCGTGAATGTTGAGGACTAGCTTGCCGAAGGTTTCGGAGGAGTCCAGGAGGCGGTGGGCCTCGGCGGCTTCGGTGATGGGGAGTTCGGCGTGGACGATCGGGGCGATGGTGCCGTCGGCGATCAGCGGCCAGATGTGACGGTTCAGTTCGGCGATGATGGTGGCCTTGCTGTTGGGGCCGGTGGCGGGGCGGTTGCGGACGTTATTGGCGTGGACCGTGCCCCATTTGGACAGCAGTGCACCGAGATTCAGTTCGGCGCTGACACCGCCCTGCATGCCGATCACCACGAGGCGGCCGTGCGGCGCCAGCGCCTCGACGTTTCGCGACAGGTAGGCGGCGCCCATGATGTCGAGAATGATGTCGGCGCCGGGACCGCCCGCGCCGTCCTCGGCGCGGATCGCGGCAACGAAGTCGTCCTCGCGGTAGTTGATCAGCACGCTCGCGCCCAGCTCGCGGCACCGCTTCAGCTTCTGCGCCGAGCCCGCCGTCACCGCCACACGCGCGCCCTGGCTCACCGCGACCTGAATGGCGTGCGTACCGATTCCGCTGCCACCGCCATGGATCAGCACCAACTGGCCCGCGTCCAGTCCGGCGGTCATCGCGAGATTCGACCAGACCGTCGCGGCCGCCTCGGGCAGCGCGGCCGCCGCACCCAGGTCCAGCCCGTCGGGCACCGGCAGCACCTGGGTCGCCGCGACCACAACCTTCTCCGCATACCCACCCCCCGATAGCAGCGCACACACCCGATCGCCGACGTGCCAATCCCGCACCCCGGCACCGACCTCGGCGATGACCCCCGAACACTCCAGCCCCATGACCGCACTGGCCCCTGGCGGCGGCGGATAGAACCCCCGCCGCTGGAGCAGATCCGCGCGATTCACCCCCGCCGCGGCGACCTCGATCAGCACTTCCCCGTGCCCCGGCACCGGATCCGTCGCCTCGCCCCACTCCATCACCTCGGGTCCCCCGAACCCGTTCAGCTCGATAGCGCGCACCGCCCCATCCTGCCTCGGCGGCGGCAATATGGCGAGCTGCCTGCGGAGATGGGGGTCTGGGACTAGCGTTCCGGGCGTGAGCAGCTTTGTCGACTTCCAGAACGAGATCTACCTGGGTGGACTGGGTGGTGCGGTGCCCGAATTGCCATTGACGGCTGCGGGTTTGGAAGAGCGGGCGCGCGAGGTGCTGGATAGTGCAGCCTTCGCGTATGTGGCGGGGAGTGCTTCGGGGGAACGGACTGCGGCGGCCAATCGATCCGCATTCGACCGGTACCGGATTGTGCCGCGCATGCTGCGCGGGACTTCCGGGCCGGGAGCGCGCGATCTGTCGGTGGAGGTGCTCGGGACGCGGCTGGCCGCGCCGGTGCTGACCGCGCCGATCGGGGTACTGGAGTTGCTGCACGAGGGCGGCGAGGTGATCGTCGCGGAGGTTGCGAAGGAACTCGGCATCGGTACCGTGCTCTCGACGGCGGCATCGTCGACCATCGAGGATGTCGGGGCGGTGGCCGGTAGCTGGTGGTATCAGCTGTACTGGCCCGCCGATAACGAGCTGGCCAGATCGTTCGTCGGGCGCGCGGAACGGGCGGGGGCGTCGGCGATCGTCGTCACCGTCGACACTCCGAGCCTCGGCTGGCGACCCCGTGATCTGGAGCTCGCGCATCTGCCGTTCCTGCGGGGCAAGGGCATTGCCAACTACCTGTCGGATCCGGTGTTCCGCGCGAAGCTTTCGACGCCACCCGAAGAGAGCGAGGATGCGTTGCGGGCCGCGATCCTCACCTGGAGCGGCCTGTTCGGCAACCATGCCCTGCGCCCCGCGGACCTCGCCCACCTTCGGGAGTGGACCGATCTGCCGATCGCGGTCAAGGGGGTTCTGCATCCGGACGACGCGCGCAACATGGTCGACGCGGGCGCCGACGCGGTGGTCGTCAGCAACCACGGCGGTCGCCAGGTGGACGGCGCCATCGCCGCACTCGACGCCCTCCCCGCCGTGGTCGCCACCATCGGCGACCGCGCGGACGTACTGTTCGACTCCGGCATCCGCACCGGCTCGGACATGCTCACCGCACTGGCACTCGGCGCGAAGGCGGTGCTCTACGGCCGCCCGTGGGCCTACGGTCTCGGCATCGCAGGCCGAGCGGGCACGCGCCACGCACTACGCGTCCTGCTCGCGGACTTCGACTCCGTCATGGGACTGTCCGGATGCGCGAACCCGGCCGAGCTCGACCGCTCACTGATCGCGACCACCCGCTGAGTCTTGCCTACCGGCCTCGGAACTTGCACACGTCCGCGCTACAACGGGCTCGGACGTCGGGGCTGCATCCCGGCCGCGCCGTCTGGCCGCACGCCGAATCCAGTGCGCGGAGTATGCCGAATCCGGTGCGAGACAGCTCTGGTCACCAACCGCGACAACCCACTGAATCCCACGTACCGACCTCAACCCGCACGAATCCGCACTACACCACGGCGCCGATCCGCACGCGCATCTGGCCGCGCCGAATCCAGCACCGCTCTGGTCACCAACCGCGACAACCCACTGAATCTCGGGTACCGGTGTCGGAACTTGCACGGGTTGGCATTGCGACGATCGCGGCGGTCGCTCGGCATCGGTTCCCGGTTGATTGATCGTCTGTCCAGGTCTTTCGCGGACCGCTAGGGTTTGCGTTTGCCCTGTTCAGGCGCGCTTAGAATAGAGCTGTGCAACCCGAACCGAACAGTTACGCGCCCGTCGAGCCGAGATGGCTTTCTTCGTCGGAGCAGCGTGCCTGGCGGGCCTATATGGACGGTAACCAGCGCTTGGCGACGGCGCTCAACCGCCAACTGCAACGCGATTCCGACCTCACCCTCGCCGAATACCGGATCCTCGTCCTGCTCTCCGAGGCCCCCGACCGCTCACTGCGCATGAGCGAGTTGGCCGACGGCGTGCTGTCCTCCCGCAGTCGGCTCACCCATCAGATCCGCCGCCTGGAGACCCAGCGGATGGTCCGCCGCAATACCTGCCTCGAGGACGGCCGCGGCGTCCTCGCCGAACTCACCGATGAAGGTATGCGTCGGCTGGAGGCCGCCGCCCCCGGCCACGTCGAGGCGGTCCGCCGCAACTTCATCGACCTGCTTGCCCCAGAACAACTCGAGATCGTCGGCGATGTCTTCGCCCGAGTCGACGATGAGATAGGCAATACCGACTGACCCCTCGGCAGCGGGCGCACGGCGCCGGGTACTCTCGTTGGCCTGGAGACGTGGCAGAGTGGCCGAATGCACTCGCCTTGAAAGCGAGCGTCGCGAGAGCGACCGGGGGTTCAAATCCCTCCGTCTCCGCTGCACTCGTCTCCTACCCATGCTCACAAAAAACGTGAACCGGGCCTCGTTTCGCCATTTCTTGTGGGGTGCAACGCCCGGACCCCGCCCCCGGACCCCGCCTGTGGTCGTTTGCTGAAGCGCGCCACTTCGACGTTTCGAGCGGGATCGATGGCCCTGTCAACGGCAGATGATCTGGTCAGCACTGGCCATCAGGCTGGGCGGACCAGACGAGGAGGCGGCGTGGATGAACTCGACGCATTGAGATGGGTCAGGTCGCACGGGTACAACATTTTCGTTCACGATCTTGTCGAGCTCGGCCACATGATCCGCCTCGGCTGCTATACCGAGGCCGAACTGCATACCAGGGCGAAGGAGATGGCGGCCCGATGTCTGATGCAGCGCGTGGCAGACAAGGCCGAAGACGATCTCTGCGATCTCATTGACAGCGCGTTCGAGAGTAATGTCGATCTGAACGATCCAGACGATAACTGCTGATCTAGATGTCGAGGTCAAGCGGCATCCAGCAATCGCGTGGTCCCTGATGGGGAGTTCTCCGGAAGCTAGCGGCTCCCCTCCGCCAAGCGTCCGCTGGACCGGGTTGTCGACTGCTGCAGGTTCGGGTCTAACCTTGAAAATCCCTCCCCCATTCTCAAGGTTATCTAAACTAGCTTGAAAAGACCTGGCTCGAACTCAAGCTTAACCCTGTATCCTTAAGCCTTGTGGACGCCGACGCCATGCGAAGAAGTCCGATCGGACGGCTTGTGCCTACGACCGGCTTCGATCGACGGTTCGACGAGGAGTTCTCATGCTCGGCCTACGTGCCCGACCCGCTGCCGTCGTCGTTGCAGTTGACGATGCAAACGTGGTCGCTCGTTGTCGACGCAACAGCGGCAATGGCCCGTGCGGATGAGGCAGCGGCCAAGCTACCGAATCCGTCGCTGCTGGTGCGACCGACGACGCGGCAAGAAGCTGTCAGCACGTCCGCAATAGAAGGAACCTACGCGGCGCTCACAGATGTGCTGGAAGCCGACTTCTTGGAGGCCAACCAACTGTCGGGCAGTGTCAGCGAAGTTCAGAACTACGTGCGCGCTGCCGAGAGCGCGTATCAATGGGTAGCGGAAGGGCGGCCGATCACGGTGCGCCTTCTCGAGGACCTGCAGGCGATCCTTGTACGCGGAACGCGGAGCGACGGACCGGACGCGGGAAGCGTTCGCAAGACTCAGGTCTTCATCGGAGTAGGGCGTGGGCGGGTCGAGCATGCCCGGTTTGTGCCGCCTCCAGCTGGTGATCTGCTTCGAGATGGGCTCATCGAGTGGGAACGATGGGTACGGGAGCCGTCGGAGATACCCTCTCTGGTGGGGGTGGCTCTTGCGCACTACCAGTTCGAGGCACTTCATCCGTTCACAGATGGCAACGGTCGCCTAGGGCGTCTGATCGCTCTCCTGCAACTCGTCGTGAGGGGCGAGTTGCGATTCCCAATCCTCAACATCTCGTCCTGGTTGGAGACGAATCGCGAGGAGTATCAGAACGGACTGCTCAACGTATCGTTGACTGGTCGGTGGGATGACTGGGTCGCTTTCATCTCCGCTGCCGTACATGCAGAATCACTCGAGACTGCGGCGCGTGCGCTGCGGTTGGCGGAACTTCGTGAGGAGTTTCGGGCGAAAGTCGCCCACCTCCGCCGAGACAGCGTCGGGGTGGCCATCGCGCAGGAACTGATCGGTTATCCGATGCTGACCGCCACCCTCGCGGCAGAGCTTCACGGTGTGTCCTACCAGGCGGCAAATGAGGGCATCAAGAAGCTGGTCGAACTGGGTATCCTGCGTCAGCGGGTCGAGGGCCGGTACGACCGAATCTTCGTCTGCGACTCGGTGCTCCGGGCGCTGGAGACCTAGCAGTCGCTTGGTCTCAGCGGAAAGATTCGAAAGCCATCTACTCCCCTCCGCCAGTTCACCCCTCCGGTCCTTCATATCAGCTGCCCGGACGCAATCGGTTCGAAAACCACCGGGCACCCCTCGTCACAGCCGGGCACCCCTTGTAGCGGGTGCCCAGCCGCGACGAAGGGTGCCCGGCTATCTCAACGGCGCTGAGGCAACACTGGAATCGCAGGGCGGCCCACGAAGCGGTTGTTGCGTGACATATCATCGATGTCATACTCGAATGTATGTTCGATAATCGACGTCGGGATATTTGGCGGCCGTATTCACCGCTTCGGCCGATCTATGTCGACATCGATCGTGTGCTTCCGCCGGATGGATCGCCGACGCGCGAGGTGTCCGCACGGGTCAAGAAGTACGGTCTGGTCTTGTCCGGTCGGATGGCGGCCAGGCAGCGGGCGTGGCATCGACTCGTGGACGGGCGTTGGGTTGCCAGTATCGAGGTGCCGGTCGAGACCAATGGGCAGTGGATCTACCTGGACTTCATCGCACCGGCCGACGCGGTCGCGCCCCGAGAGGTCGCCGACACGATGCCGGAGCGGCCGAGCAATCAGTGGGGTCAGCCGAAGCGTTACTGACCAGGGGCGCACCCACCTCGGCGCGGCAGTCACTCCAGTGCGACCAGCGCCCGACCGAGTTGATCGATCTCGAATTTCGTTGTGTACGGGGCCAAACCGACGGTGACGGCCCCGCCTTCGTCGTTGACGCCGAGGGCGTCCAAGAGACGGCTGCCGCCGTGGACGCCGCTGATGGTGCCGATGCGAGCGTCGGCGAGTTTGGCGGCTACCTTTTCGGCCTGCATGCCCGCCATGGTGAAGCTGACGGTGGGGATGCGGGTGGAAGCGCGGCCGATGACGGTCAGGTTGGAGATCTTGTCGAGGACATCCATCAGGTGCTCGAAGAGTTGATCGTGGTAGTCCTGCAGCGAGGTGATGGAGATTTCCAAGCGCTCGCGGCGGGTGCCGCGGGCACGCTCGTCCAGGCCCGCGAGGAAGTCGATGGAGGTGGTCAGCCCGGCGAGCAGGGCGTATTGATGACCACCGACCTCGAGCCGTTCGGCGCCCTTGGCATAGGGGTTCAACGACATCGACGGGATCCGATCCAGGAAGGCCGGATCGCGGAAAACCAGCGCGCCGATCTGCGGGCCACCCCACGCGGGCGCGCTCAATGCGACCACATCCGCATTCAATTCGTCGATATCGATGAGGGCATAGGGCGCGGCACCGAAGCAATCGGCGACCAGCAGACCACCCACCTCGTGCACCCGATCCGCCGCGACCCGCACCGCGGGCGCCGAACCGACGATCGGCGATGCGGCGGTCAGCGCGACCAAGCGGGCGGTCGGGCCGATCAATTCCTCGAACTGCCACGACGGCATCTCGCAGGTCTCGATCTCGACCTCGGCCCAGCGCACATGGGCACCGTAGCGATTCGCGATCCGCAACCACGGCGCGACATTCGCCTCATCATCCAATCGCGACAGCACTATCCCGGTGCCGAGGCCGAGCCGCGAACTCAGCGACTCCGCCAACCAGGCCAACAGCACCGCACGGTCCGGTCCGAGGACCACGCCCGCCGGATCACCGCCGACGAGATCCGCGACGGCCTCGCGCGCCGCGTCCAGAATCGCGGCACTGCGAACGGCGGCACCATTGCGGCCGATATGGGAAAACGAAGAGGTTCGGAAACCTGTTGATACGGCACGAGATACCGAATCCGGAACCAGCATCCCGCCCTGGGGGTCGAGATGGATCCAACCGTCGCCGAGGGACGGTATCAGGCCCCGAACCCTCGCGACGTCGTAAGTCATGTTGGCCACTCTAAGGGCAGCGGGCGAGCCTGGGTAACCGCGTTCCCCCTCACCGGCAGGCGGGGGTGCAGTGAACTGGGACTCAGCATGGCAACCGACTTTCAACAAATCCGAACCACACGACCCGAACAGAATAGACGCCACCTCTGCGCCGCGGCACCGACCCGGTGACCTGATCGAGGGCGACCGACTTAGCGCGTTCGCGGCGGACACGACATGATGGGGACCATGACGCAATCGGATGGAGCACCCGAATCCATTGTCGTGATCGGGCCCGACGGTAGGCCGCTGGCCATTCCCGTCGAGTCCGGCTCGGACACGCCCTTCACCGCGCAGGTCGTTTCCGACGGCAATGAAAAATCCGACAATGCGGACAATAAGGACGACGCCGAGGAATCGCTCGCCGATATGGTCGAGCAGCCCGCGAAGGTCATGCGCATCGGGACCATGATCAAACAATTGCTCGAGGAGGTTCGCGCGGCCCCGTTGGATGATGCGAGCCGGACCCGGCTGCGCGAGATCCACAAATCCTCGGTACGCGAACTCGAACAGGGTCTGGCACCGGAATTGCGCGAGGAACTGGAGCGGCTCACGCTGCCGTTCACCGATGACGCGGTGCCGTCCGATGCCGAACTCCGCATTGCTCAGGCCCAGCTCGTCGGCTGGTTGGAAGGCCTTTTCCACGGCATCCAGACGGCACTGTTCGCCCAGCAGATGGCGGCACGGGCGCAGCTGGAACAGATGCGGCAGGGGGCGCTGCCGCCCGGCATCCACGCGACCGACCCGCACGGGATCCAGTCGAATCCGGCGACCGGCGGATCCGGACAATATCTCTGAATAGATCCGAGTCGAGTACCAGCCGGGGCGGCGGTGTCCGATTTGCGGCGATCGCGAGCCCTACGCCGGCACGCCCCGCTACCGCCTCCGGGCCCTGCCGCTCACGCCGCGGCGATTCGCGAGGGTAGTGTCGTGCACCGTGCCGTCCGCCGCCGCCCGCCCCGACTCGGTCTCCGATGTGAATACGGCGCGTCCCGATGAGAGCTCCGATCGTCCTGAAGAGGGTTCAGTGCGTTCAGATACCAGCCAAGCGCGTATTGACGAGAGTTCCGATGAGACCTCCGTTCCTCCCGAAGAAGACATCACCCCGGAGAATTCGGTGAGCGCCGACCCGGAAAAGCCCTCGTCGGACGAGGCTGCCGCGTCGGTGACCCCGCTCATCTCGGATTCGCAGACCTTCGGCCGCGCGTTCAAGGATTTCCGCGTCGGCTTCGCACAGCGCGAGCTGTGGCTGTCGCTGGGCTGGCAGGACATCAAGCAGCGCTATCGACGCTCGGTGCTCGGCCCGTTCTGGATCACCATCGCGACCGGTGTGCAGGCCGCCGCGATCGGCATTCTGTACTCCGCGCTGCTCGGCCAATCGATCAAGTCCTATCTGCCGTATGTGGCCGTCGGCATCATCGTCTGGAATGTGATCCAGGCCAGCATCCTCGAGGGCTCGGATGTGTTCATCGCCAATGAGGGGCTGATCAAACAGCTGCCGTCGGCACTGAGCGTGCATGTCTATCGCCTGGTCTGGCGGCAGCTGCTGTTCTTCGCGCACAACATGCTGATCTATCTGGTGGTGCTGGTCGCATTCGGCGTCTGGGAAAAACTGCACTGGACCGCTATTCTCGCGATTCCGGCACTCGGGCTGGTGTTCCTCAACTCGATGTGGGTCTCGATCGTTTTCGGCATCTTCAGCACCCGCTACCGTGATATCGCGCCGATCCTCGGCAGCCTCACGCTGATGCTGTTCGTGCTCACGCCGGTCATGTGGAATACGAAAAGCCTGGAATCCCAGGGTGGTCAGGTGAGCGAGCGCGCGAAGCTGGCCGAAATCGTGCCGACCTTCCACTATCTGGAGATCGTCCGCGCGCCGCTGCTCGGCGATGACCAGCACCTGTATCACTGGGTGATCGTCGGTGCCATCACCGTGGTCGGCTGGATCGTGGCGATCTTCGCCATGAAGCAGTACCGTTCGCGCGTGCCGTACTGGGTATAGGAGATCGGGCCGATGACCGACCATGTGAGTATCGAAACCCGCCAGGCGTGGGTCGAGTTCCCGATCTTCGACGCCAAATCGCGGTCACTGAAAAAGGCATTCCTCGGCAAGGCAGGCGGTGCGATCGGCCGCAATCAGTCCGATGTGGTGGTAGTCGAGGCGCTGCGCGACATCACCCTCTCGCTGAAAGAGGGCGACCGGGTCGGCCTGGTCGGGCATAACGGCGCGGGCAAATCGACACTGCTGCGCCTGCTTTCGGGAATCTACGAACCCTCGCGCGGCAGTGCCCGCATCCGCGGCCGAGTCGCACCGGTATTCGACCTCGGCGTCGGTATGGATCCGGAGATCTCCGGCTTCGAAAACATCATCATTCGCGGGCTTTTCCTCGGACAGACGCGCAAGCAGATGCTGTCGAAGATCGATGAGATCGCCGAATTCACCGAACTCGGCGAATATCTGTCGATGCCGCTGCGCACCTATTCCACCGGCATGCGGGTGCGCCTCGCGATGGGCGTGGTGACCTCCATCGACCCGGAGATCCTGCTGCTCGACGAGGGTATCGGCGCGGTGGATGCCGAATTCATGAAAAAGGCTCGGATCCGGTTGCAATCACTGGTGGCCCGCTCGGGCATCCTGGTGTTCGCCAGCCATTCCAACGAATTTCTCGCCCAGCTCTGTGATACCGCCATGTGGGTCGACCACGGGCAGATCCGTTTGCGCGGTGGTATCGAAGAAGTGGTGCGTGCCTATGAGGGCCCGGATGCGGGCAATCACGTCGCCACCGTGCTGCGCGAAATGGAAGCGGAACGCAAAATGGGTACCGAGCGAGAATTGGAGCGGAATCAGGCATGAGTGAGCCGACCGGGCAGAACGCCCCGATCGCCGCGGGGCGCGAGACCCCGATCGACTCTGTGCCGGATTCCGAAGCACCGAACTCGAGCGCCCCGGCGAACCATCCCACGCCAGACGACGCAGCACCGCGGCCCGCCGACAACACAGCGCCGCAAGCCGCGAGCCCTGCGCCCGCGGACGACACCGCACCACCGGACGCGAGCCCTGCGCCCGCGGCCGCCCAGGCGACCCCGGACGACCCGGTCGACGACTCCGTCGACCCCTCACCGGCACAGATCGAGGCCGCCCGCACCCCGGCGGGCACTGGCCCCGAGGCCAAAATCGTCGCCGTGGTCGTCACCCACAAGCGCCGCGAACTGCTCGCCGAATCGCTGAAAGTCCTTGTCTCCCAGACCCGCCCGGTCGATCACCTGATCGTGGTCGACAATGCCGATGAACCCGAGGTTGCGGAGTTGGTCGCCCAGCAACCAGTCGAGGCCACCTACCTCGGTTCGGCGCACAATCTCGGCGGCGCTGGCGGTTTCGCCCTCGGCATGTTGCACGCGCTGACCCTCGGCGCGGACTGGGTGTGGCTGGCCGACGACGACGGACGCCCCGACGGCTCGGAAGTGCTTGCCACCCTGCTCGATTGCGCGAACCGACACGGTTTGGTCGAGGTGTCGCCGGTGGTCTGCGATATCGACGAACCCGATCGTCTCGCCTTCCCGCTGCGCCGCGGCGTGGTCTGGCGGCGGCTGCGTTCCGAACTCGGCGATGAGGACTTCCTGCCGGGCATCGCCTCGCTCTTCAACGGCGCGCTGATCTCCGCCAAGGCGGTCGATCTGATCGGAGTTCCGGACCTGCGGCTATTCGTGCGCGGCGACGAGGTCGAGGTGCACCGCAGGCTGGTCCGCTCCGGTCTGCCCTTCGGCACCTGCCTACAGACGGCCTACCTGCACCCCAACGGCGCCGCCGAATTCAAGCCGATCCTCGGCGGCCGGATGCACACCCAGTATCCGGACGACCCGGTCAAGCGCTACTTCACCTACCGCAACCGCGGCTATCTCATGTCCCAGCCGGGAATGCGCAAACTGCTGCCCCAGGAGTGGATCCGCTTTTCCTGGTTCTTCCTCGTCACCCGCCGCGATCCGGCCGGTCTGCGCGAATGGTTCCACCTGCGCAGTCTGGGCCGCAACGAACAATTCGGCAAGCCGACACCGGGCGAGAAGGCTCCCGGCGAAAAATAGATTGCGCGGGTCTTCCCGCCATGCCAAAGTGGGCGGGCAACGTCGAGACGAGAGTGAGGAGGTGGAGATCGTGACACGGACCGTTCGGATTGTCGTGCCCGGATCAGCTGTGCAAACGCACGCGGTCGCACGAATTTCCGCCTCAGATACCTCTCGCTGAGTCCGGTTCGGGCTCGGCGCCCGACGAAGGATTCCTTCCAACATGGTCGACTACGACCTTCTCGTCCCTTACGGCTGGACCGAAGCCGTTGCCAACGAATACGACTCGCTCATCGACGATGGGTGCGTTCCCGCCAGGGTGATCCGCATGGACCGCAGCGAATGCGATATCGCGACACCCACTGGACTATCCCGCGCCCGTTGCCCGCGTTTGAATTGGTCTGAGCGGGGGCCGTCCGCGGTTACGCAAGCTGCCTCCTCCGAGATCAGCGGCCTGTGCACCGGCGACTGGGTGAGCATCGATGCCGAACTGAATGTGCGGCAGCTGTTGCCGCGCCGCGGCGCGATCACGCGCTCGGCCGCCGACCGGCGCGCACAGGGTCAGGTGCTCGCCGCGAATGTCGATACCGTGCTGATCTGCAGCGCGGCCGACGGCGATATCGGCCTCGGGCGTATCGAGCGCATGCTCGCACTGGCCTGGGAGAGCAGCGCACGGCCGATCGTGGTACTCACCAAAGCCGATGCGGCATCGGATATTCCGCTCGACGAGGTGCGGGCCGTCGCACCCGGCGCGGTCACACTCGCGGTCAGTGCGGATACCGGATTCGGACTCGATGTGCTCACCGCGATGCTCGATGGCACCGTAGCGCTGATCGGTCCGTCCGGCGTCGGGAAATCGACACTCGCCAATGCCCTGCTGGGCCAGGAGGTATTCGCCACCAACGGCGTTCGCGCGGTGGACAAGAAAGGCAGGCATACCACCGTGCACCGGGAGCTGCGGCCGCTGCCCGGTGGCGGCACGCTGATCGATACGCCCGGACTGCGCGGTATCGGACTCTGGGATGCCGCCGAAGGCATCGAGAAAACCTTCAGCGATATCGAATCCATCTCGGCACACTGCCGATTCGACGACTGCGCGCACAACGGCGAACCCGGCTGCGCGGTGCGGGAAGCCATCGACAGCGGCGCACTCACCCAGCGCCGTTTCGACAGCTACCGCAAACTCGAGCGCGAAAACGCCTGGATGGCAGCGCGATCGGATAAGCGACTGCAGGCCGAACGCGCCAAGGCCTGGCGCGATATCCACAAGCAGCAGCGGCAGTTCTACCGGGAGCGAGGTTCGCGGCGCTGATGTGGCCCATCCCCTCGGCAGGATGCGGCAGGCCTAACCATCAGGGGCAAGCGTACGTCGCACCAGCACGGTAGGGTCGGCACGCACAAATCGATAAACGGGAGGGTTCCGATGAGTTACCCCGGCGGGTATCCGCCACAGGGCCAGCCAGGGCAATGGCCCGGACAGCCCGCATACGGTCAGCCGGTGCCGCAGGGCGCGCCGAATCCCTATGGTGCGCCACCGCAATACGCGCCGCCCCCGGGGCAGCCACCGGTCAGCCAACCGCAGGTGCCGCAACCGCCGTACGGCAGTCAGCCGCATATTCCGCAACCGCAGTACGGCCAGCCGCAACCGCAGCCGTACGGTCAGCCCGCCCAGCCCTATGGGCAGCAGCCGTATGGACAGCCACCCGCGCCCTATGGGCAACCGGGTCCGCAGCAGGCACCGGCCCCGCCGGGCATCACCGTCGACGCCTCTTACGAGTGGTTCGCCTTCCTGTTGGCGATCACCAAGCCGAAGATCCTGATCAACGGTCAGCGGGTGCCGAATACGCGGTGGGGTCAGAACCACATTCCGGTCGGTCCCGGGCAGTACCACGTAAAGGTGGTCACGCCCTGGCTGTTCGATATGGGCCCGGCGAATGCGACCGCGTCGATCCAGGAAGGTCAGGGCGCGCGGTTCTACTACAAGCCGCCCGCGGTCATCTTCCTCAACGGCGCGATCGGCCCGGTGCCGCAGAAGACGCCCGGCGCCATCTTCATCTACATCAGCTGGGCCATCGTGGCATTGATGATCCTGCTGAACATCGTGTTGATCGCTGGAGCCGCCAGCATCTGACAGCGTCGAAAGGGCGTCGGAGTTTCCGGCGCCCTCTCTTCGGCCACCCTATGCAACTGGTTGCATAGGAAGCTGAGTTACGCTTGACGTGCACAACACCCGTCGGCGCCCGCTCGCCGGTCGCCCGAACGGGTAGGCGCGGTCGCGGGCGCACCCACCCGCGGCCAAGACGACAGGAGCAGGTCATGACGGAACCGGGTTCGAAGCCGCTCGCGGGCGCGACGATGATCATGTCGGGCGGCAGCCGTGGCATCGGTCTGGAGATCGCCAGGCGAGCCGCCGCCGACGGCGCGAATATCACCCTGATCGCGAAGACCGACCAGCCGCATCCGAAGCTACCCGGCACCATCCATACCGCCGCGGCGGAACTCGAGGCGGCGGGCGGTACCGTACTGCCCTTCGTCGGCGATGTGCGCATCGATGAGTCGGTCGCCGAGGCCGTGCGCCAGACCGTCGAGCGATTCGGCGGCATCGATATCGTCGTCAACAACGCATCGGCGATCGACCTCTCGCCCACCGACGCCATCTCCATGAAGAAGTACGACCTGATGCAGGACATCAACTGCCGCGGCAGCTTCCTGCTGTCCAAGCTCAGCATTCCCGCGCTCCGCGAATCGGCCGCGGCGGGCCGCAACCCGCATGTCCTGACCCTGTCCCCGCCGCTCAACCTGGACCCGAAATGGGCGGGCATGGCACTTGGTTACACCATCGCCAAGTACGGAATGTCGCTCACCACACTGGGTTTGGCCGAGGAGCTGAAGAGCGACGGTATCGCCGTCAACTCGCTGTGGCCGCGCACCACCATCGCCACCGCCGCGGTCAAGAACCTGCTCGGCGGCGAGGAAATGATCGCCACCTCCCGCACCCCCGATATCTACGCCGACGCCGCCTACCTCGTCCTCACCTCACCGTCGAAGGAGACCACCGGCAACTTCTTCCTCGATGACGAAGTCCTCGCCGCACACGGCATCACCGACCTGGACAAATACCGCGTCGTCCCCGGCGACGCCGAACTCACCACCGACCTGTTCCTCTGACGCCGGTCCGAAGGTGGCCCCTCGGCCACCTTCGGACCGTCAGCCCGCTACCGTCGCCATCGTGACCGGTAAACCAACCTTGGCCGCGATCTTTGAACCAGAGCCCGAAGGATGGGGGCTGCGCGGCGATCCCTATGTCTGGCAGGAAATGCGGAGTCGGCTCACAGATCTCGACCCGCCCTCGACTTCGACCGAGTTGATCGCACTGCTGCACGACACCTTCGAGCAGGTGGTCGGGTTGCGTCTCGGCGCGAAAGGCGCACCCGACAGCGTGCACCGACCGGAGTTCGCGCACGGCGGCATGTCGAGCGGGATGGTCAGTCTCGATGCCTGGCGGCAGGCGTTGATGCCGTTACTGGAAGGGCGCGCCAGGCACCTGATCTCGGGCGCGCCCGGCACCGCCACGATCACCCTTCGCCGGGGTGATATCACGGAGCAGCGGGTCGACGCGATCGTCAATGCGGCCAACTCTTCTCTGCTCGGCGGTGGCGGCGTCGACGGCGCAATCCATCGCGCCGGTGGGCCAGCGATTCTGGACGCCTGCCGCGATCTGCGCGCATCGCACTACGGCAAAGGGCTGCCCACCGGTCAGGCGGTGGCCACCACCGGGGGCGACCTGTGGGCCCGATGGGTGATCCACACCGTCGGACCCGTATGGTCCGCGACCGAAGACCGCTCCGCCCTCCTCGCCTCCTGCTACCGCGAATCCCTCCGGGTAGCAGACGAATTGGGTGCGCGAACAATCGCCTTTCCCGCCATCTCGACCGGCATCTACGGCTGGCCCATGGATGACGGCGCCCGCATCGCTACCGAAACGGTGCGCCACACAAAGACATCCGTACAAGAAGCTCGCTTCGTCCTCTTCGACGCCCGCGCCCACACCGCCTTCGAAACCGCCCTCCACTGAGCACGCCCCCGACCTCGCGCAGGCTTTTGCGCGCCGCGCACGAAATAGCCGGGCGCGGCGCTCGCATCGGTGCGCGGGAACCTACTCGGGGGTGATGCCGTAGAGGCGCTCCCAGTTTTCGCGGCTGGTCAGCTCGGGCATTGCGGCGCGGTATTGGCGGGTGAGGGTGGGGAGTTCACGGCGCAGGCGGCGCAGGACGCGGATGGTGCGGATGAGCAGGGCGCGAGCGCGGGGCTTGTCGCGCTGGCGGACCCGGACACCGGACTGTGAGGCGTCGGTGACCACGACGTGGTCGAAGAGCGCAACGTGCCACCAGTGCGCGTCCTCGCGGGTGACGCCGATCAGGCCGTGCTGGGTGCGCCCGGTCCACTGGGCGATGGCCCGCTTGATCAGCACCGCCGTGACCCGGCTCGGTTCGCCACCGGCACGGCGCAATTGGATATCGGCCGAGCGCACCGACGGGGTCGCGGCGGGATGCTTGATGGTCTCGGCGTAATCGGCGCGGCTGGTGCGAGCGGCGGCCAGCGCGGCAATTCCACCGTCGCGCAGCACCTTCGGCCCCTGCAGGAAGTCCTCGATGCCCTGCAGCGTGGTGTGCACGAGGCCGTACTGCATGGCGACCAGATGTTCGGCCAGATTCCGGAACAGCTGGCGGGTAATGGCCTTGCCATCGAGATCGGTGTGCAGCGAACCGACGATCAACGAGTTGCGCGTGCTGAAGTAGCGCGCCCAGTCGTCGTAGTCCTTCCAGTAGAAGTCCGCGTGCCACACCGCGGCATTCGGCAGCGTCACCGTGACGAACCCGTGCTCGCGGGCCCGGACGCCGTATTCGACATCGTCCCACTGGAAGAAGATCGGCACCGGCAGCCCGATCTCGGCGACCACCTCGGCCGGGATCAGGCAGGTCCACCAGGCGTTGTAGCCGGCATCGACGCGGCGCTCCTGGTTCTTCTTCAGCATGCTGGTATTGCGCAACGCCTTCGGCGCCTTCTGGCCGTGCTTGAGTTCGTGCAGATGCACTTCCTCGGCGCCGACATTCAGGTAATCCGGATTGAGCAGGAACAACATCTGCGCGCCGACCAGGGTCGGTGTCACGGTCATATTGGCGAAGGCATTGAGCCGCAGTACCGTTTCCGGTTCGCAGAGGATGTCGTCGTCCATCAGGATGACGTCGGCGTGCTCGTTGACCGCGGACACCTCGTAGAGGCCACGGGTGAAGCCACCCGCACCACCGAGATTCGGCTGCCGGATGTAGCGCAGCTTGCCGCCGAAGATCGGCAGCGTCTCCTGGAAGCGCGCCTGGTTCTCGACCAGATCAGTGCCCTGATCCACCACATAGACCGCGTCGATGGCCTCGAGAATCGGCGCGTCGGAGGCCAGCGCGGCCACCGTCTCGGCGCAGTCGGCCGCCCGGTTGAAGGTGCAGATCGCAATGGCGACGGGGCGCATCCGATCGGGTGCGGTGGCGGTCCAGGTCAGCGCGGAGATGCCGAGTTCACCACCGATGGCATCGAATTCGAGCCACAGCGCGCCGCCGTCGACGTATTGGTCCAGCGGTGCGGTCAGGGTCAGCGGGCCGCTCGCGGTGAGTTCGGCGGTGTCGATGATCCGGCGGTGCCCGGCGATATCGGAGGCGACCACCCGGACGCGGGCCTTCTCGGTCACATCGAGCACCATGGTCGCGCGCACCTCGGTGACCGTGGTCCAGCGCTGCCAGTAACTGGCCGCGAACCGCCCGAAGTAGGTGTTGGTATGCGCGGACGCGCCCTTCTCCAGTCTCAGCTCCAGGCGTTCCCGATGGGCGCGACCCTTGACGACGGCATACAGCTCGTCGCTCACCTTTGCCGACGGACCGGTGAAGATGCCGCGCTGCAGCACCAACCGATCGGGCGCCTGATGATCGACGCGCAGCGAGGCGGGCGCCGTCGAGGGTCGGTCATTTGTCTCGGTAACGGCCTGGGTAGCCGACTGATCCATGAAGTCCTCTAAATCGTTTTGGTGCCGACGGGACAGACACGCCCCTGGATGCCTTCGCGGCGGGTGCGAGGATACCAATCGGGCACGGCAACTGCCCGTCCAGGAACCGGGGCGGTCCCGCTAGTTATGATTGCTTGCTATTAGCCGAAATGTCCGAAGAACCGACGAATACGAATTTGTCGTAGGCCCAGTAGCGGAATACCACCGCGATGATCTGGCCGATGAGCGTGCCGGAAATGTTGTCCGACAGCGGTGAGGATAGGTCGAGCACATAGCGGGAGAACCCGAGGCAACCCAGTTGCAGCCCGATAGCGACCACATTGAATACGGCATACAACAGGTACTCGCGGCCCGGATTGTCGGATTTCTTGTGTCCGAAGGTCCACCACTTGTTGCCGAAGTAGGTCACCACCGTGGCCACCGCGATCGCGATGATCTTGGCGGGTAGCGGCGCGTGGTACAGCACGCCCTCGCCACCCCAGAACACCAACAGGTTGTAGGTGCCCGCGTCGACGAGGAAGCCGATCGCGCCGACCACCAGGAAGGCGCCGCCGCGGCGCAGTGCGGCGATCACCTTCGCGGTCAACGGTTCGTCCACCGGTTGTTCCTGGTCAAGGCTGGGCGTCAGTTGCGGTGAGCCGGATCGTTCAGAGAATGACACGGGCTGCTCCGGATAAGACACCCGGCGACGGTACCCCAGTAGGCTCGGAACCGAGTGCGCACCAAGTGGTGCAGCCCTGTACCCTCCCCGTGTTCCCCATTCACCGCCGACATCGAGGATTGACCGGGTGGACTCCACCGAGCTCCGAATTGCCGCAGTGGTGCCATGCCACAACGAGGAGGCTTCGGTCGCCAAGGTCGTCGCCGACCTGCAGGCCGCCGTGCCGGGAATCGTCATCTACGTCTACGACAACCTCAGCACCGACGCGACCGCCGAGCGGGCCCGCGCGGCCGGTGCGATCGTGCGCCACGAACACACCAAGGGCAAGGGCAATGTGGTGCGCCGCGCCTTCGCCGATATCGAGGCCGATATCTATCTGATGATCGACGGCGACGACACCTACGAGGCGTCGGCCGCACCGCTGATGATCAAGACGCTCCTCGATGGTCCGTATGACCATGTGCTCGGCGTCCGCAAACAGGACGAGGGCGCGTCGGCCTACCGCTCGGGCCACGAGACCGGTAACAAGGTGCTCAACGGCGTGGTCGGAAAGGTGTTCGGCGAGAACGTCGAAGATATGCTCAGCGGATTCCGGGTGTTCTCGCGCCGATTCGTGAAGAGCTTCCCGGCCGTCTCGCGCGAATTCGAGATCGAAACCGAGCTGACCGTGCATTCCCTGCATCTGCGGGTGCCGCGGACCGCGGTTCCGGTCGGCTTCCGCGATCGGCCCGCGGGTAGTGAGAGCAAGCTGCGCACCTACCACGACGGATTCAAGATCCTCGCGCTGATCATCGGCTTGGCCAGACATGAGCGGCCGGTCGCGTTCTATGGATTGTTCGGCACGCTGAGCTGGCTGGTCTCGATCATCCTGACCATTCCGATCGTCGTCGAGTTCTACAACACCCATGAGGTGCCCCGGTTCCCGACGCTGTTCCTCGGTTTCACGCTGCTGCTGCTCGGCAGCCTGGCGTGGACCGCTGGTCTGATCCTGGACGGCATCCGGCGTTCCCGGCACGAGGCCGCCCGACTGGTCTATCTGCGCTACTCGGCCGTCGGCGCGGATGACGCGCGTGGTGGTGACGCACGGACCGGTGGAGCCGAACGTTGACCACCTCGGCGGATCGAACCGCAACGGCCGCGACCGAATCGAACCCGGAACCGGCGCTGACCACGGATAACGATGTCGCCGTTGGGAATTCGACGGCACTGTCCGCGAATGCAGCCGAATCCGGTGCCACCGAACGAGATTCGAGCAGCACGGACAGCGACGACCCGGCCGCGAACAAGGGCGCCGGCAAGCCGCGCGATCCGGGACGCCGGATCGTGGCCCGCTTCGGCGCAGCGACGGTCGCCTTCGCCATCGTCGCCACGGTCTTCGGCGCACTGTTCGCCTGGATCACCCCGCCGTTCTGGGGCCACGATGAAATCACCCAGTTCGGCCGCGCCTACCAGGTCGCACACGGTGGCTTCCAGCCGCAGCGGATCCATGACGATCGCGGCATCGCCTACGGCGGCGATGTACCGATCAGCATTACCCGGCTGATGGGCTACGCGCTGCACGACTACACCACCAATCCGGAAGAACCGGATCCGATGGTCGCCGATCCCGGCAGCTATGCCCGGATGGAGGGCGCCGCGGTGTCCAAGGCCGAGGAACCGGTCTGGTTCACCAACACCGCCGCCTACTCGCCGGTGCCGTATATCCCCGCGGCCATCGGTATTCGGGTCGCGGAGCTGTTCGGACTGAATGTCGGCGCCATGCTGCTGCTGACCCGCCTCGCGGGCCTGGCCACCTATCTCGCGCTGGTGGGATTCGGCCTGTGGGCCCTGCGCGCGCACCGGGTGCAGTGGCTGGCCTTCACCGTCGCCGTGCTGCCGATCGCGGTCTTCCAGGCGGGCACCATCACCGCCGACACGCTGACCAACGCACTGGCCATTCTGGTTTCGACCCTGCTGGTCAAGGCACTGTTCCTGGGTGACGGTCTCGGCCGCACCGAGACGGCCGCGCTACTGGCCGCGACCGTGCTGCTGCCGGTCAGCAAGCCGACCTATGTGCTGCTCGCCATGCTCGTGGTGCTGGTGCCGACAAACCGGTTCGCCCTCGGCGGCGAGTCCCGCTGGAAGCGCTTCATCCCCTGGGGTTTCGCGGCGTTGGGCGCGCTGGCATTCGCGGTCTGGATGAAGATCGCGGGACCCACCACCGAGGGTATGGGCCTGATGCGCCCACAGCACCAATGGAATTCGGTGCGGCCGAGCGATCAGCTGCACGGCATCGTCACCGACCCGGTGAATTTCGTGAACACCTTCGGCGAGAGCATCGCACTGCGCGACCAGCGGTGGTTCACCCAGTTCTTCGGTGAACTCGGCTTCGCCTACATCGACGTCCCCGCGCTGACGGTGCTGGCCTGCCTGCTCGCCTTCGCGGTCGGCATCGGCATCGCGGATCGGATGAATACCGCGACGGCCAGCTTCCGGCGCACGCTGATCGTCGCGCTGACGATGCTCGCGAGCGTCGCGATGATCTACGTGACGCTGTACATGTCCTTCACGCCGGTCGGCTACTACATCATCGACGGCGTCCAGGGCCGGTACTTCGTGCCGCTGGCAATCCTGGCGCTGGCGGTGCTGCTGCGCTGGATGCCATTGCGGCTCACCGACGTCCGCGGTCGGACCCCGGCCAAGGGTCCGGCGATCACCATCATCGCGGCCACGCTGGTGGCCCTGATCGCCGCGCTCTGGAAGTACTACTCGATCGTCTGGGGCTGACAAACCCCGCCGGCCAAAGGCGGGGGAGCTCAGGCGTTGATGGTCCGCTCGCCCGCATCGGCATACGCGCGTTCGGTGCTGGCTTTGGCCGGACGCCACCAGCTTTCGTTATCGCGGTACCACTGGATGGTGGCGGCCAGCCCGGCACGAAAATCCGAATACGTCGGCGTCCAACCGAGTTCGGTGCGCAGCAGCGTCGCATCGATCGCGTAGCGCTGATCGTGACCCGCGCGATCGGTGACGTGATCGAAATCGTCCGGATCGCGGTCGAAGGCCGCGAGGATCATCCGCACCACGGACTTGTTGTCGAGTTCGCCGTCCGCGCCGATCAGATAGGTCTGGCCGATTCGCCCGCGCTCCAGGACGTCCCACACCGCGCGGTTGTGATCGTCGACGTGGATCCAGTCGCGCACCTGATGTCCGGCGCCGTAGAGCCGTGGCCGAACACCGTCGATGAGGTTGGTGATCTGGCGCGGGATGAACTTCTCCACATGCTGATACGGCCCATAGTTGTTGCTGCAGTTGGAGATTGTCGCGCGCACGCCGAACGAGCGGGTCCAGGCACGCACCAGCAGATCACTCGAGGCCTTCGTGGCCGAGTAGGGGCTGGACGGGTTGTAGGGGGTGTTCTCGTCGAACGCGGCCCCGTCCGGCGCGAGATCGCCGTAGACCTCGTCGGTGGAGACATGGTGGTAGCGCACGTCGTGGCGGCGTACCGCCTGCAGCAGCGAGTAGGTACCGACGATATTGGTCTGCACGAACGGCCACGGTTCGGCGAGGGAGTTGTCGTTGTGCGATTCGGCGGCGAAGTGGACCACGGCGTCGACACCGCTGACGAGCTCGTCGACCAGATCCAGATCGGCGATATCGCCGTGCACGAAGTCGACGCGGTCGGCCACCGGCTCGAGCGAGGCCCGGTTACCCGCGTAGGTCAAAGCGTCAAGGACGGTTACGGTGGCGCCGGGACGCTCGGCCACGGTCTGTTGGACGAAATTCGCACCGATGAACCCGGCCCCGCCGGTTACGAGCAGTCGCACCCCATGACCTTACGTCGCCCGCGCGGTCCGCTGCCGCCGGATCCGTTCGGCTGTATTCACCTGCGCAACCAGAGTTCCAATCTGTGATGTTCATCACGCTGAGCGAGCGTAGGGAAAGGCGCATGGTTCAGTTCTTTGTGAAAAGCCCCGGTCAGCGTGCACATTTCAAAGACCCCACCAAGCCGCGAGTCGCGATGGTGAACAAAATTTGAATTAACGGTCACAACGGGTTCACCACTCGTTAGCTGGTCTAGATTTCCATCGTCTAGTCCCCTCCGAACGCTTCACATCGAGGTCCAAAACAAAATGCTGATGAGGAAATTCGCCGCGACTTCGGCCCTGCTGATCGCCGCCATGGGCGTCACCGCGGGAACCGTCAACGCGGCACCGGCGGAGTCCGCCGACGCCCCGATCAACTTCACCGCCAACTCCACCGACACCCAGTCGATCATCTCGATCGACTCCGGCTCGCTGGTCGTCGAGGACAACGCGCTCAAGATCAAGGCCGCCAACGGCACCACCGTGGCGGGCACTCCGCTCACCTTCCGCGTCGACGAGTTCGAATTCCCGATCGCCGCGGACATCGCCGACCACACCGCCACCCTCACCCCGCAGCTCGACATGGCGAAGGCCACCTACAAGCCGGTCGCACTGCCTTTCGAGGACAAGGCCCCCTTCAAGACCGAATACGACCGTGAGGTGGCCGCCTTCAACCGTATGAAGGACACCATCGCCATGGGCGCCACCATCGGCACCCTGGTCGGCGGCCTCGGCGGCGGCGCCATCGGCTGCGTGCTCGGCGGTATCGCCGGCGCCACGGTCGCCTCGGCCACCATCGTCGGTCTGTTCGGTGCGTTCATCCCGGCCGCGGCCATCGGCTGCCTCGGCGGCATCATCGCCATCGGCGCGCTCGGCACCCTGGCCGGCCAGATCCTGATCACGGCTCCGGTCGCGATCGGTGCGGCGATCCAGTACTTCGCCACCACGAACGCGCCGTTCGTCGCACCGAAGTAAGTCGAACGACGGCTCGGCACAACTAAACGAGCCCAGGAAACCCCGCCCGGTCATCGATCGGGCGGGGTTTCCGCTGCTAGTTGCCGCTCGGCTGATCGACCCTGCGGCATTCAGGCATGAGATAGTGCCGTGATCTGCACCGGCGTGCGGTAATTTCAACCATCCGCCAGGTAAACAGAAAGTAAATCGAATTGAACTGAATAGCGACCTCAGACGGATCCAGAATGTAATTCTCCAAATTCCAGAGGGGAGTTTTCAGCGCGGCTTCCTTAAAAAGAACCCCGCCCCGGACCACCGCCGAAAGGCGAGGTCCGGATGCGGGGTTCGCGACTCGTCCGGCCGATCCAGGTCAAGCCGTCCGAGCCTTTTGGGACTGCTCGAGGCGGGCGCGCACGAACCGGGAGACCCGGGCCAGTGCCATCCTGCTCTCGGGCAGATTCGGGGCGATCGCCATGAAGGCGTGCACCTGACCGCGCCAGATCTCCAGCGCGTTCGGCACACCGGCCGCGGTCAGCCGGCGGGCCATGAGTTCGCAGTCATAGCGCAGCATTTCGTCCTCGGCGGCAATCAGCAGTACCGGCGGCAGACTCGCCAGGGCACCGTTGACCGGCGACGCCAGCGGATCCAGCACCCCGTCCACCTCGGCGCCGATCCGCACCACCGCCTCCAGCGCGGACAGCGGCAGATAGGGATCTCGCGCGACATTCATGTAGTCCCGCTTGGCTGCGTAGTCCAGATCGAGCAGTGGACTCAGCCCGATCAGCCCACCTGGCGACGGCAGCCCGATCTCGATCGCGCGCAGTGCGGTGGCGAAGGCGAGAAAGCCGCCCGCCGAATCGCCCGCGAACATGATCCTGGCCGGATCCGCACCGTGCCGCAGCAGCCAGCGGTAGGCGGTCAGGCAGTCCTGGATAGCCGCGGCGACATTGCTCCCGGGCAATTGACGGTAGTCGACATTCACCACCGGCAGTCCGGTGCGCCGGGCCAGGCTGGCCGCGATCGGGCGATGGGTGCCGAGCCCGCAGACGGCGAAACCGCCGCCGTGCATATACAGCACCGCGCCGTGCCGCAGGGCGCGGGAGCCACCCGACGGACGCAGGATCTCCATCCGAAAACCGTTCAGCACCACCTGTTCCCGATCGACACCGCGCGGCTGTGGCCGCAGTCGGGCCAGCCCATCGATCGCCACGGCACCGATCGGAATGGTTGTCCGGCTCACCGGAAACATCCGCAGCACCGGCCGCACCGCACCGAGGCAGGTCGCCAGCAGCAATCGGGCCGATGCGCTCGGGCCATCCGGATTCATCAACAGACCCGGATCACCCGCGTCGAATTCACTCCCGCCGATCGCCATCATCGCGCACCTACCTCACAACTGGCGCGCCGAATCCGACCGAACGGTTCTCCAGGCGAGAGTCGACGCTGACATCTCACACATAGGCGTTTCAGAACACCATGTGCACGTGACCTACGCAACACATATCGCCCGCCGCGCCGGGTTACCAAACGTTCGTGATCAATTTGTAGGCGAGTCGGAACCTCGCCGAAGCCGAGTGCGATGCGCCTGGCAGACTCGGGGACCATGCGCGGAATCATCTTGGCCGGTGGCACCGGATCCCGGTTGCACCCGATCACGCGCGGGGTGAGCAAACAGCTGGTCCCGGTCTACGACAAACCGATGGTCTACTACCCGCTGTCGACGCTCATGCTGGCGGGTATCAAAGACATCCTGGTGATCACCACCCCGGAGGACGCCGGCGCGTTCGCCCGGCTGCTCGGCGACGGCGCACAGTTCGGCATTTCCATCACCTATGTGGTGCAACCGGAACCGGACGGACTCGCCAGGGCATTCGTCCTCGGCGCCGACCATATCGGCGGCGAGACCGCCGCATTGGTACTCGGCGACAATATTTTCCACGGACCGGGACTCGGCACCAGCCTCGAACGCTTCGCCCGGATCGACGGCGGCGCGGTCTTCGCGTACTGGGTCTCGGATCCGACCGCCTACGGTGTCGTCGAATTCACCGAAGGCCGAGCGGTTTCGATCGAGGAGAAGCCCAAGGTGCCGCGGTCCAACTACGCTATCCCCGGGCTGTACTTCTATGACAACGATGTCGTGGAGATCGCGCGCGGGCTGCGACCGTCGGCGCGCGGCGAATACGAGATCACCGATATCAATCGCGCCTATCTGGAACAGGATCGGCTGCGCGTCGATGTGCTCGCGCGCGGCACCGCATGGCTGGATACCGGAACCTTCGATTCGTTGCTGGACGCCGCCAACTACGTGCGCACCATCGAACAGCGGCAGGGCCTGAAAATCGGTGTGCCGGAAGAGGTCGCGTGGCGACAGGGCTTCATCGACGACGAACAGCTGTGCACACTGGCCGAACCGATGATTCGCTCCGGCTACGGGACTTACCTGCTCGATCTGCTCGAGCGCGGACGGGATTGGTGAGCGATGGAGTTCCGTGAACTCGCCGTGCCGGGGGCATGGGTGATCACACCACGCCAATTCGGCGATGAGCGCGGCATGTTCTGCGAATCGTTCAAGGCCTCGGAATTCGAGAAGGTGACCGGTCGACCGTTCGATCTGCGCCAGGTCAACTGCTCGGTCTCGGCGGCCGGGGTGCTGCGCGGCATCCACTACACCGAGGATCCGCCGGGGCAGGCCAAGTATGTGACCTGCGTGCGCGGCGCGTTCCTCGATGTCGTTGTCGATCTGCGGCCCGGATCGCCCACCTACGGACGCTGGGACAGCGTGGTGCTCGATGACGTCGATCGGCGCTCGATGTTCCTGTCCGAAGGCCTCGGCCATGCGATCCTGTCGCTGGCGGATCACTCCACGGTCACCTATCTCTGTTCGATCGAGTACACGCCCGAGTTCGACCGGGATATAGATGCCTTCGATCCGCAGCTCGGCATCGAATGGCCGCAGGTCGGTCTGGACGGTCAGCCGCTGACGTATATCCGATCCCCGAAAGACGCTGCCGCTCCCCCTTTCTCGTAAAACACCGAACGTCACCGCCTCCGATGAGCGAAGGAAGCGGTGACGTTCGGCTTACCGTCGGCGGAGGGGATTCAGCCGACGAGCTCCAATTCCGGCTCCTGCGCCCGCGCCTTCGCACGTCTGGGCAGGTAGGCGGTGAGCGCGATCAGCGCGCCGACTATGGCGACGCCCGCGGCGAATTCCAGTCCCGGCCGGAAGTTGTCGAGCACCGCGGCCGGCGTGTTTGCGCCGTGGTTGCCGGAGGAGATGATCGCGGTATTCACCGCGAGCACGATGGCCGCGCCGACCTGCATGGAAGTCTGCAGCACCCCGGCCGCCAGACCCTGCTCATCGTCATCGATGCCGTTGGTCGCCTGAATATTGATGGCGGGGAAGCCGACCCAGCCGATGCCGATCAGCAGTACCGCGGGCAGGATCATCGTCGGATACGACGGTGTGGTGTCCAGCCGCAGGAACAGCAGGTAGCCGATGGCCATCACGACCATGGTGATCGCGATGATCGGCCCGGTGCCGAACCGGTCGACGAGCTTATCGGAGAAGAACGCCGACGCGACGACCAGCAGACCGACCGGAAGCAGCGCCATGGCCAGCTTCAGCGGCGACCAACCGAGTGCATCCTGCAGGTACAGGGTCACGATGAACTGCCAGCTGAAATACGAACCCGCCACCGCGATGATCGCGAGGCTGGCCCGGACCAGCGTCACCTTGCGCAGGATGCCCAGGCGAATCAGCGGGTACCTCACCTTCTTCTCCACCGCGACGAATCCGGCGAACAGCACCGCCGCGCCGACGAACGAACCGATGGTGCGCGCCGAACCCCAGCCCGCCTCGGGTGCGGAGACCACGGTGTAGACCAGCAGCAGCATGCCCGCGGTGGACAGCAGGGCACCGAGGATGTCGTGTCCGCCCTCCTCCGCGGCCTCGTCCTTGGGGACCAGTGTCCAGGCCGCGGCCAGCGCGGCCAGCGCGATCGGCACCGGAAGCAGGAAGGTCCAGCGCCAGCCGATGCCGGTCATCAGACCGCCGAATAGCAGACCCATGGAGTAGCCGCCCGCGCCGAACACGGTGTAGATGGACAGCGCCTTATTGCGGGCCGGGCCTTCGGCGAAGTTGGTTGTAATGATCGACAGACCGGTCGGGGCGGTGAACGCTGCGGCCAGGCCCTTGATGAAGCGGGTCAGGATCAGCAGCGGGCCGGAGGTCACCAGTCCGCCCGCCAGCGAGGCCAGCGCGAAGACGGCCAGTGCGATCAGGAAGACCTTGCGCCGACCGAGCAGATCGGCGGTGCGGCCGCCCAGCAGCAACAGCCCGCCGTAGCCGAGCACATAGCCGCTGACCAGCCACTGCAGGGTCGAGGTTGACAGATCCAATTCGGCGCCGATGGATGGCAGCGCCACACCGATCATCGAGACGTCGAGACCATCGAGGAACAACACAATGCAGAGGGTGATCAGCATGCCCCAGAGACGGGGGGACCATCTGATCGGATCGGTCGCCGTAGCGGCCGAAAGGGTTGCTGCAGAAGTCATGGGTGAGAGCATTACATGCGCCGACATTAAATGCCAACACATTTAATGCACTTGCATCGGCTCCCGAGGAGCACTAGGATGGGGCCATGTCGAAGCCGTCGACAACACAATTACCGGGGCGCGATGTGGCGCCCACCGGGTTGGTCGCCGAGTGGCGTGAGCTGCTCGACCGGCACGCCGCCGTGAGCTGTGCGCTCGAGAAGGAACTGCAGGGCAAGCACGATATCGGCCTCAGCGAATTCGAGACGCTGGACCGGCTGGTCGACGCGGCTTGTGGCGACTATCGGATGAGCGATCTGGCCAACGACATCTACCTGAGCCAGAGCGCACTCTCGCGCGCGGTAGCGCGGCTGGAGCGCGACGGACTGGTTTCGCGCAGTATGTGCGCCGAGGATCGCCGCGCGATCTTCGTATGCCTGACCGAGAAGGGTCGCGAGGTCTACGAGTCGGCACGGCCGACGCACCGCGAGGTGCTCGAGCGGACCTGGGGTAGTCGCCAGAAGTGCTGAAGTAGGCCGAACACATAAGGCGCCGAACAGATCCACCCTGCCGAGCACTGCGGAGCGACCGTTCGCGGCGCCGAAGGCGCCGCCGCCATTCAACACAGCAAATCAAACACTATCGCGCGCTTCCGCTATGCCTGGTCGCGCGTCCACGGCGACTGCCTTGATGTTCGCGAAAGCCTTTCGGTAGCGCTCGATTTCGTGTTCCTTGTCCAGGTACACCGGACCGGTGAACGCCTCGACGTAGACCACCGGCGGCTCCCGCAGCTCCACCTGCGTCGTATCGGCGAATTCGAGAAGGACGAACGGACCCGAATCCATGCCGTCGTGATAGCCGGAATCCGAGGGCACCAGCTGGATTCGCACATTCGGCAGGTCACACATGCGCCGCAGGTGCGCGAGTTGTTCGATGGTCACCTCGGCACCGCCGACCCGCCGCCACAGCACCGACTCGCTGATCACCACATCCAGAGACAGCGGCGAATCCTTGCGCGTGAGCAACGCCTGCCTGGCCGTGCGCAGCTGCACTCGACGTTCGATTTCGGTCTCCGAGGCCTCCGGGCGCCCGGACCGCAGCAGCGCGCGGGCATACGCCTCGGTCTGCAGCAGTCCCGGAATCAGCTCGTTCTCATAGGTGGCCAGGGCACGCGCGGCCTCCTCGAGACCGATGTATACCTCGAAACCCTCGGCGATCACATCGCCGTAGCCGGTCCACCAACCCCTGGCCTTGGTCTCCTTGGCCAGTGCGGTCAGCGGTTCGACGAGATCGGTTGGCGCACCGTAGATCTTGCACATGGCCTCGACGTCCAGGCTGCGCAGTGAGGTCTGGCCGGTTTCGATTCGCCAGATCTTGGCCTCGGACCATTCGAGCTGCTGGGCCGCCATCCGAGTGGTCATCCTGGCCCGATTGCGCAGATCACGCAGATGTCGGCCGAGTTGCCGGCGCGGCATGGTCGATCCGGTCGTGCCCTGCGGTAAAGCCATGCTTCCCCCTCGCGCCATGCGCCGAATCCATCCGGATGACCACCCGTGTCCGCCGGTCCGGCACTCCTCATCTCAGACGTCCGTAGCGGTATCCGGATATCCGAACAGCATTGTTTCACAGTAAATCTGACACAGGTCACGATGGGTGTCCCAGGTACGCCACAGGCGCAACTACGACGAACAGGTTCCTGGGGGCGATGATCGGGCAATTCAACCGAGTTCTACTTGCGTGCGCCGCGCTTGCGGAAGCGCCAGAACTGCACGGCGCGAACATCTTCGGAGAGCTGGTTGACCGGCTCGGCCACATCGGACAGCGCCTGGAACAGATCGTCGGCGAGATCGGCGATGTGCTCGACCTTTGTCGCCAGCTTGGACGCGTTCTCCAGGAACTCGAGCAGCAGGCGCACGACGGCCGCGATGGTCAGGCCGAGCGGTATCGCGATCAAGGCGGCGAGCACCCCGAGGACCGCGGAGACCTGCCACATCAGCACCGTCAGCGCGATCGGGACGCCGATCGCGAAGGCCAGACCGAGCATGTAGGCGAGGGGCAGCAGCGTCCTGGTCGCCGGGCGGTGGAATTGCACGTCGAGCAGGCCGCGGGCGGCATCGGCGCTCCAGGCCCGCGGACTTTCGAATGGTTCGGCCGGTTCGGGCTCCGCGGTGCGCGAGAACCGCTTGGACGCGGTCTCTTTCCAGGCGATCCAGCGTGATTCGGTTTCGAATTCCGTCGAATCCGGTGCTCCGACACTATTGGACGCATCGGATCCGCCTGTCGCCCGACCGCGGTGTTCACTCATATGGCGATCCTTCCCCCAATCCGATGCCCCGCCAATAGGAGTGGATTCACACCGACCGGCGCGGGCCGCCACGATGCGGGTCCAGACGCGCCTCGGAGCAGCCGTGCGGCCCATTAAAAAGGATGTGTCTCAGTGATAGCCGATTACTACCGGGTGAGATGAATCCGACAGTCACCAAGATCTTTTGTACAACCCGTAACGCCCACCCCACCCCGCCCCGATACCACCCACGTATGCAGGACCCAGATCTATCGGGGAATGGAGAAAGACAGTGCGCACCACGTTTCCGACTTCCGCATCGGCGGCAGATATGACTGCCGCGGCGCAGGACTACATCCAGCGCGGGTGGACGATCGCTGAAACGACCAACGGAATCTGCCTGATCACGGATGAGGATCTGTCGGGTATCGAGATCAGCGGTGAGCTGGCCGGCGAGGTTCGCCGGTTCCTGCGCGCGAACAACCTGACCGGTCCGGTTATCGAGATTCCGGGCGTCGAGCGTCGCGAGGTCCACTTGGTCACCGGCCTGCGCAAGGCCGCGAGGGCACTGGAGGCACTGCGCGAGGCAGGCGCCACCATCTACACCGACGGTGACGGCATCCCGCTGCCCCCCACCCAGCTCACCACCGGCGAGGCCTGCTGGGGCGTGGCACCGGGCGAGGCTCGCTGGATCCCGCCGGTCGTCGCGATCGGCGCGGCGGTTCGCTCGGCGCTCTCGCGTCGCGCGACCGTCGACAACAACACCGTCGTCGCCTGCTGACGCATCTACTGGGCGGGGTCCGCACTGCCCTGACCCACCGATGACCGGTATCCGCTATCCGTGGATACCGGTCATTCTTGTTTCCTCATGCGCGGAGATCCATCGCGCGCAATGATGAGGGTTATGGCCCAGCTCACTGATGACTCCCGGACGCTGTTGCGGACCTGCCCGCTGTGCGAGGCGGTCTGCGGACTCGAGATCACACTCGACTCGAACGACCATGTGACCTCGGTTCGCGGGGATCGAGACGATCCCTTCAGCAAGGGGTTCATCTGCCCGAAGGGGGCCAGCTTCGGACATCTCGACGAGGATCCGGACCGGCTGACCGAACCGATGATCCGGGACCGGGCCACCGATACCTGGCGTACCGCATCTTGGACCGAGGCATTCGATCTCATCGCCGCACGTTTTCCGGCGATCGTGGCCGAGCATGGAAATCAGTCGGCGGCGCTGTACCTCGGCAATCCGAACGCGCATACCGTGGCCGGGGCGCTGTATGTACCGGTGCTGATCCGGGCGCTCGGCACGAGAAATCTGTTTTCGGCGAGTACCGCCGATCAAATGCCCAAACAGGTGGCGAGCGGGTTGATGTTCGGTGATCCGCTGACCGTGCCGGTGCCGGATCTGGATCGCACCGATTATCTGCTGATGTTGGGCGCCAATCCGCTGGAGTCGAACGGATCGCTGTGCACCGCACCGGATTTCCCGGGCCGGTTGAAGGCATTGCGCAAGCGCGGCGGCAAATTCGTCGTGGTCGACCCGCGGGAAACCCGGACCGCGAGGTCGGCCGATGAGCATCTGTTCATCCGGCCGGGTAGTGATGCCTATCTGTTGTTCGGGATCGTGCACACACTGTTCGAACAGGGGCTGACCGATATTCGCGTGGATGTCGCGGGCCTGGACGAAGTACGGGCGGCCGCCGCGGATTTCCCGCCGGAGGTGGTTTCGGCTCGGACCGGAATTCCCGCTGCGACAGTTATCCGGATCGCGCAGGAGTTGGCGGCGGCGCCGACCGCGGCGGTATACGCGCGCATCGGCACCTGCACGGCCGAATTCGGCACGCTGACACAGTGGTTGGTCGAGGTCGTCAATGTGCTCACCGGCAACCTCGACTCGCCCGGCGGTGCCATGTTCGCCGATGCGGCGGCCGGTGGCATCCCACGCACCAAGCCATTCCGCACCGGGCGCTGGACCAGCCGGGTACGCGGGCTGCCCGAGGCGATGGGGGAACTGCCGGTGGCCACCCTGGCCGATGAGATCACCACGCCGGGCTCGGGGCAGGTGCGCGCGCTGGTGACCGTCGCGGGCAATCCGGTGCTGTCCGCACCGAGCGGGCCGCGGTTGGATACGGCCTTCGCGCAGTTGGACTTCATGGTCAGTGTGGACCGGTACCTCAACGAGACCACCCGGCATGCGGATGTGATCCTGCCGCCGCCGCGGTCGACCCAGTCACCGCATTACGATTTCGCGTTGCTGCAGTTCGCGGTGCGCAATTACGCGCGGTACTCGCGACCGCTGGTCCCGCTCGGCGATCGGCCTTCGGAGTCGGAGATCCTGGCCAGACTCGGGGCGGCGCTCACCGGACAGCCCGCCGGACCGGACGCACTCAGCGGCGTCGATGAACTGATCATCGCGGGCCTGCTGCACAAGGCGGGCATACCGCAGCGGCGACCCGAACTCATCGGCTCGAACAGCACCGAACAGCGCATCGACCTGATGTTGCGGCTCGGACCGTATGGCGAGTGGAACGCCGGCGCGAGCGACGGGTCTGGAGACGGTAGCTTGCGTGACCACGAAGGCCCCCGGGAGCGCCGTGATCAATATGGCACGCTGAATCTGCAGGTGCTGCTGGACAATCCGCATGGTGTCGATCTCGGACCGCTGCGGCCGCGCCTGCCCGGCGTGCTGCGCACGGCATCCAAGCGGGTGGAGCTGGCGCCGCAGCCGCTGCTCGACGATGTCGCGCGCATGCGGGCCCGGCTCGCCGATGCCGCTCCGGATGTGGTGTTGATCGGGCGGCGGCAACTGCGATCCAACAACAGTTGGATGCACAATATCGCGACGCTGGTCAGCGGGTCGAATACCTGCACGCTGCATATCAATCCGGCGGATGTGGCGCGATTAGGCCTCGGCGATACCGCCGTGGTGAAGTCTGCCGCCGGAACGCTGACGGTACCGCTGGAGCCGACCGAGGCGATCATGCCCGGGGTGGTCAGCCTGCCGCACGGCTGGGGACATACCGACAGCACGCAGACGGTGGCTCGGGCCCACGCCGGGGTGAATGCCAATGTGTTGACCGATGATTCGGTGGTGGATGTACCGTCCGGAAATGCGGTCTTCAATGGCGTTCCGGTGACCTTGACCCCTGCCTGAGTTGTGCTCGAGTCGACCGGCCGGAACTGAAAGATTCCGGCCGGTCGGATTGTCGCTAATTCGCGGAAACCCCTGCGCTAACTAAACACTCAGTGCATTCTCAACATGGATTTTGCTGTGTTGCCAGACTAAAATGGACGGGATTTCGGTTTAGTCGCGGGCTCAGCGTCGAACCCGTTGCGGTGTGCCGGATTCCAGCTACCAGAGGGGGCGCGATGCCCGGTACACGTTGCGGCAGTGCAGGTGAGCACGAACTGCAGGACAGATACGGTACGCAGGACCGCGCCGAACGCTTCTACCAAGATCAAGTACTCGACCGGCTGAACCCGACGATGATCGAATTCATCGCCAGGATGGATATGGCGTTCGTCGCCACCGCGGATAGACACGGCGAATGCGACGCAACCTTCCGCGCCGGTCTGCCCGGTTTTCTGCATGTGATCGACGAACGCACGCTTGCCTATCCGGAATACCGCGGCAACGGCGTCCACGCCAGTCTCGGCAACATCCTGGAGAACCCGCACGTAGGCATCCTGCTCATCGATTTCGTCCAGGATCTGATCGGATTGCACATCAACGGCTCGGCCCGGATCGTGGACGACACCACATTGCGCAACAACGTCCCCGAGCTACCGGAGAACGTCAAAGGTCGCGCCGCCGAGCGCTGGGTGGTGGTCGATGTGGAGGAGGCCTACATCCACTGCCGCAAGCACATACCGCATCTGGTTCCCGCGGCGCGCGAGCAGCGCGAGTGGGGCACCGACAATATCCGCGCCAAGGGCGGCGACTACTTCGGAGCGAAAGCCCAAGGCCAAGCCGACGCCCTGGTCCCGCGCTGATTCGTGCGCCGAACTGCACACTCGCCCCCGACGGAGCGAGTCTTGCGAGCGACGTTCGCGGTCCGTCTCGCGTCCGAGCCGACGGCGCTGCATTCAACACAGCAAATCAGACACCCAGTTTGAAGATGACCACGCGTTGGACGACGAAATTGATGACCGTGGCGGTGCCCTGAGCGATGACGAAGGCCAGGGGCTGGCGCCACCAGTCGCCGGGCAGCGTGGCGTAGAGCACGGCGTTGATGCCGACCTGAACGGCGAAGGTGACGGCGTAGAGGACCACGACGGCGATGAAGCGGGCGCGGCTCGGGGGCGCCTGGAAGGTCCAGCGGCGATTGATCAGGTAGGCGGTGGTGGTGCCCGCGATGAAGCTGATCGATTTGGCGACGCTGACCGGCAGGCCGATGAGATTCAGCAGAAAGCTGTAGATCCCGTAGTCGACGACGGCCGACAGGCCGCCGGTGAGGGTGAAGCGAACGATCTGGGTTTTCAGATCGACATCTGTACTGGATTCGATTCGGCGCTCCCGGGTCCCTTCGTGGTCACGCAGGCTACCGCCTTCGGGCCCGTCGGTCACGCCGGCCGGCTCGTCGACCAGCGGCAGTTCGGCCGGGAGCGGCAGGTGGGGTTCGGCTTGCACGCCGACGAGCGTAACGGCGTGACGCGCGACACGCGGACCGAGCACCGATTGGACATTTGTCCGACGACACGGAACCGATGTCGGACCTCACATACTGGGGAGTACGGCGACCCCGACCGGATATCGGCTCATGCATGTAGCCTCTATGCCGATGTCCACGAAAGCTCCGACCGCCACCACAACCGGTAACTCCGGCAATGTCGCCGACGGCACCTTCGCGCTGCCGACGCGGACCAAGGCATTGACCGGGTGGGGTCGCACCGCACCAACATCTTCCGAAGTGCTCTCGACGAGCGATCCCGAACTGATCGCCAAGGCCGTCGCCATGGTCGCAGAGGACAACGACTCCAAGCCGGCCCACCTGCGTCGCGGCATCATCGCGCGCGGGCTCGGCCGCTCCTATGGCGATCACGCGCAGAACGCGGGCGGCCTCGTCGTCGATATGACGGCGCTGAACAATATCCACCGGATCGACCGGGACACCCGGATCGTCGATGTGGACGGCGGTGTCAGCCTGGACCAGCTCATGAAGGCCGCGCTGCCGTTCGGGCTGTGGGTTCCGGTGCTGCCCGGCACCCGTCAGGTGACGATCGGTGGTGCTATCGCCTCCGATATCCACGGTAAGAACCATCACAGCGAGGGCAGCTTCGGCAACCACGTGCGCTCGATCGATCTGCTCACCGCCGACGGGCAGGTTCAGCACATCACGCCCAAGCGCAATGCCAAGCTGTTCTGGGCGACCGTCGGCGGCAACGGACTCACCGGCATCATCCTGCGCGCGACCATCGAGATGGCGCCCACCGAGACGGCGTACTTCCTCAACGACGGCGTGAAGACCACGACGCTCGACGAGACCATCGCCGCGCACAGCGACGGCAGCGAGGCGAACTACACCTACTCGAGCGCGTGGTTCGATGTGATCAGTCCGCTGCCGAAGCTCGGCCGGGCCACCATCACCCGCGGCCGCCTCGCCAAGGTCGACGAACTGCCCAAGCGGCTGCGCAAGAAGCCGCTGAAATTCGATGCGCCGCAACTGATGACGGTGCCCGATATCTTCCCGAACTGGACCATGAACAAGTTCACGCTCCAGGCCATCGGTGAGGCGTACTACGCCATGGGCGGCAACTACACCGGCAAGGTGCAGAATCTGACGCAGTTCTATCACCCGCTCGACATGATCGCGGAGTGGAACCGCGGTTACGGCTCCAACGGCTTCCTGCAGTACCAGTTCGTGGTGCCGACCGAGGCGGTCGAGGAGTTCAAGCGGATCATCGTCGATATCCAGGCCTCCGGGCACTACTCGGCACTCAACGTCTTCAAGCTGTTCGGACCGGGTAATCCGGCCCCGCTGAGCTTCCCGATGCCGGGCTGGAACATCTGCGTCGACTTCCCGATCAAGCCGGGTCTGAACGAGTTGGTGAGCGAGTTGGACCGCCGCGTCACGGAGTTCGGCGGGAGGCTGTACACCGCGAAGGATTCGCGCACCACCGCGGAGACCTTCCACCAGATGTACCCCCGGATCGACGAGTGGATCAAGATCCGCCGAAGTGTCGATCCCACAGGCGTTTTCATGTCCGATATGGCGAGAAGGCTGGAGCTCCAGTGATTAATGCCGTAGGCAACCCGCAGACCATCCTGCTGCTGGGCGGTACCTCGGAGATCGGCTTGGCGATCTGCGCCGAGTACCTGCGCAAGAGTCCGGCGCGCATCATCCTGGCCGCACTGCCCGGAGATCCGCTGCGCGAGGACGCCGTCGCCGAGATGAAGGCGGCGGGTGCGACCCAGGTCGATGTCATCGACTTCGACGCGCTCGATACCGAGAGCCACCCGAAGGTGATCGACGCTGCCTGGGACGGCGGCGATGTGGACGTCGCCATCGTCGCGTTCGCGCTGGACGGCGATCCGGAAGAGTTGTGGCAGAACCAGCGCAAGGCCGTGCAGGTCGCCGGAGTCAATTACACCGCGGCGGTTTCGGTCGGCGTGCTGGTCGGCGAGAAGATGAAGAAGCAGGGCTTCGGGCGGATCATCGCCATGTCCTCGGTGGCCGGTGAGCGGGTGCGCCGCTCGAACTTCGTCTATGGCTCGACCAAGGCCGGGTTGGACGGGTTCTACCTCGGCCTCGGTGAGGCGCTGCGCCCGCACGGCCCGCGGGTGCTGGTCATCCGGCCGGGCATGGTCCGGACCAGGTTCTCGGCGCACGTCAAAGAGGCTCCGCTGACCGTCAACAAGGAAGACATCGCGGCACTGGCGGTTTCGGCATCGCAGCGCGGCAAGGAGCTGGTCTGGGCACCGGGGACCTTCCGCCTGGTGATGATGATCCTGCGCCATATCCCGCGCCCGATCTTCCGCAAGCTGCCCATCTGATCTCCCCGAGCCGCACCTCGTCCACCGCGCACACGTTTGCGCGGGACAGGTGCGGCTCGTCTATATCCGCGATACGCGGTTCCGTGGCTGCCCGGCGTGTCTGGCGCCGACGCGACAGAAAGTACGGCATCCGCGCACACCACGGCGCCATTTCGGTGGATACCATCGTCGCGGTTCGTCGGGACCGGCCGATGCGGCATTCGGCACCCTGCCCGTGCGAGTGGCCGGGCGGCGTGGCAAGTTCGGAGCCGACCTCGAGCCGTCGCATTGTCGAAGGAGCACTCCGTTGAGCACAGTCACGGCAGAACGCGTCGAGCACTCCGCACCGGAGCGCGGCCGTGGGAAGCTGCTGATCCGGCATATCGGCTCCGGGGTGGGCGAAGCGGTGCTGGCCGCCGTGGTCGCGACGGTGGTCACGGCCGCTGGGCTGGTGGCGTTTTCGATGGTGCAGTGGCCAGCGTTCAACTCGTCCAATGTGACCCGTGCGTTGACCACGGTCGGGCAGGTCGGGGCCGCGGTGCTGCTCGGGGTGGCGATCTGGCTGGTGCGGGCACGGCGGTGGCCTTGGTTGGCGAAAGCGCTCTCGTGGGTGGGGATTTCGACGTTCGTCACGGTGACGCTCGGAATGCCGCTGGCGGCGACCAAGCTGTATCTGTTCGGCGTCTCGGTGGATCAGGAATTCCGCACCGAATATCTGACGCGGCTGACCGATGGCGCGACGCTGCACGATATGACCTACGCCGATCTGCCCCCGTTCTATCCGGCCGGATGGTTCTGGCTCGGCGGTCGGGTGGCGAATGTGCTCGGGATGGACGGCTGGGAGGCATTCAAGCCGTATGCGATCGGGTCACTGGCGGTCGCCGCGGTAATCGCATACGTCCTGTGGTCCAAGTTGATTCGCGCCGACTGGGCGATCGGGGTCAGCGCGGCGACGACCGCCGTGACGGTGGCATACGCGTCGCCGGAGGCCTACAGCGCGGTCATCGTGCTGCTGCTGCCGCCCGCGCTCGTCCTCGCGTGGGGTGCGCTGTACCGACCACTCGAGGCGTCGAGCACCGCGGCTTCTGGTGTCGCGGGAGCGACCGGCGGCGCCGCCGACTCGAGCACCGAGGACACTGCGGGCAGCGCCGCAGCATCGGATGGCGTGGCCGCGTCAGGCGGCGAAAGCGCGAGTGACGGTGGTGCGGATCGCCCCGCGACGGCTGGAGGCTGGGGTGCCGTGCTCGGCACCGGTCTGTTCCTCGGGATGGCAGCCTCGTTCTACACGTTGTATTTCGCGGTGGCGGCCTTCGCGGTCGGGCTGATGGCTCTGGTCTCGGCGGGACTCGCGGTGCGGGCGGCAAAGCGGTCTCGGCGCGACGAATCGGGTTCGGTGTGGCGAGCGGCGGTGCCGCCGCTGGTCCGGTTGGTGGTGATCGGCGCGATCGCGGGTGTGGTAGCGCTGATCGTGTGGCTGCCCTTCGTATTGAAGATGCTCGGCGGGACGATGCCGAGTTCGGGAACGGCGTTCCATTATCTGCCGGAGGGCGGGGCGCAGTTGCCGTTGCCGATGGCGGAGTTCTCGCTGTCGGGCGCCTTCTTCCTGCTCGGGACAGCATGGCTGGTGCTGCGAGCCGGATCGTCGCGGCGGGCGCAGGCGCTCGGTATCGGTGTGGTGGCGATCTACCTGTGGTGCCTGCTGTCGATGACCGCGACCGCGGCAGGTACGACATTGCTCTCGTTCCGGCTGACGCCGGTGCTCGAGGTGCTGCTCGCGGCGGCCGGTGCGTTCGGTTTCGTCGAGGGCGCGCGGGCGGCCTACCGGGCATTGCATGAGCCGAGACGGTTCCGTATCGCCGTTGTCGTGGTCGCCGTCGTCGGCGCACTCGCCTTCACACAGGACATCCCGCAGGTGCTGAAGCCGGAGATCACCACCGCCTACACCGATACCGACGGCCATGGCGAGCGCGCCGATAAGCGGGCTCCCGGCGCGGCGACGTACTACCGCGACATCGATGCGGCGCTGCTCGCGCAGACCGGCCGGCCGCGCTCGGATTCGGTCGTGCTCACCGCCGATACCAGCTTCCTCTCCTTCTATCCGTACTACGGTTTCCAGGCACTCACCTCGCACTACGCGAACCCGCTCGCCGATTTCACCGGCCGCGCCGCGACCATCGAGGCCTGGAGCAAACTGGATTCCCCCACCGCGCTGATCGAAGCGCTCGGCAAGAGCCCGTGGCGCGCACCGGACGCCTTCCTCTTCCGCAGCAGCGGTGACGACTACACCCTGCGCCTGGCCAAGGACGTCTACCCCAACGACCCCAATGTGAAGCGCTACACCGTGAGTTTCCCCAAGAAGCTCTTCGCGGACCCGCACTTCACCACCACCACTATCGGCCCGTTCACGCTGGTCGTCGGCAATCGCTGATCGACACCTGCCCGACGTGCCGCCTATCATGACCCGGCGACAACTGATTTAGCGAGGACATGGGCAACTCACCGGGTACCGGCTAACTCAGCCCAGCACCACACCGCCGGCCGCCGACACAACCGTCGCGGCACCTGAGTCTGGCTTGAAGGTTCGGGGAGGCGGGGGAGGGAAGTTTGTTTTGCAGGTCGAGGCACCACCAGCAGTAGGCGTCGTCACCAGGGGATCGACACCGGCTGGCGGGGCCAGACCCGGGCTGCGCACCGCCGAGCGGAGACGGATCCGGGTCGATCGGAGTGATCTGGTCGTCTCGGTGGGCTATCTGGCATTGGCCGTCACGGTGCTGTCCGGACAGTGGCGCAATACCCACAGCGGGTACCTGATCAAGAGCGGTCAGGACCAGACCATGTGGGAGTGGTTCTTCGCGGTCACCGCACATTCGGTGGCGCATCTGGAGAATCCGCTCGGCACCAATCTGCAGAACTTCCCGGCCGGGGTGAACATGATGGCCAATACGGCCATGTTCGGGGTCGGGGTGCCGTTGACGCCGGTCACGCTGCTGTTCGGGCCGACCGTCACCTTCGTGCTCGTCCTCACACTCGGCCTCGCGGCCACCGCCCTCGCCTGGTACTGGCTGTTCTCCCGGGAATTGGTGGAGTCCCGGCTGGCCGCCGCGATCGGCGGACTGTTCTGCGGTTTCGCGCCCGCGATGATCTCGCATGCCAACGCGCATCCGAATTTTGTCCTGCTGGTACTGCTTCCGGTCATCGCACTGCAGTTGATCCGCATGGCGCGCCGCATGACAGGTGCGGATACGAAGCCGCGCAGGCGAGTCCGCGATGCCGTCGCACTCGGTCTGCTGGTGGCGATGCAGATCGCACTCGGCGAGGAACCGCTGCTGATCTTCGCGCTCGCCTTCGGACTATTCGGGCTCGTCTACTACCTGCACACACCACGCACCGGCTGGCGGGTGATTCGCGCGCTCGCCCCGACCGTCGCATTGGCGGCGATGATCACCTTGATGCTCACCGAGATTCCGCTGTGGTGGCAGTTCTTCGGGCCGCAGAGTTATCGCTCGATCGACCACGGGCCGATGGGCAACGATCTGAAGGCCATCGTGCAATTCCCGGCCGAATCGCTCGGCGGGATGTTCGCACCCGGCCAGTACGTGTCCATGAACGACACCGAGCAGAATGCCTATTTCGGCTGGCCGCTGCTGCTTTTGCTACTCGTGACGGTGGCGCTGCTGTGGCGCGACCGGGTGGTCCGCGCCGCGACCGCGGTGATGGTCATCTTCGGGGTGCTCTCGCTCGGTGCGGAGGCCATGTTCGGCAAGGTGCCGACCGGGATCGAATTGCCGTGGCGCTGGGCCGAACTGGCCCCACTGCTCAATACGGTGCTGGAGACTCGGCTGACCATGGCCGCGATTCCGGTCATCGCGGCGGTACTGGCCTTGGCGACCCAGCGGGCGGTCACCTGGTGGCGGCAGTCGCCGGTCGATTGGCGCCCGCTCGCCTGGTTCCCGGCGCTCGCCCTGGCCTTGTTGCCACTGGTCCCGACCGTCCTTCCGGTGATCGAGCGCGCACCGACTCCGGAGTTCTTCGCCGACGGGACGGTAAAGCAGTACGTGGGCGGCGGTTCGGTGGTTCTGGTTCCGCCGCCGCGTCCGGCCGAGGCGCAGGCCCTGCGCTGGCAGGCGGACGCGAATTTCGACTTCGCACTCGCCGGGGGCTATTTCGTCGGCCCGACCGGCGCGAACAAGAAGGGCATCTACGGACCGGACTTCCGCCCGACCACCGCCCTGCTGGTCGGCGCCCAGGACTCCGGCGTCGTGCCGCCCATCGACGACAACACCCGCGCACAGGCACTCGACGATCTGCGCTTCTGGGAGGCCGACGTGGTGGTCCTGCCCGCGACCAAGAACGCCGAGGTGCTGCGGATCACCATGACGCAACTGCTCGGCACCGCGCCGCGACAGGTCGACGACGTGTGGCTCTGGGACGTCCGGCCGCTGCGCTGAGCAGTAGCGTGCACCGTGGGATCATCTCGGTGGCGGGTGTCACCAATGCGGGTGGCTAGCATGGTCCCTCGTGCGACCGGACCGAACTTCTGCAGCGTTCACCCGCAACCGCCTGATCGCCCTCGTCTCCGGGTTGCTCGGATTCGTGTTGGCCCTGTTGACGCCGTTGCTTCCGGTGAAACAGGATCAGGCCGCGCTCGACTGGCCCCAGGCGGGCAGTACCCGTGTCGAGGCACCGCTGGTTTCGTATGTGCCGCTGCGGTTGAACGCGACACTGCCGTGTTCGGTGGTGACCGCCGCCGGATCGGGCACGGTGCTGTCGACCATTCCGCACGCCTCCGGTCAGGCCAGCGCCAAGGGACTGATCGTCTCGGTCACCGATGGCACGCTCGCGGTGCTGCAGCGTGATGTGCCGCTGCTGTCCGCGCCGGTCGCGGAGATCGCCGGATGCGAGGCCGTCACCATCACCACGACGGCGGCCGCTACCTCGGTCGAATTCGTCGGAGCGAAACGTCAGGACGGTACGCCCTTCCGCAACACCATCACGCGCGATATCCGTCCGCAGGTGGTCGGCGTCTTCACCGATCTGGACGCCGCGAAGCTCGATGGCGCGAAGCTGCATGCCGATATCGATTCCCGCTTCTCCTCGACCCCGTCCGCGCTGAAGTTCGGTGCGATGATCGCCGCGGCGATCTGCACGATCATCGCGCTGGTCGCACTGCACCTGCTCGACAATGCCGACGGTCGGCGGGCACGCCGGTTCCTGCCCGCGCACTGGTGGCGGTTCACCCTGACCGATGCGGTGATCCTCGGGCTTCTGGTGCTGTGGCATTTCATCGGCGCCAATACCTCCGACGACGGCTACATCCTGAATATGGCCCGCGTCTCGGAGCACTCCGGATACATGGCCAACTACTACCGGTGGTTCGCGGTGCCCGAGGCGCCGTTCGGCTGGTCCTACGAGGTGCTGGCCTGGATGACCAAGGTCTCCGATGCCAGCCCGTGGATGCGACTGCCCACGCTGGCCGCCGGAATCGTGTGCTGGATGGTGATCAGCCGAGAGGTACTGCCCCGCTTGGGCGCTCGGGTACGCAGAAACAAGGTGGCGCTGTGGACGGCGGGGCTGGTCTTCCTCGCCTTCTGGCTGCCCTACGACAATGGCTTGCGGCCCGAACCGCTGATCGCCGCGGGTGCGCTGCTGACCTGGTGCTCGATCGAGCGGGCCATTGCGACGGGACGGCTGCTGCCCGCCGCGGTCGGCGTGCTGATCGCCGCGTTCTCGCTGGCGGCCGGTCCGACGGGGCTGATCTGTGTGGCCGCGCTGATCGCTGGTTCGCGGCCGGTGCTGCAGATCATCATTCGGCGCGCGCGTGATGCCGCGGGCACACTGAGCGAGTCCGCGTCCCCGACGACCGACCGCAGCACCTCGCGCCTCGCCACGTTCTTCCGGTATGCCGCATTGCTGGCACCGGGACTCGCCGCCGGAACGCTCGTGCTGGTGGTCGTTTTCGCCGATCAGACGCTGGCGACGGTCATGGAAGCGACCCGGGTGCGCACCCTCGTCGGGCCGAATGTGGCCTGGTTCGACGAGCGGACGCGATGGGATTCGCTGCTGATGCTCTCGCCGGACGGATCGCTGGCGCGGCGGTTCGGTGTGCTGATCATGCTGCTGTGCCTGCTGGTCTGTGTGCTGCAGGTGCTGCGCAAGGGCCGGATCCCGGGGACCTCGCGCGGGCCGTCGGTGCGCATTCTCGGCATCGTCTTCGCCTCGCTGCTGCTGATGATGTTCACGCCGACCAAGTGGACCCACCACTTCGGCGTATACGCCGGACTTGCCGGGTCATTGGCGGCGCTGGCGGCGGTCGCGGTGGGCACCAATGGGATTCGCTCGCCACGTAACCGGGCGCTGTTCGCGGCCGCGGTGCTGTTCCTGCTGGCGATCACCTTCACCGGATCCAATGGCTGGTGGTACGTGTCCAGTTACGGTGTGCCGTGGTGGGACAAGGCGCCGCTGATCGCGGGTAAGGGCCTGTCCACGCTGTTCCTCGCACTCAGCGGCGTGGCGCTGATCGTCGCGGTGTGGCTGCACTATCGCGAACCATATCGCGAGAAGACCGATGCGCCCGGCCGGTTCGAGCGTTACGCCTCCGCACCGTTGACGATCGCGGCCGCGCTGCTCGTGCTGTTCGAAGTGGCATCGCTGGCCAAGGCCGCGGTCACGCAGTACCCGGCGTATTCGATCGCCAAGTCGAATCTCGAATCGCTGAGCGGCAATACCTGTGCGCTCGCCAACGAGGTGCTGGTGGAGACCGATACACCCGGTTCGCTGCTGCTGCCCTACACCGGCTCACCCGCCGACGGATTGTCCGCGGAATCGAAGGGATTCACGCCCAACGGGGTGGCCGCCGACCTCACCGCCGATGCCGAGGAGACGGTCACCGGCGGTGCGAATTCGGTGAACAAGGATTCCAAGAACAAGACCACCAACACCACCGGCGCGGGCACCGGCGGCGGCACCAGTCAGCAGGCCGGAATCAACGGCAGCACAGTGGCATTGCCGTTCGGCCTGGATTCGGCCCGAACTCCGATCATGGGCAGCTACCAGGACGGGGCCGACCAGCAGCAGGCCGAGCTCACCTCGCAGTGGTACCGGCTCGACCTGACCGACGGTATGCGCAACGACCCGGCCTACCAGGTGCTCACCATTACCGCGGCAGGCCGGATCCGGTCGGTGGACGCCGACGGCGTGGTCACCTATGGGCAGGAGTTGCATCTGGAATACGGCGTGCGCGGGGCGGACGGCGAGGTGCAGACGCTGGGTTCGGTGGATCCGCTCGATATCGGGCCCGCACCGTCCTGGCGCAACCTCCGGGTGCCGCTGGACAAGTTGCCCGCCGGGGTGAATGCGGTCCGGTTGGTCGCGGTCGACAACGACATCACCCAGAAGCAGTGGTTGGCCGTCACTCCGCCCCGGCTGCCGCATCTGGCCACGCTGAATTCCGTAGTCGGCGAAACCGATCCGGTGCTGCTGGACTGGCACGTCGGCCTGGCCTTCCCCTGCCAGCGCCCGTTCGACCACCGCGACGGCGTCGCCGAGGTCCCCCATTGGCGCATCCTGCCCGACCGCGTCGGGTCCGACGCCTCCAATGCCTGGCAGGACGATATCGGTGGCGGCCCGCTCGGCTGGACCGGTCTACTCCTGAAATCCCAGACCATCCCCACCTACCTCGTCCACGACTGGTCCCGGGACTGGGGCTCCCTGGAACAGTTCACCCCCTACGATCCCACCGCCCAGCCCGCGACCATCGCGACAACTGTGCAATCGGTCAACGGCTGGAAGAAAACCGACCCGATCCGAGCCCGATAGCCCACTCGCGGTGGGCATGCCAGGGCTGAGGGGAATCCGACCTGCTGGCTCGCCGGGGCCCGCGACGGATCGATCAGTCGACGAGGTCGCTGGGATCGGTATTGGCTCCACACAGCACGACACCGATTCGTTCACCGTCGCATGGCTGGTATGCCCGGGTAGCCAGCGCCGCCAAGCCGGTTGCCGAGCCGTGCTCGACGACGAGTCGATGCCGCTCCCACAGCTGCCGCCGCGCCCGCACGATCGCTTCGTCGTCGACGACCACCGAACGCACGTCTGTGGTCCTGGCCCAGGCCAGCGCGGCAGCGGAAACCCTTGGCGCGCCGAGAGAATCGGCCGCGATGGAATCCACGTCCACGTCGAGCACCGTGCCGGCAGCCAATGCGGCATTGAGCGCCCGGCTGCCATCGGGTTCCGTGCCGACCACCCGAATGCCGAAATGGTCGGCGACCGCGGCGATTCCGGAGAGCATGCCGCCCGCGCCAACCGCGAGGACGATGGTGTCCAACCCAGCAACCGCGTCAACGAATTCGAGCAGGATGGTGCCCGCGCCGGCCGAAGTCAGGATGTCGTCGTAGGTGTAGGCATCGATCGCACCGGTGCTGGCCATGAACTCGTGGGCGGATTCCCTTGCGTGGTCCTGTGTCTCGCCGGACAATTGAACCTCGGCGCCCAACGCACGTAGCCGTGCCACCTTGGCCCGACCGGTCGAACCGGCCAGGAAGACCGTCGCGCGCACGTCGAATACGCTTGCCGCCCACGCGAATCCGATATCGGCATTGGCGCCGGTGGCGGACACGATACCGGCATCCGGCATGCTCCCGGTTTCGATCAGTCCCGCCATCAGATTGGCCGCGCCGCGAGCCTTGAAAGATCCCGTGTACTGCAGGAATTCGAGCCCCAAGAAAATCTCGGCGCCGGTCTCGGTCGACGGCCGGAGGAAGCCGGCCGCCTGCTCGTCATCCGATTGCCTGCCCATCGGCGCGATGGTCAAGGGCCGGACTACACCGGCAATGCGGTCGGCGGCCGCCTCGACCTCGCCGAACGTAGGAGTGCGCATCCGACGGTTCTCCTCATCGATCACAGGTTTCCGTCGACGCCGCCAGGTCCGGCAGGACCCGGCATGATCGCACATGCCCTCATCTCAATACCGTCCGGTACTTTAATCGCAGCCTGCCGAGTCGGCACCGTGAGTCTCGAACCGCCGACGCACGCCGCCCTCGGCCCGATTACCCGGCTCCGAGGGCGGCTTGCGGCCTTCACGAAGTCGCCGTGCCCGCACTCCACCGATCGAGCGCGGCATATGCGGGCTGCCACTGATCGCGGCACACGGCACGCACCGGCTCCGGCAGTGGGGCGAGCAGCACTTGGACCGTCTGCTCGTCGGCACCGTCCAGCAGCCACGGAATCAATTGCGGAGCAGCGGGACCGATGCGACTGCCGTGCAACTGACCGAACGCTTGCCACTGCTCCGGTGTCACGACCGCCTGAATCAGCGGCAATGCCTCATCCTCCTCGTGCTTCAGGTGCCCGGTCAGCCCGGTCGCCAGGGCATCGAGCAGACCGCCGAGGCGTTCCGGGCCACTGTCGGGATCGGCGAAGGTCGCGTCGATCTGCTCGAGCAGCGGATCGATGACGGCGTGCTCGGCCTCCATGGCGTCCAGTAGTGCCAACTCGTCGGGTCGCTCGGCGAGCGTCTGCCGCATCACCGGCCACAGCGCATCGTCCTCGGCGGTGTGGTGCACCAGAAGGGATTTGGTGAACATCTGCCAACCGGCAGCGGTGGCGAGGATCTTGCGCGGATCGTCGTCGATCCGATCGGCGATTTCGGCGATGTATTCGAGTTCGCGCCGCAGCGCGTTGTGCATGGCGTACATCGTCGTCATGTCGAGGGTCACGGGTTTCTCCTGATGGAACGGTATGGATCGGTTGCGCCAACGGGGTCGGCGCTCACGGACGCGCCGCTTCCGGCGGCGGTGCGGAGACCAGGGCGTGCAGGATGCCCCGCCCGATCCGCCAGGTCGCCCCGATCGGGTCGGGATTCGGATCGCGGCGTGCCGTCGGCCGCAGCGCCCATGAAGCGGCCGCGAACCCGGCGAGAACCGTTGCGGGCATGGCGAATTTGCGTGGATTGCCGTTCGCCAGGTGCGAGGCCGCGCCGCCGAGATAGACGGCGAGGGATCCGGCGTAGGCCCACTCCTTGAGCCGCGGCATACCCGGGGCCAGCAGCACTGCGGCCATGGGGAGTTTGCAGATGCCTTGAATCGTCAGGAAATACCTGGGGTAGCCCAACTGATCGAAGGTTTCGACCGCGAACGGCTCCCGGGTCAGGTCCCACATGCCGCCTTTGACCATCTCGGCGGCGACCGGCAGGGTCGTCACCCAGTACGCGGCGGTCCGGATCCGGGAAAGTGCGTCTGATCTCGAGTTCTGTGAAGTCATCGCAATATTCCGCTCAGGCCCAACTGGCGCCCGCGGGCTCCTTGATGCTGGTGTTGAGGCGATTGAAGAAGTTGGTCAGCGCAATTATGAGAATGACTGCGGAGAGCTGCTTTTCGTCGTAGTGGTCGGCGATCTCGTCCCACACGGCGTCCGGAACGGCATCCTCGGACTTGTCGGCGATCCGGGTGGCGACCTCTGCCAGCCGCAGCGCCGCGCGCTCGCCCGCGCTGAACTCAGCGGATTCTCACCACGCGGCGACGGCGAACAGTTTCTCGTCGCCGACCCCAGCCTTGCGACCGCCCGCCAGGTGTGCGTGCACACAGGCGCTGCACCCGTTGATCTGGCTGACCCGCAGTGCAACCAATTCCAGCAGTTCGGCGGAAACTCCGCCCTGATAAGTGGCCTTGTAGAGGGTGTTGATTCCCTTCATCGCGTCAGGCAGGACCATGGCGGGGTTCTTCATGCGAGCGTTCATGTCAGGTGTTCCTCTCGGGGAGTCGATATTTCGACATCAGTGGTGGATGCGGGCCTGCTGGTCGAGCCAGTCGGCGAAGCTCGGACCGGACAGGACGGCATCCGGCCCGGGAAGCAGAGCGCCGCTCTCATACAGGTCGCGGTCGGGGTTGGCCGGATCGCTGACCTCCTCGACCGACCTGTCGTCCCCGCGTCGCGCGATCACCAGCCGGGCCATCTCGGCCAGGTATTCGGCGCGCGGTCCGGCGATCTCCGGGAACAGGCCTCCTTGGTGCGCGGACCACGCGCCGGTCGCCAATTCGGCCAGCTGTTCGGCGACCACGCGTGCGGAGACCAGTTGGGTACGCATTTTCGGGATGTAGATCACCGAACCTTGTGCGCCCCACTGCATCATCTGTTCGACGAGCTCGTGGAACTGCGCGGCCCGCAGAATTCGCGTCGGCACCAGGCCCGCCAGCAGTGCCTGCTCGTGCACCAGCTTCGCGGCGTTGTATCCAGCGGTGGAGCCGTCGATGCCGATGATGGACACGGCCACGATCCGCCGCACTCCGGCCGCCTGCGCGGCCGCGTGCAGGTTGCGGGCCGAGGCGGTGAAGAAGTCGGTGGCTGCCTGCTGCTCGAAGGACGGCGTGCTGGACGCGTCGATCACTGCGGTCACGCCGTGGAATGCTTCGACGAGTCCGGCACCGGTGGTCACATCCACTCCGGTCGACCGCGCCATCGCCACGACCTTGTGCCCCGCCTCGGTGAGCACATCTACGATGTGGCGGCCGAGCCGTCCGGTGGCGCCCGCTACCGCGATCGTGCTGTCGTGCATTGTCATTTCGCTTCCTTTGTGTCGTGGGCGTGATCCGTATGCCGGACCAGCGGCCAGTCGATGTCCACTCGTCCGGCCAGGACGAGGTAGTTGTCGAAGATCGCCAGCGCCACGTGCGCGATGACGTCGACAAGTTCGGTAGGCGCCAGTTCCGCCTGGGCTGTGCAGAGTTCGTCGTCGGTGATTGCGCCGCGGCGGCGGATCAGTGCCGCCGCAAAGGCCAGGATCGCCGCGTATTTCGGATCGTCGGCCGAGCCGAATCGGGCGTCGCTGAGCTCGTCCTCGGTCATCCCCGCGAGGCGGCTGCCGAGGAAGCTGTGCGCCGAAAGGCAGTAGTCACACCCGTGCTCCTGGGCGACGAGCAGCCCGACAGCGGAACGTGCGAACGCCGGCATCTCGCTGCCGCCCAGCGCTTCGGTGAGGGCGACATACCCCCGCAGGGCGGCCGGGCTTTGCGCCATCACCTTGACGTTGTTCGGTGTGACGCCGAACAGCTGCTGGCTGACACTGAAGAGCTGTCCGGCAGCGTCACCCGCGTTCTCCGGGTCTATCGGGGGCATTTGCGGCATGGGAACAGCGTGTTGCGGCCCGTTGATACTTTTGCGATGCCTTCACGATGGGTGTTGTATGGAGCCGAGATGGGTGTGCGTTTTACGGTCCTCGGACCAATGAAAATCGTGGTCGACGGCCGCGAGTCGGCCGCGGCGCCGAGACATCGGGCAGTGTTCGCCTATCTCCTGGTCAATGTCGGAAGAGTCTGCAGCGCAGACCGAATCATCGAGGCCATGTGGGGCACGGATCCCCCGGACACTGCGCGCTCGCAGATCCACGCCGCGGTGACCGCGATCCGCAAGGTGTTGCGCGAAGCAGACGCGGCGCAGGTATTGCAGACCAGATCCGCCGGATACGTCGCGCTGCCGGAGCCGGGGCAGTTCGATCTCGAGGAATTCACCAGCCGGGTCGGTGCCGGCCGATCGCTGGCCGTTGCCGACCCCGAGGCCGCGGTGGCGGAACTGCGTGCGGCGCTGGCGCTGTGGCACGGCGAGGCGCTCGCCGATCTGAACGCCGACTACGTCGCGCCCGCGCGGCGCCGCCTGCAGGAGCAGCAGTTGGCGGCGTTCGAGCAGTTGACCGCGGTGGAACTCGGGCTGGGCAGGCACGAGGCGGTGCTCGACGAGTTGGCCGCGATGGTGACCGCAAACCCACTGCGGGAGAAGCTGGTCGGGCAACTGATACTCGCACTGCATCGAGCGGGACGACAGGTCGATGCGCTCGCCGCCGCACGATCTTTCCGGACCGGACTCGCGCAGGCGCAGGGTCTGGATCCTGGACGCGCATTCGTCGCGCTGGAGCAGGCAGTATTGCGGGACGACGGCGAACCGGCCACCCGCGTAACGGCATTGGCCGCACGCACCGAACCGGTGCCGCGCTGTGCGAACTTCTTGCCTTACGACATACCGGATTTCGCGGGCCGAAGCGCCGAACTCGAACATCTTCTCGCACCACTCACCGGCACCGCGGTGACCATCTCCACGATCGACGGCATGGCGGGCATCGGCAAGACCGCGCTTGCCGTACACACCGCGCACCGAGTAGCCGACCGATTCCCCGACGGTCAGCTGTTCATCGACCTGCAAGCGCACACCATCGACCGGCAACCGGTCGCGACGGATGCGGCGCTGGAAATCCTGTTGCGCCAGATCGGAATTCCCGCCGAACGCATTCCGCAGACCACCGCCGATCGCGGCGCGCTGTGGCGGTCGGAACTGGCCGGGCGGCGAGTGGTCGCGGTGCTGGACAACGCTGTGGATGCCGATCAAGTCCGGCCGCTGCTGCCCGGCGGGACGGACAGCCTCATCCTGATAACCAGCAGGCGGCGGCTGGTCGACCTGGATGGTGCTCGGGCATTGTCGGTCGATCCACTGGCTGCCCGCGATGCTGTCGACCTCTTCGACCGGATCGTCGGCGAACGCGCCACCGCCGAACCGCTCGCGGTGCTGGATGTGCTGCACCTGTGCGGGTTCCTGCCATTGGCGGTGCGGATCGCGGCCGCTCGACTACTGCACCGCCCGCAGTGGACCGTCGGCTATCTGGCGGGGCGGCTGCGTGGGGAGCGGCGCAGACTGGCCGAATTGTCTACGGCCGAAAGGGGTGTCGTCGCCGCGTTCAACCTCTCCTATCGGCAGCTTCGCGCGGACGGGCAGCGGATGTTCCGGCTGCTGGGCTTGCATCCCGGGCGGGACATCGATCCCGGCGCCGCGGCGGCGCTGGCCGATATCTCGCTGGACGACGCCGAAATGCTGTTGGAAGACCTCCTCGACGTTCATGTGATAGCTCAATACGAGCCCGGCCGCTACACCTTTCACGACCTGCTGCGCCAGCATGCCCGCGCCATGGTGTCGGCGGACGAATCCGACGATGCCCGAAGCGCCGCGCTGTCACGACTTTTCGACCACTACGTGCACACCGCGCGGGCAGCGGTGGATCTGCTGTTCCCCTACAGCGCCGATCACCGCCAACCGCTGCCGCCCTCCGCGGCCTGGGTGACGACGCTGGACGACGCCGAGGACGCGGCCGAGTGGCTCGATGCCGAACGTGAAAACCTCATCGCCACTGCCGCTTACGCGTCCAACCACGGTACGCCCGCGCACGCCAGAGACACGGCTGAAACCCTGCGTCCCTATCTCGACGGCAACTCCCGCCACTCCGACGCCGCACGCTTGCACCAGGTGGCACTGCTGGCGAGCAGACAGCTGGCCGACTCGATCGGCGAGGCCAGAGCGTTGACCGACCTGGGCTGGGCCTGCTGGCGACAAGGCGATTACGAGTGGGCGACCACGCATTCCCATGCGGCACTGCGGATTGCCCGCGCGTCCGGGGATCGCTATCAAGAGGCCAGAGCGCTGAACACGCTCGGCAATGTAGCGTGGCGTAAACGGGACTACGACGAGGCCAGGCGATGCCTGCGCGACGCGCTCGATCTCGCCAACCGGCTGGGCAACAAAGTCGGCGAGGCGCACGTGCTCGGCAACCTCGGCATGCTGCTCGGCGCCGACAACAACCAGTACCGCGACGCCCGCGAACATCTCGACCGCGCGCTGGCACTGCACCGCGAGGTGGGCAATCAGCGCGGCGAGGCGTTGGTGCTGAACTATCTGGGATCGCTGTGCCGCCGCAACGAGCTGCTGGACGAGGCCAGAAACAACCACTCCCGGGCCCGTGACCTGTATCGGATGCTGGGCAGTCGTGGCGACGAAGCGTCCGCGTTCAACGGCCTCGGCGAGACAGCCTACACCGCAGGCGATCCTGGCGCCGCCGTCGAAAAGCACAGCACCGCACTGATATTGGCCGACGAGGCATTGAACCTACCCGAGCGAGCGCGCGCCAACGACGGGCTCGCTCGCGCGCACCGAGATCTCGGCGACGTCGGTCGAGCGCGCGAATACGCCGGTATCGCGATGAGCATGTATGCGGATCTCGGCGTCCCGGAGGCCGACGATATGCGCGCTTTCCTGGATATGCTCGCAGACTCGGATCAGCCCCAATCGCCACGGCGGTCAGCGTCGGCCGGGCGTCGTATCGGCGAAATGTGACGTCACGATCCGGGCGGCTGGTGCCTGGAGTCGGTGAGGCCGTTGAGCGGGATGGTGGCCGTGGCGGTCGCCGGTACGGAAGTCGGTGCGGGGCAGGACCCAGCCCTGGCCGACAACTCGATCGCGCCTTCCACGCTCGGCCACAGCCTGTGATACGCGCCATAAAATGTGGGCCGAGGAGCGCGTGGACGAAGTATTCGCGGCACGAGCACGTTACGACGGTGAACCAGCGTGACCATGTCGTTAATGTTGGTTGCGAATGCCTTCCCACCAGTGAAGCTGGCCGTAACCTTTTATTCATGACCGCGGCCTTCGATGATATGGATCTGCGCGACCTCGTCGGACTGCTTACCGAAGATGAACAACGGGAGCTCCGACCGGCGGTGCTGCGTGTGCTATCCCGCCAAACCCCGCAAGAGTTGCTCCGTCGTGAATTGGGCCTGCGTATGGCAAAAGTCTGAGCGCGTCGTTCATCGAACAACCGACCACCCGGCCGTCGCAATGGCGCGAATCGCCGATGCGGCGGCCTTTTGCTGTCGAGAACACGTAAGCGCAGGCCACGCGTGTTCGGCACCACAGCCGCGCTTTCGTGTGTGCGCTCACGAATAAAAAGTCGAGTTCGAGCGCCGCACCATGACAAACATTCCGTGCGGTCGCATTCAGATATAGGACAGGCCCGTCGAATCGGTGGAGTTCCGATTCGACGGGCCGGCATAGCCAGGACTTAGAACACCCGCAACTGTCCGGGCGACCAGAATCCGGAACGGTTGGCCTTACCGGTATCCAGCTTGGCCGGAACCGCATTCGGGTAGTACTGGTCATACCGCTCCAGCGAACCCCAGTCCCGCGCCCAGTCGTTCTTCATATACGTCGGAATGGTGCTCGACCTCGCCAGCATCTGGGAGAAGCCCAAGAGCCCACCGAATTCCTCGGCCTGCCAGGTATTCGTCGAGCTGATGGCCAGCGGCCGGTCCGGCAGGATCCGGTAACCGGGCACCTCGGCCACTCCGTTCTTGTGGTCCAGCGGCCGCTGGCACGGGAACTGCAACCCGACCGCCCAGTCCAGCAGCACTGGCTGCTCGGAGCCGATAAAGCTGTTGAGCGTAGCCAACTTCGGCATCCGCGGCGGGGTGAACGCCAGCCACTGATCGCCGATCAGAATCGGGTCGTTGGCGACGATGCGCACCGCATCGGCATCGGGCGCGATCTCGTCGAGCGGGATGCGCAGATTGCGCCACGACGGGAACGGACCGATATCGCGCGGCAGGTAGGTGCCGAGCATCTGCACACTGCCGTCGGGCAAGTGCTTGCCGTAGTCGACGGTCAGCGACTGGCCGTACCTGGTGTCGCCGGTGTCGTCGACGGACAGGATGCGGCCCGCGGCCGAAATGACGACCAGCGGATGATCATCCGAGCGCGGCGCCAGCTGGTACCAGCTGGAGACCAGATGCGCGGGCTGTTGTACACCCTGCTGGTAGCTGCCCATAACCGGCGTGGTGGCCGGATCCAGGCCGAAGGGCAGGGTGGCCCGGCTGCCATTGACACCGGTCGCGCCGTAACCGCCGTCGGTGCCCGCGTTCTGACCGTCCGCACCGACCGGACCGACCGACTGGGTCGAGGTATTGCCGGTACCCGGCTTCACCTCGATGGTGTCGGCGCTGAGTTTCTCGGGCACACCGTTCGGATCGAAGCCGACCGGATCGGCACCGGCCAGCGGATCACCGTTCTTCGGCGGATTGGCCGCATCGATGATCGGCGTGAGCGTGCCGTTGCCCTTGTTCACATCCGGTTCCACCAGTACGTCATTGGCGAGACCACACGAATTGCCCTCCACCGCATCGAAATTCGAGCGCGCGAGCGAATAGGCCGGATACTGCGCCACCGCCCCCTTGACCAGCGAGAACACCTCGAGCAGCACCATCATCGCGGCGACGACGGTCAGCGGGATGGCGGCGAACTTGCGAATCCGCTTGCCGCGCACCGACTTCGCCGAGGGCTGCGGTTTGGTGTAGTCCTCACGCAGCGCGGACCAGGCGACCAGCGCCAACGCCAGCCCGAACAGGATGAGCATCGCCGTATTCGATTGGTAGCCGTGCAGCGAGATCCGCTTGTCGAACCACGGCACGCCGAAGCTGGACACATACCAGTAGCCATTGATGCCCGAGAACGCGATGGCCAGCACGAACAGCAATCCGGCGAGGAAGATCGCCCGGTTCTTCCTGGCCCGCAGCGCACTCGCCGAAACCGCCACCGCGGTCACCGCGGCAAGGGATCCTGCGATGCCCGCGTACGCGCCGAAGTGGTGAGTCCACTTCGTCGGGTTGAACATCATGAAGAAGATGGTGCCGAAGACCACGCCCATCAACCGCCAGGTCGGACCGCTGGCGATGCCGGGCACCTGCCTGCGCCGCAACAGCACCAACATGGTGGTGAACAGGCACAGCAGCATGATCAAGAAGGCGAAGCGGCGCGACAGCGAGCCGTCGACGGTCTCCACGAACAGGTAGTAGTAACGCAGGTAGTCCTCGTACCAGGCCAGATTCGGGCCGGTCACCTGCCGCACCCGGTTGGCCTCCTGGATGCCGGCGAAGGTCTGGTCGCTGTAGACCACGATCAGCACCAGCAGACCGGCCGCCGCGATCGGCGCGAGCAGCGGCAGCGTCGAACCCCACTTGCCCACACCCTGCGCCGCGAACTGCCGATGCCGGCGCACCACGATCCGCACCAGCGGCCGGATACCGGCGAGCAGCGCGGCCACACACATCAGACCCGTCGGTGCTGCCGCCAAGGTGAACGCGGCGACCAGGATCGCGACCGCGGCGGGCAACAGCCGACCCGTCGCAATGGCCCGCTCGATCGAAACCCAGGTCAGCAGCGCGCCGAGCGCGACGATCGGCTCCGAGCGCAGGCCGTTGTCGAACGGCAGCCAGAACGCCAGGAAGACCAGTCCACCGGTCCACAGCGCCACCTTGCTCTGGCGCACTCCGCGTCCGAGCCGGGGCACCACCTCGCGGCTGATCACCATCCAGCACAGGATCGCGCAGAACAGCGCGGGCAAGCGAACCCACGGGCTCGCGGTGGAGATCTCCGAGAAGGCCTGGATGACGTAGTAGTACCAGCCGAACGGCGCCTCGGGGACGCCGTACCAGCGGAAGTAGTTGGCCATATAGCCCGCGTGCGGCGCCACCCGGACCATGCTCAAGATATAGCCGTCATCGGAGGTGTTGGCACCGACGAAATGCCACACCAGTAGCGTGCCGATGATCGCACCGTCCGCCCAGGTCGGCTTCAGCCAATTGGCGGGCAGGAACCGACGGTGCCCGCGCCCGTCGCCGCCGTCGAGCCGAGCCAGTGCACCGAGAGCGATCAGCGTGCACAGCACCGCCGCGATCATCGCGATCAGCTTGACCGGGGTCGGGCTGGAGGAGAAGCGGGTGTCCACCGTCATGTGGAACGACAGGCCGGTGGGCACCGCGCCCTTCAGATCGGTGAAGACGCCGACCACCTGCGGCCGCAGATCACCGTTCAGCTGCCCCTCGACCGGCACCACGACCTTCTGCGTCGTGCCGGGCGCCGCGCCCTCGACCGGCCGCTCGATCGTCGTGGTCACACCGTCGAACGACGCCTTGGTCCGATTGATATCGGAGCTGATGGTGATCGACGTACACCCGCCCAGCTGTGCACGCTCGGCCGAGGCGACCACGGCATTGCGATCGACCACATCCACCGTGGTGTCCGAGACCCGCACGAACATCGCCTCGAGCGATGCCCGGTCGCCCTGTGGCGGCGCGGTGGCCAGCAGCATCCCGCCATAGCTGGGCAGCTGATCGAGCGCCGAACACGGAATGCTCGCGGTGAGATCGATCGGCACCTGCGACATCAGCGGCGCCTGCACGCTGTTGAGGGCGCCGTCCTGCGGCCAATTCAGCGTCGCGGTGGTCTGGCTGACCGGTAAGAACGGAGCTGCCAGCGCGAACAATGCGCCCAGCACGCCGGTGACCAGCGCGACGAGGCGCGCGGTTCGGAAATCGCTGGGTGCGACTTCCGGCGCGGCGGGCGGTTTTGTCAAGACAGCGGTAGCGGCGTCGGGCACGGTTGGCAATGCTATCTGCACGCGTATCTCCACGAGCGGCGAGTTGGCATCAGCCGCGCCGCGCTCTCAGCAACTTCTGAGAAGACGCGCAGTGTTTATGGTCGCGGCCCCGCCGCGACGGGTTCGCGGCGCGTGCTCGATCTCGCTTCGCTCGAATCCTGGAGTCCACTCATTTGGTCACCCACCAGCGGACCGTGGCGATTCCAGGGAACGCCGAGGCACTGACCCGACCCGAAGTGCTGACCGGTAGCCGGGGGGATGGAAAGGTGTGGGGTATGACAAAGGTGAATCTCGAAACCAACTACGGACAGATCGTGCTGGAGCTCGACGACGCGAAGGCCCCGAACACCGTCGCGAACTTCGTGAATTACGTGAACTCCGGTCATTACAACGGCACCATCTTCCACCGCGTCATTCCGGGTTTCATGATCCAGGGCGGTGGCTTCACCCCCGAGATGCAGCAGAAGGGCACGCAGGCCCCGATTCAGAACGAAGCGAACAACGGCCTGAAGAACGACAAGTACACCGTTGCGATGGCCCGCACCAATGATCCGCATTCGGCCACCGCGCAGTTCTTCATCAATGTCTCCGACAACGGCTTCCTGAACCATTCCGCGCCGACCCCGCAGGGCTGGGGCTACGCGGTCTTCGGCAAGGTCGTCGAGGGCTCCGAGGCGGTCGACAAGATCGCCGCGGTATCCACCGGTTCGGCGGGCATGCATCAAGATGTGCCGGAGGACGACGTCATCATCGAGTCGGCGACTCTCGCCTGACTTCCGCTGCCACGGAACAGAATCGGGCCGCACCCGTCGGGGATGCGGCCCGATTCCGTCAGAGCGGCAGCAGGTGGTGTTTGCGGGGGTTGCGGGTGAGTGCCTTATCGCGCAGGAGGTGGAGGGCACGACGGAGTTCCAGGCGGGTGGTCGACGGCTCGATGACGGCGTCGATATAGCCGCGCTCCGCAGCGACCCACGGGGTCGCCACGGTGGCGTTGTAGAAGTCGATCATCTGCTGGCGCACCGCGGCACGCTGATCCTCCGGCGCCGCCTCGATCTGCCTGCGGCCGATCAGGCTGACCGCGCTCTCCGCGCCCATGACCGCGATCCGCGCGGTCGGCCAGGCCAGATTCACATCCGCGCCAAGCTGTTTCGAACCCATCACCGCATATCCGCCGCCATAGGACTTGCGGATAACCACGGTCACCTTCGGCACGGTCGCCTCGACATAGGAGAACAGGAAGCGCCCGCCGCGCTTGATGACGCCGATCTTCTCCTGTTCCACACCGGGTAGGAATCCCGGTGTGTCCACAACGAATACGAGTGGAATCTCGAACGCGTCGCACATCCGGACGAAGTGCGCCGCCTTATCCGAGGCCCTGGCGTCGAGCGCACCGGCGTACACCATCGGCTGATTCGCGACCACACCGACGCTGCGACCATCCACCCTGGCGAATCCGGTGATGATGTTGCGTCCCGCCGCGGCGCCGATCTCGTGGAAGTCGCCGTCGTCGAATATGCGCAATAGGATGTCGTGCATGTCGTAGCCGGCATTATCCGAGTCCGGGACAATCGAATTCAGTTCCAGATCCGATGCGGTGATCTCCGGCTCCAGCCCCGGATTCACGATCGGCGGCTGCTCCTGGCAGCTCGTCGGCAAGAAGCCCAAATACGCCCGCACCCATTCGAACGCGGCCTGCTCATCCTTGGCGACGTGATGGATATTGCCGTACTGCGCTTGGCTATTGGCGCCACCGAGTTCCTCGAGGCTGACGTCCTCACCGGTGACCTCACGGATCACGCCCGGCCCGGTGACGAACATGTAGGCCTCGTCGGTGGCCACCACCACATCGGTATTGATCGGGGCGTACACCGCCCCGCCCGCGCATTTGCCGAGAATCATCGAAACCTGCGGCACCATCCCGGACAGCGGCTCCACGCGCAACCCGAGCTCGGCATACCAGGCCAATGAGGTCACGGCCTCCTGTACCCGGGCGCCGCCGGAATCGTTGATGCCGACCACCGGGCAGCCGACCTTGGCCGCGAACTCCAGGACGGCGGCAACCTTGCGGCCGAACATTTCCCCGACCGAACCGCCATAGACGGTCTGGTCATGCGAGAAAACCGCCACCGGCCGACCCTCGACGAGGCCGTGCCCGGTGACCACACCGTCGCCGTACAGCGCCGTCGGATCACCCGGCTTGCGCACCAGCGCACCGATTTCCACGAAGGTACCCGGATCGAGCAGCATATTGATCCGGTCGCGGGCACTCGGAATACCCTTCTTGGCCCGCTTCGCCACCCCCGCTTCACCCGCCGGTTCCTGCGCTAATTCGAGTCTTTTGCGCAGGTCGGCGAGTTTCTCGGCAGTAGTGCTCACTTGGCCCCTCTCATCAGGTGCACCCCTACGGGGCAATTACAGCAAGTCTCGCGGTGAGGTCGGCTCCGATCTTTCCGATCCGCGGCTCGTCAACGATCTGGAGGTGGTCACCCGGGATATGTATAACCTCGAGGTTCGGAATGTATTCATCCCAACCACCATTGGGCAAGCGGTGCGCGTACCGCGGCTCCAAGTCGATCATGCCGTCGTGGTAGCGATCCGCGAGATAGAGCACCACATTGCCGTCGTAGCGACTCGGCGTGGTCTTGGCCAAGTGGCGTCCCTCGATCCACGACGTGCGCTGATGCTCGAGCACACCACCGGGAATCTTGGTGCCGCTGATCTTGATCAGATCCGACACCATCTTGAACTGCTCCTCGTCCGAGGCCGCGGCCAGCTCTTCCAACTGCTCCTGCGGGAGTTCACCTTCCACGCCGTAGGTCTTTTTGGCGAAGGCCTGATAGCGCTGGATCCGCCGAACGCGCTCCGCCGGGCTGTTGTCCTCGCCCTCGGTCGGGATGGCCAGATCGATCAGACCGACGATGCGCACATCGGCTCCCTCGGCGCGCAGCAGTTGCGCGACCTGCAGAGCGAACACCGCACCGAGCGACCAGCCGTACAACACGTAAGGACCGTTGCCTTGGATCTTGCGGAGTTCGGGCAGGTACTGGCGCGCCCGCTCGACGATATCGCCCTCGACGCGCTCGAAACCGTACATCGGGGTATCGGCCGGAAGCCGCTTCAGCAGCGGTTCGTAGACCAGTGTGTTACCGCCTGATGGGTGGAATACGAAGACCGGCACCGCATTCGAGCCCTCGACGCGCGCCCGCAGCGGGCGCACGAACCCATCCACATCGGCACCGCTGTTCTGCAGTTCGCGCACGATATCGGCGAGCTGCTCGATGGTCTCGCAGTCGAGCACGTCATCGACGGTGACCTCGGCGTTGACCCGCTCGGTGAGTCGGGCCGCCAACTTCTCGGCGACCTCCTCCTGCAGAATCGGCAGGGTATTGAAGATGCCTCCCGCCGACTTACCGGTGACGATCGCCCAGGTCGCGAAGGTCAACCGCTCGGCGGCATCGCGCGGCGGCACATCGTCGTCATCGACGGCAGGCCGACCGCCGAAGATCGCCGCGGCGGCCACCGCATCGGCCCCGCCAACGGCCGTGGTGTCCTCGGCATCCAGCGCGCGTTCGATCGCGGTTTCGTCGGCCTCGGCCGCTGCGGCCTGCGCCGGAGTGGCCGCGGTCGGAGCGGCGGTACCAGCGGCAGCACCGGTGATACCGGCGGCCGTCTCGGCCTCGACGACAATCTTCTCGGCCTCCGCCTCCACCGAGGTGTTCTCGGCATCCAGCGAAACGCCTTCGGCGGCAGCGGCTTCGGCCACCACCAGCGCCGGATCCTGACCGGCCGCGACCGCGGCGCGCGCCGCCGCGATGAATCCGCCGTCGACCGCGATCTCCTCGCCGGACGCCTGCTTGTCGGCGATGGCCTGCACCTCGTCGCGGTGCTCGATGGCATAGCGCAGCACCTTGCCGACCTCGGTCAGGTTGGCATCGCGCACGGCCTGGACCTGCAGCTGCGGAATATCGAATTCGTATTCGACCCGGTTCTTGATGCGCATGGCCATCAGCGAATCGAGGCCGAGCTCCATCAGCGGGATCTCCATCGGCAGATCCTCGACCGCGTACCCCATCGACTCGGCGACGATCAGCGCCAACCGCTGCTCCAGGGTCTGGGTGCCATCCGGATCCCAACGGTCACCGAAGGTTTCGACAACCTCCAGATCGGCCTCCCCGGTGGTCGCGACCTGCGTCCCCGGAACCGCCTCCGCGACAACGGGTTCGGGCAGCGGCGCACCCGAGGCGACGACCGCCTCGAACAGCAACTGGAAGCTCGCACCCGTGCGCGCATGCACCTGCACCGACGCGCCACCCAGATGCGGAATCAATGTCGTGGTCAGCGTTCCGCTGGTCGGCAGCACCGCATGCGGGACCGCCGCGCCCAACGACACCTCGCTGAGCACCTGTGCCGCAGCGGTTTTCACCAGCACCGCGAGATCGGTGACGGCCGAGGCCAGCACCTCCCACACGTGCCGACCGTCCGGCAGCGCGACATGCGCACCCGGCACGCGGGCATTGCCGCTGCCACTGGCCATCTGCGCCTTCGGCCAGTACTGCTTGCGCAGGAATGCGGTCCGCGGAATATCCGCGTAATCGCCCGCGGGCAGCAGCGACGACAGATCGACGCGATGTCCGTGCACGTAGAGCTGGGCGAATGCGGAGATCACGCCCGCCGACTCGTCTTCCTTGCGCTTGAGGGTCGGGATGAGCTGCGCATCGTGCACCCCCGCCGCGAAGGTCGTACCCAGCACCTGCATCAGCGCAACGGAATTCGGCGCCAACTCCAGGAACGTGGTGTGGCCGGTGTCCACCGCGAGCTTCACCGCATTGGTGAAGTACACCGAGTGGCGCATGTTCTTGACCCAATAGTCCTCGTCATGCACCGGATCGCTGCCGGGCCGGTAAAACTCTTCCTTGTTGACGGTCGAGTACAGGCCCGCCGTCAACTTGGTCGGCTCGATACCGGCCAGCTCCGCCGCCAACTCGCCGAGCAGCGGATCCATCTGCGAGGTGTGCCCGGCGCCGCGGGTCTGCAGCACCCTGGCGAATTTGCCGGCCGCCTCGACCTTGGCGACGATCGCCGCGACCTGCTCCTGCGGACCACCGATCACCGTATTCGTCGGTGCCGCGTACACCGCACATTCGACATCCGGATAGTCGACCAGCATCGCCTCGATATCGGCGGCACTCAGCTCGACCAGCGCCATATTGCGTACATCGTCATCGCTGATCATCGCCTCGCCCTCGCCCATCAGGCGCGAGCGGGCGCAGATCACGCGCACCGCGTCCTCGAGCACGAGACCACCGGAGATGTAGGCCCCGGCCACCTCACCCATCGAATGTCCCACCACCGCATCCGGTTCGGCGCCGTGCGCGCGCAACAGCGCGGCCAGACCGATCTGAATGGTGAAGATGCCGACCTGCGAGGTGCCGACGTTGTAATCCTGGGCGTCGTCCAGGATCATCTCGCGCACCGAATACCCGGCCTCGTCCTGCACCAGCTCGTCGACCTCGTCGACGGTCTTGCGGAAGATCGAATTCTCCAGGTAGAGCTGCTTACCCATCTTGCGGTGCTGCGCGCCGAATCCGGACAGCACCCAGACCGGGCCGTTGGCGGCGGGGGCATCGGCGGTGAATACACCGGCACCCGGCTTACCCGCCGCGATGGCGCGCAGACCGGCGACGGCCTCCTCGTGGGTCTTGGCCAGCACCACACCGCGCGAGCGCGCGTGGCTGCGCTTGGCCGTGGACCGGGCCACGTCCGCGAGCGGAACAGCGCGCCCCGCATCGGATTCCAGCCAGTCGGCCAGATCCGCGGCAGCACGCCGACGCCGCGAGGGCAGGTAGGCCGATACGGCGATGATCACCGGCAGCGGCTCGGCCCGCTCGATCGACCATTCCGCTTCGGGCACAACGGCTTCCGCGGCCTCGACGATCTCGGTGGCTTCCTCGATCACATCGGTCGACTCTTCGTCGACCGCCGGGGCCACCGGTTCCACGGCCACCGGCGCCGCCGCGGGCACATACTCCTGCAGCACGAGGTGGGCATTGGTACCACCGAAACCGAAGCCGGAGATGCCGACCGTCGCGGTGCCGCTGTAGCGCGGGAACTCCGTCGGCTCGGCGACAACCTGCAAATGTGCCTGGTCGAACGGAATGTAGGGATTCGGGCCCGCGAAGTTGATGCTCGGCGGCAGCACATTGTGCTGGAACGCCATGATCACCTTGGCCAGGCTGGCCGCACCGGCGCCGGACTCCAGGTGGCCGAAATTGGACTTGGCCGAACCGAGCAGCGCGGGCTTGTCGTCGTCACGACCACGGCCGACCACCCGGCCGAGCGCATCGGCCTCGATCGGATCACCCAGCAGGGTGCCGGTGCCGTGCGCCTCGATGTAGTCGACCGTCGACGGCGCGATGCCCGCGTCCCGGTAGGCCCGGCGCAGCACCTCGGCCTGCGCATCCGGATTGGGCGCGAGCAGACCATTGGACCGGCCGTCATTGTTGACCGCGGAACCCTTGATCACCGCGTAGATCTTGTCGCCGTCGCGTTCGGCGTCGGCGAGCCGCTTGAGCACGACCAGACCGCCGCCCTCGGAGCGGACCATACCGTCGGCATCGGAGGAGAACGCCTTGATCCGACCATTCTTGGCGACACCGCCATTGCGGTCGAAGCCGAGCGTCGCCATCGGCGACAGCAGCATGTTCACGCCACCGGCCAGCGCCAGATTCGAATCGCCGTCGCGCAGCGAACGCACCGCCTGGTGCACCGCGACCATCGTGGACGAGCAGGCGGTATCGATCGCGACGGAGGGGCCGCGGAAATCGAAGAAATAGGAGACCCGGTTGGGGATGATGCTGGAAACGCTGCCCATGATGGCGTACGCCTCGGCCGAGGCGGGCACAGTCGGATCCGGCGTGCCGAGTCCGAGCGCGGCGATCAGCTGGAATTCATTGCTGGACGAGCCGATGAAGACACCGACCGGCTCGCCCTTGAGCTCACTCGCCGGAATTCGGGCGTGCTCCAACGCTTCCCAGGTCAACTCCATCGCCAGGCGCTGCTGCGGATCGACCCGCTCGACCTCGACCGGCGACATCGCGAAGAACTCCGCGTCGAAGCCCTTGACGACCTCCTGATCCAGATAGCCGCCCAGCGTATTGCCCTCGGCGACCGCCGCCGCGACCGCGGGCTCGCTGGTGAACTCGTCCCACCGGCCCTCGGGCCGCTCCCGGATCGCGTCACCGCGGTTGATCAGGAATTCCCAGGTCGACTCGGGAGTATCCCCCGCGCCCGGCAGCCGGGTGGACAGGCCGACGATCGCGATATCGTGCGCCTCGCCCGGCTGGTAACCGGCCGTGTAGAACGAATCGTCGGCGGATTCCGGCGGCAACTCCGGCTCACCGTTGATGACGACCTCGGCCAGCGACGCGATCGTCGGATGCTGATAGACGATCGTCGCCGTCAGCACCACACCGGTCAGCTCTTCGATATCGCCGCCGAGTGCGATCGCATCGCGCGAGGCCAGCCCGAACTCCTCCATCGGCCGATCCACCGTGATCTGCTCGATCGGTTGACCGGTCGCGTCGGCGACCCAGCGCCGCAGCCACTCCCGCAGCTCCGCGACGGACATATCGGTCGTTGCGGCGGGTTGCGAAGCCTGCCCGGCCTCGGCGGTATCGATCGCGTCCGCATCGGCGGGCACGTTCTCGGTCGTCTGGTCGGGCGTGCCCTCGTTGTCAGCCATCAGTTCCTCAAGCTACCTGTCTGCGTACCGGGCGGATCGACGCCCGGCGTGCAAAGCCACGCCGAGCGTCGATATTCGGGGCCGATCTTTTCGAGCGATCTGCAAGCAACCGCTACGGATAGCACCCTCGGGTAATTACTCTTCCGGTGCATCGGGGAAGGCCTGCTGGGTGTAACCACCCCGCAGCGTTCCCTCCAGATAAGCAGTCTTGCAGGCGCGTCGAGCGATCTTGCCGCTGGAGGTCCGTGGGATCGAACCGGCGGGGACCAAGAGCACGTCGCGCACGGTCACACCGTGGCGCTGGGAGATCGCCGCGCGGACCGCGTCGGCGATCGGCAGCGGATCGGCCTTACCGGCGCCCGGACCGCGCTCGGCCACGATGACCAGCTGTTCGGAGGCATCGTCGGCATCGAAGCTCAGACCGGAATGGCTGCCCTGTTCGAACACCTCGACAGGCAGCTGGTTCGCGGGCACCGAGAACGCGGCGACGAATCCGGGGCGCAACGCCTTCGATGCCTCCTGCGCGGAGAACTCGAGGTCCTGCGGATAGTGATTGCGGCCGTCGACAATTACCAGGTCCTTCACCCGGCCCGTGATGTACAGCTCGCCCTCGAAGTACACGCCGTAGTCGCCGGTGCGCATCCAGTTCGCGTCGAGCGCGGTGCCCTCGCTGTGGCTGCCCTCGCTGAGACGATGCGTGACCTTGTTGTGGAAGGTCGCGGCGGTCTCGTCCGGACGGCCCCAGTAGCCGATGCCCATATTGTTGCCGTGCAGCCAGATCTCGCCGACCTGACCGTCGGCCAGCTCGTGGCCGCCGCCGTCGGAATCGACGGTCTCCGGGTCGACGATGGCCGCCCACTGCGACAGCGCCACATAACCACAGGAGACCTGCGCGATGGCGTTCTCGGCGCCCTGCTCGACCTTGATCATGCGTCCCGCGTTGAGCTCGTTGCGGTCGACGTAGACGACCTTGGCCTCGTCCTCGGCCTTGGTCGCGGAGACGAACAGCGTCGCCTCTGCCATGCCGTAGCAGGGCTTGATCGCGGTCTTCGGCAGGCCGTACGGGGCGAACGCGTCGTTGAACTTCTTCATCGACGAGGTGGTGACCGGCTCGCTGCCGTTGATCAGGCCGATGACATTCGACAGATCCAGCGACTCGCCGTTCTTCGGTAGACCGCGCGCGGCGGCGTGCTCGAATGCGAAGTTCGGTGCGGCGGCGAAGGTTCCGGCACCGTCGTTGTGTGCGGCCAGTTCCTTGATCCAGCGGTACGGGCGACGCACGAACGCGCTCGGCGACATGATGGTGATGTACTTGCCGCCGACCGCGGGCAGGATCACCGTCAGCAGGCCCATATCGTGGAACAGCGGCAGCCAGGTGACGCCGCGCGAGTTCCAGTCCAGGTTGATCGCGTCGACCATCTGCAGCAGGTTGGTGCCAACCGCTCGGTGGGTGATCTCGACACCGGCCGGGACACGGGTGGAGCCCGAGGTGTACTGCAGGTAGGCGATGTCGTCGACGGCGACATCGGGGCGCACCCAGCTCTCGCCGACACTGTCCGGGATCGCGTCGACCGCGATGATGCGCGGACGCTGGGCGGCGGGCAGCGAGCGGAAGAACTGGCGCACACCGGCCGCGGAGGAGCTCGCGGTCAGAATGGCCGAGGGTTCGCAGTCGCCGAGCACCGCGTGCAGGCGGTCGGTGTGGCCCGGCTCGTCCGGGTCGAACAGCGGTACCGAGATGGTGCCCGCGTAGATCGCGGCGAAGAAGGAGATCACGTAGTCCAGGCCCTGGGGAGCCAGGATCGCGACCCGGTCACCCGCGTTGGTCACCTGCTGCAGTCGAGCGGCCACCGCGCGCAGCCGAACACCGAACTCACGCCACGTCAGCTCCTGCGCCTCACCGTCACGTTCACGCGAGTAATCGATGTAACGGTACGCGAGAGTGTTCGCGTCGTTGCGCGTGTGCTTCTCGACGTGGTCTACCAGGGTGTGATCATCGGGAATACGGATGTTCCCGGTGTCATCCAGGTAATCGTCGAAAGTCTCTTCCATTCCTTCATCTCCTCCGAGGCACACGCAGCAAGACGGCGACATCGCCGCTGTTACCTGTGAGGCCCCGACTCGCTATCGCCCGCGGGTGCTCTACATGCGAGAGCCAGCCTGCAGATGTTATTGCGGTCTGCGCGGTAGACCGCTATCGGCTAGATGTTCTCAAACCAGAGTCATGTTACAGAGAAGACCGGGTCACTCCCCCCGCAGCAGCGGAATAATCGGAGCGAACGCGTCCATCTGGGTGGGGAACACGCCCACATAGGACATCGATGTGAGTTGTCGCACCTGACGGATCTGTTCGGCGATCTCCTCGAACGTGCCGATCGCCACGTATGGCGAGGCGAGGATGTCCTCGACCGACAGTTCGACATCGACCTCGAGGTCCGGATGCAGTCCGCGTTCGATCGCGGACAGCGCCATCTCGGCGGTCTTCTCCCGGTCGTCGGTGATGACGATCGCGGTGATGGCCCAGTTCAGCTCGATATCGGCGAAACGCTCACCCGCGGCTTCCTTGATCAGGTTCACCTTCTCGATGGTCTTCTCCAAGGTGATGCCGGAGAGCAGACCCTTGCCGTTCTTGGTGGTGACCGGAACGACCGAAATGATGTCGGCGTGTTTGGCGGCCAGGCGCAGCATCTTCGGACCGCCGCCGCCGGTACAGATCGGCGGACGCGGCCCCTGCCGCGGGCGTGGCGTGCCCTTGACACCGTGCACCTGGTAGTACTTGCCCTCGAAGGTGCATTCCTGGCCGCGCAGCAGCACATCGAGGATGCTCAGGGTCTCGTCCAGCTTCGCCAGCCGCACACCCGGCGATTCGTACGGCAGACCCGCGGCGACGAATTCGTCCTGCTTCCAGCCCGCGCCGATGCCGACCTCGAGGCGACCCTTGGACAGCACGTCGATGGTTGCGAGGTCCTTGGCCAGCACCACCGGATGCCGAAAGCCATTGGCCAGCACCGAGGTCCCCAGCCGAATCCGCTCGGTGGCCTGGGTCAGCGCACCGAGTGCCGCGATCGGGCCGATCTGGTCACCCAGGTGATCCGGCACGACGAAGGTGTCGAAGCCGTACTCTTCGGCGTTCTGCGCGGTCTGGATGAACTTCCTGGCCCCGCCCTCTTGCTTATTTCCCTCGCCCGCGGCCGCGAACCGGAAGGGCCGCAGCGGAGTACCCAGCGCGGTCAACTCAGCATCTGCGTCACGGCTCGCCGTGGTGGCCGATGCAGTGCCGTTTCGAGCGACCCGCAAGCGATCGCTAGCGGCGGCTTCTGTCATGAACTCATGCTCCTGGCTGTGAGGAAATGTGGGCGCGACGCCGGGTCACATCGTGCCCACGCTTCTGGGGGCGCGAGCGCCGGCGGCGCGATCATCAGGCGCACTTTACAGCGTTGTGGTGTGTGGTTGCCCAGGCTTGCGTGTCTAGCACCGCGATCAGGCCGGTTTCCTGTGAACCGTCACCAACAGAGGCAGCTCAAGTATGCGCCGGATGTGGCGCTCCTTCGATCAACCCGTTGGCCCAGTTCACTGTCCACTGTGTCGCGGTCGTGCCGTCGCCGTCCACCACGTAACTGTTGTAGAGGCTGTGCACCGGGTTGCCCATCGCGCGAACCAGGGTCAGCACACTCCCGACAATGTTCAGGGGACTCAACGCATCGCGCGGCGAATCACAGATCAGATCGCCCGGTGCGCAAATGGTGTAGGTGCGGTCCGCGAGCGAGCCGAACCCACCCGACCTGGTGCCGGTCATCGTGATCCCGGGCACTTTCAACCCGTTGAGCGCGACCTCGGCGCCGACTCCCGTGGGCGCGGTGCCGATCTGGATGGCCTGGCCGGGTCCGTTGTCGCCGGTGCGGCGGCCGTCGGCGATCAGCATGACGCCGAGCACCTTGTCCGCGGGTACCGGCCCCTTGCCCGCGCCGATCTGATTGGCGATATCGCCCGCGATCACCGCGCCCTGGGAGAACCCGGCGACGACATAGGTGGTCAGCGGACAGTCGCGGTACCGATTCGCCATCGCGTCGAGCGCGCGCTGCCAGCCCTCGGAGCGGCTGTTGTTATAGGACTGCTGGCCGTCCGGCGGAATCGCGATCGGGTTGGAGAACTGCGCGACGTACGGAACGGTGTAGACATCCAGCCGTCCCTGCGGGAACTGCTGCGATACCGGCCCGGAGACGTTGAGCATCAACGAGATCGGATTGGCCGTGGGATTGTGCGGATCGTCGTTGCTATTCGACTCCCAGGTACCCGGGATCGAAATCATCTGCACATCGGGACACCAGGCCGGTTGGGAGGTCGGCGGGGCCGGCGGCGGCTTCGGGCCGGGCTTCGGCTTGCGCAGCGGACCGGCGAGGACGAACCACAGCAGCAGGGCGATGACGACGACGAGCACCACCAGACCGATGAAGAGCAGACACCCCGCCGGTTTTCGGGACCGGCGGGACGCCGAAACACGCGCACTCACTGGCAGTACGTCGCCTTAGCCGTATCGATGTAGATCCTTCCGGCCTGCTCCACCGGCATCTTCGCCGGATCGAAGGACGGATCCGATCCGGCCATCGCGGAGACGAAGGTCATCAGATCCTGGTCGGAGGCATTCGCCGCGACCCCCTGGCAGACGTAGGAGCCGATGCTCAGCGCGATATCCGGGGTGGATGGGGTGATGCCCGCGGCTTTGAGCGCGTCGAGGAACTTCTTGTCCTTATCGGTGAGCTTCGATGTGTCCTCGGGCGGGACGACATTGGTCGGGACGGGCTGCGGACGCTCCGGGGTCGCCGTATCGGCGGGCGTCTCGGGGGCCGGCGACGGCTGACCGGTCGCACCGGCGCTGGTCGAGGCGGAGGTCGGCGCCGCCGCCGTGGTGTGGGACAGTGTCGGCGTGTTCGATGCCGTCGAATCGTTATTGCCACAGGCGGCAAGCACGCCGGTAGCGGCGATCCCCACGACTACGCCGATAACCTTTCCGCGGGTCCGATGCATGAATTCGTGTCCTCGATCTGTTCGCTAAGGGGTCGGGTCGCCACCCAGGCTAGAGGAAAGCCACCGATCCTTTCGAGTGACCTGCAAGCAGTCACTAGCGGCGGGGGCAGAGGGTCATAAAACAGACCGGTTGGAACTAAATGCCGTGCACCTCTGGTTTGCCATCGCGCACGGTGATGAAACCGGTCTGGAAATTCTGCTGGATGCCGCCGGGAACGGCGAACTCGTCACTGGTCGGATATCCGAGCCTACCGTTCTCGTAGCCGAGCACCGACCACATATCCATGATCGGACCCGAACGCACCGGCCACGCACCCGACAGCGGGCTCCAATAGATATTTCCACCCTCGAACTTGCTGAAGCGCCCGAAATCCTTGAGCGGGGCTTCGTCGGCGGTGGGGAAACCGAGTTGGCTGTTCTCATAACCCAATTCGGCGTACTTGCCCAGGATCATGCCCTGTACGAGATGCACGCCGGTCTTCGCACTGTAGTAGAGCGGGCCGTTTTCGAAGGACTGGACCGCACCGTCCTTATTCGGCACCTTGGCCTCCGGCGCGGTGGGATATCCGGCCGGGCCGCGCTCGAAGCCCTGCCTGCCCCATTCCTCGAGAATCGCGCCGCGCACCACCTGAGCGCCGGTCCGCGGAGTCCAGTACAGCAGGCCATTCTGGAAGGGCTGCATGCGACCGCGGCCATCCGGCAGCCCGCGTTCGTCGTCGGTGGGCAGACCGAGCAGACCGTTGGGCCCGAGCGCCGCCTGATAGCCACCGCCGATCATGCCCCCGACCGCGTGCGCACCATCGGCCTGCGAATAGAAGACCCGGCCCCCCTTGAAGTCCTGTGCGATACCACCCGCCACCTGGTATTCACCGGTGAGGCAGTCGCCGAGCCAGCCGTTGCCGCTCGCCAGCGCGGCAATCGAGCCCCCGGTCTGGCAGGCCGGTTTATTGGGATCGACTCCGAGCGCGGCGGCGGCCTGCGGCCAGGACTGGCGCATTTCGAAATCCCAGTACGGCCATGAATGCGTGCCGGAGGGACGGTAGTTCACCTGAGCCGGGATCGATAGCTTGGCCAGTTTGGTCACGAAGTTCTGCGAGGTCAGCCGGGACAGGATCTCCAACCCCATGCCCGAGTAATTGGTGCTGACCCCGGGAATGCCGCTGGCCTGGTCGAACTGCCCGGTCGAGCCGTTACCGCTGGAAATATATAGGCTGACGCCCTTGAGCTTGTCCGCCAACGCATACGGGTCGTGGCTCTCCCACTCCGGAGCGCCCGGCGGACCCCACATGGCGGCCGAATCGAATCCGCCCGCATTCTGCATGGCGAACTGGATCGCCTGCGGCATGCCGAGGGTGGTCGTGGTCAGCACGCCCGAGTACGACGCGGCGTATTTCGCGAAGTTCGGATTGCGCCCGGCCAGGAACATCGCGGCCGTACCGCCCATCGAAATGCCTTCCATGCCACGCACATCCGTGGTCCGCCACTGACTCTCCAGCAGCGGCGGGAGTTCCTTGGTCAGGAAGGTTTCCCACTTGTAGTTGTGACCGTTGTCCGGCTGCAACCAGTCGGAGTAGAAGCTGGACTGACCGCCGACCGGCAGCACCACCGTGACGTTCTTATCGGCGTAGAAATCCACCGCACCGGCTTCGTGGGTCCAGCCGCTCTCCTCATCGGTGGCGCGCAGACCGTCGAGCATGAACAGAGCCGGGAACCGGGCCTCCGGACGCGTATTCCAATCCCGGGCCAGCAGCAACTGCACCTGGATGGGCGCGGCCATCGACGGCGAATTGATCCATAGCGCGACCCGCCGGTCGGTGAGCCACACCACACGCTGCACCGCCGCGCCGACGGCCGGTGCGGCGGCGGGCTGGGCGTTTGCGGGTGCGGTCAATGGGGAAAGACCTGAGGCGAGTGGAATCGCGATGACGGTGGCGAGCAACGCGACCCGGCCGCGGGTCACACGTCCGTCAGGTCGCCCGCGCCGCCCCCGTCTCCCGAATCCAAGTGCTGCCACATGTGTTTCCTACCCCGTCACCTCCCGGTTCCTGGTAAGACACGCCCACTGTCTGATTCAGTTGCCCCGAAAACGCAACGGGGAGCGGCGGAAATGCGAAACGGCGCCGTCGCTTCCGTTCGGAAGCAGACGGCGCCGTGTGGCGTCCGGCCCGTTAGCTCACCAACCGCCGGTGGCGTCGAGGATGCCGTTGTGGGAGTTCCACAGCTCACCCTCCCAGTACTTCCACGAGTGGGTACCCGCGGCCGGGAAGTCGAACGTGGCCGGAATGCCGAGCGAGGCCAGGCGAGACTGGAACGCGCGGGTGTTCACCAGCGAGAGCGCCTCCAACGCCATACCGTTGGCGGTGTTGAAGTAGCCGACGGCCGAGTTCGGGTTGTCGTACTGGCCCGGCAGACCGCTCGCCGCCGAAATGTACATCGGCAGACCACGCAGCTGCGGCGCGAAGACGAACGGGTCCATCCGCAGCCACTGCGAGCTCCACGGCGCGGCCATCGAGTCGACGTTGTAGCGGCCCGCGTCCAGCATCGCGATGCGGATCGCCTCACGCATACCCGGTGCGGAGATGTTCAGGTAGCCGGAGTAGGAAGCGGCGTACTTGAACTGGTCGCGGTGGTAGGCGGCCAGCGCCAGCGCGGCCGAACCACCCATCGAGAGTCCGACAACCGCGTTGTTGGTGCGCGACACACCGTAGCCCTCGAGGAAGGCGGGGAGTTCCTTGGTCAGGAAGGTCTCCCACTTGTAGGTGGTCTTCTGGCCGTTGGTGTTGCTCGGCGCGTACCAGTCGGCGTAGAAGCTCGACTGACCGCCGACCGGCATGATCAGCGAGATGTTGTCGTTCTTGAACTGATCGAGGGCATTGGTCTCGAACGTCCAGGCATTGCGGTCGTCGCGCGCGCGCAGACCGTCGAGCAGGTACAGCGCCGCGCCGCCGCCGCGCGCCGCCCACTGCACCTGCACCTTGATCGGACCCATCTGCGACGGGACCATCAGATCCTCGAAGCCGCCCGACGGCGTCCGCAGCACAGGGCCGTGCATCGGCGCGGCCAAGGCAACGGTCGGGCCCGTCACGCCTGCGGCGATCGGTAGCGCCAACGCCGCGGCACCGACAGCCAGAATTCGATTCCGCCAACCACGAGGCGTGCCTCGCCGTCCCGACTTGGTTCTCTTCGGCGCGGCCGCCCTGCCGAAACGCATGAATCCTGCTCTCTTTCTGCTGTTGTGGTGTCGCCCGTAGCCCAGGGGCCGGGCAACACCCGTGTTGCCAACGAGACGCGCGTCACATGCGAACCGGTACCCGACATTCCGGCACATAGAGACGGCGCTACAACGATCTGGTCACACTTGCGCTCGCTGGAGGTTATTCGACGTGCGAAGCCTTAGCAAGACCGGGGGTATTCGAGTGGCCGAATTCCGCCCGTTCACAAGCTGTGATCGTGCGGAGACCTTAGCGCGTTCGCCCGGAGATGTCGTGTCGGAACGGGAATTTCGGGCAAAGATTAGGGGGTCACTAGGGAGTCCGAATCCGCACCAGAGGTTCGCCCTCGGATCCGGCACCGTCTCGAGCGCTTGGTCGGCCCAGTAGCGCCAGGCGTGCACACCTCTCGCCGGGAAGCGGAACACCGTGTTCGACGGCCGAACGAGTCCAGCCGAATCTGAAAGGCGCGGGTATCTGCCAGCGCGATCTCGCCAGCGCCATCGCTGTGCCCAGGTCGTGCGCGTCGAGCGGCTTCGTGGATGACATCGTGTCCAGCCAGCCGCAACGCGTCCCGCATGGCGGGCGCCGAGATATTCAGGTAGCCCGAATACGAACCGGCATAACGGAATCGGTCCGGATGATAGGCCGCGCAGGCCGTCGAGGGCGTAGACGATGCGCCGGGTATTGCCGTCGCGCGCGTGAGGATTGCGGGATTCGATCGGCCCCATACCGGAATCGACCCGGAAGTCGGACCCGGCCGGATCGACGGCCGATCGGCATTGCCGGTACGAGTGCGTTCCCGACCACCGACTGCCGCAGCCAGCTACCGGCAACTATTCCGCGCACTCCGCGACACCGCATCGATTCGCCCTTTCTCCGTGCGCGCACCGTTGCTCGCCACTGTCGTGCATGGGGATCGGCACTCGACATCGGCGCTCCCACGCAGAAGTTCCCGGCGTTATCGCTCTTCGAGAGCAATTCCGAATTCATCCGAGTGAAAAGGCGCTGCAGTGCGCGATCGTGATAAAACTCGGAGAGTTGCCGGCGCCGGCTCACACCACAGGCCCGCGCCGGGCATACGGCGTCGAAACCCGCGCGCCAGCGATCATCCAGCCAACCCGGGCAAATGTATCGATACGGACCGAACAAACAAAGTCGCCTGGTGCGTGCACCAGACGACTTGTTCACCACAACACCTGCCCGCACGGAGCGAGCGAGCGTTCGTGGCGGCCGATAGCTCAGCCGATATTGGCGGACATGTCCGGAATCATCCGATAGGCCTCGTCCTGCCAATTGGTCCACGCATGCAGACCGGCGGGCGGGAACGAATACACCACGTTCTGCGCCCCCAACGACATCATGCGGACCTGAAATGCCCTGGTATTCGCCAAAGCGAGTGTCTCGAGCGGCGAGCCCCTGAGGAGACGATCCGCGGCCACCGGGAATGGGATATTCAGATCCTCGGACATCGGCAGCCCGCTACCGGCGGCGACCCACACCCGGGTGCCGTTCTGGATCAAGCGCGGCGCGAAGACGAATGGATCCATCCGCAGCCACTGCGGGCCCCACGGCGGCGCCATCGAGTCCACGTTATAGCCGCCCGCATCGAGCATCGCCGTCCGAATCAACTCCCGCATGCCCGGCGCCGAAATATTGAGGTAGCCCGAGTACGAACCGGCGAAGCTGAACTGATCCGGGTGATAGGCCGCCAGCGTCAGCGCGGCACTGCCCCCCATCGACAGCCCGAACACACCATTGCGATTCGGATTGAAGCCCAAGCGATCCCGCAGTGCCGACCGCAGTTGCTGAGTCAGGAAGGTTTCCCAGTCGTAGCGATAGCTCTTACCCGGCCCTGCCATAAATGCCTCCGTCACACCGGATCCGGTGGACGAACCCCCCGAACCCGGCGTGACGCCGAAGAAGTTGCTCGGCGCGTTCCAGTCGGCGTAGAAGCTCGACATGCCGCCGACCGGCATGACCACGTTGATATTCCAGCTCGCGAGGACCTCGGGGACGTTGGTCTCGATCTCCCAGCCATTGAGTGTTTCCGGTGCTCGCTGGCCGTCGAGCACATAGACAACGCGGTTGGTGTTGCCGTCCGCCGCGCGCAGCACCCGGCTCTTGATCGGACCCATCACCGGGGAATCGACCCAGAAGTCGAAGGCCGCCGGGTTGAGACCCGCCGATGCGGTGGTGCCACTGCCCGTGATGGAAATCCCGAGCGGTAACAGCATTGCCGTCGCCACACCGAACACCCATTTCTTCGCCCAGGAGCCACTGGTCGCGGCGGCCGGGGAACTGGCCGAGCTTCCGGGCCTACGTTGCCAGCGCACACTTCGCATTCGACTCGACCTTTCGTCCAGATAGCCAGTCAGCAAATTTCAAGCAACTTCAACCGACCCCTCATCGGGACATAAAGACGGCCCATCCGATCCAAAGACAGACGTTCCATCTGTATGCATGCTGTTCGCACATCAATTGCCAGAGAATGCCCCTATGTTGCTGGAAAGTGATCCACCCCACAACTACCGAAGGCATCCCGCAGCTGATTCGTTGTCAACCCGGGTTTCGGACGGACGCGAGCAAACAAAAAAACCGCCCGGTGTGTGAACACACCAGGCGGTTTCGAGTTGGTCCGGGTATTACCCGATGTTGGCGGACAGATCCGGGATCATGCGATAGACCTCGGCCTCCCAGTTGTGCCAGTTGTGAATGCCGACGGACGGGAAGTCGTAGGTGACATTCTGCGCACCGAGTGTCGCCATCCGGACCTGGAAGGCCCGGGTGTTGACCAGCGCGAGCGCCTCCAGCGGCACGCCCTGGACGACGTCGAGCGCCGAGCTCGCATCGGCCGGACCGGGCAGAGCGCTACCGGCGGCCACCCAGAGCCTGGTGCCGTTCTGGATCAGTCGCGGCGCGAAGACGAACGGATCCATGCGCAGCCACTGCGGGCCCCACGGCGGCGCCATCGCGTCGATGTTGTAGCCGCCCGCGCTGATCATCGCGACGCGCAGCGCCTCGCGCATACCCGGTGCGGAGATGTTCAGGTAGCCGGAATACGAACCGGCATAGACGAACTGGTCCGGGTGGTAGGCCGAGAGCGTCAGCGCGGCGCTGCCACCCATGGACAGGCCGAAGACGCCGTTGCGGGTCGGACTGAAGCCGAGACGGTCACGCAGGGCATTGCGCAGATCGCTGGTGAGGAAGGTCTCCCACTTGTAGGTGTTCGACTTGCCGAGGGTCTCGTTCCAACCCGAGGAACCGGTCATCGCCGACCCGGAGGACGAACCGTTGGCCGAACCCGACGAACCGGTGCTCAGACCCAGGAAGTTGCCCGGTGCGTTCCAGTCCGCATAGAAGCTGGACGGGCCGCCGACCGGCATGACGACATTGATATTCCACTTGGTCAGCTCACGCGCGACCTCGGTCTCGATCTCCCAGCCGTTGAGGTCACCTCGGGCCCGCATACCGTCCAGCGCGTACACCACGCGCCCGGTATTGCCGTCCGCGGCGCGGAAGATCCGCGACTTGATCGGCCCCATGCTGGAGTCCACCCAGAAATCGAAGCCGTCCGGGTTGAACGCCGCCGACGCGGAGCCCGCCGGACCTGCTACTGACACCCCGAGCGGCAGCAAGATAGCCAGCGACATCAGCACCGACCGCTTGAGCCACGAACCGGCTCTCCGGGTTCCCGGACGTCCATTTTGCGTCCTTCGCCCGATTACGCCTCGCATCTTTTCAGGCCTTTCGTTATTCGGTCGTAGTTCGACCGCGTCTCTACGTTGACCACTGGATGGGCCCATATCGAATCGGAACGCCCCAACGGGCGCACCCACGTACCATATCGCTTCATCGATGCGCTGACGTTATCAAAAAGAGATAAAGCGATATGCGCCACGTTTAGCCGATCCTATAGAGCGACCTATAAGCAATCGCCAGTGATGCCGGTCGGTGAAAAAACTGGGCCCATGGAGGTCCATGGGCCCAGTGTGACTGAAGGTGCCCATTCGAGCGACCTGTAAGCAGTCGCTAGCGTTGGGGCTGCGGGTATGGATCCACGAGCCCGCACCGCTCGATCTCGTACTTCGGCACGCGATCGATCCGGTACTTCGCGAAGTGCAGCGCATGCAGCAGGTTGTGCTTGAAGCGGCCCCAGGTCAGCGGATCCCGGTAGGAGATATCGAGTGCCACGGTGTCCGGGCAGTTCATCGCGGTACGCGCCTGGGTGACCCACTTCTCGTCCATGTACCAGGGCATCCACGGGTGCCGATCGACCATGCCGGTATCCACCACGACCCAGTCCGGATACAGGCTCTTGTCGTGGCCGATCCGGCCGTCGGTGAGCCGGTCGGTGTGCGCGGCCAGCGGATAGGCCAGGCCCATCTGGTCGATGACGCGCACATCCAGCGGAACATTCATGCTGGTCATGCCGAGGTTCAAGAAGTAGACGGTATGTCCGGCGCCACCCTCGGGAATCGGCTGCGGCGGCGGCGCGACGTACCAGAACATGAACGACGGCGAGTTCAGCAGCAGGCCGCCGTTGGGGGTTTCGGCGATGTTGTTCACCATGGCCCGCACGCGCGGGTAGTCCAGGTAGTCCTCGGCCAGGATCGGATGGTCGTGGCCGGTATTGAGGACGTAGTAGACGCGTTCGTCGACGATGCCGGAGGCACTGATCTTGGTGCCGGACTTGATGGCGGTGGTATTGACCGCGAACAGCGCCCAGCCCGCCGTGCCGAGCAATGCGAGCGCGATCACCGCGAAGGACCAATCCCCGGCCGTCACCGTGCGCAGACCTCGGCGGTCGAAGGAGGCAACCGGCAACCGGATCGGCACCACGGCCACCGGCAGCAACAGGCAGAACAGCTGCGGCAACAGCATCCGGCCATGCATGAAGTCACCACCGACACGCAAGGCGTAGATCGTGAGGACGAATCCGCTCCCGAGCATGAGCGCGACCACCGCACTCGGGGAGCGCAGCCATTCGCGTACCCGACGCACCGTCCAGCGGCGCTCGTCCTTACCGCTGGTCTCCTCGACGGCACTCGACGAGCGGCCCGCGACGACACCGAGAACGAGCAGCACCAGCAGCGGCAGCCACAGGTAGTACGGACCGACCAGATCCCAGAGGTACTTGAAGCCCTGCCCCCACTTGGCGCCGCCCGCGTCCTTGGCGACCGCGGTATTCGGATAGGGCAGGCCGTAGTAGCCCATGCGCCAAACCTGATAGCACATCGGCACCAGCCCGGCGGCGGCAACGATCAAGGCGCGCAACACGAACGGCCGCAGCCGGGACTGCGGCATCGGGGCCAGGAAGATCATCAACAGCGACAGCGCACCGACCAGTGTCATCTCCGGACGGATCAGCGGTGCGAGTCCGGCGAGGAACACCAGTCCGAACAGCGCGGGCAGCTTCACCCGCTCGGCCTGGCTCCAGCGCAGGAGCTGCCACCACAGCAGGCCGAGCCAGCAGATGACCAGACCGCTCTCCAGCCCGGAGGTGGCATAGTCACGGGCTGGCGGCAAGGCGATGTAAACGAATACGCCCGCGGGCAGCAGCAGTGCCGATTTCGTGCCGCCCCACAGCCGCGCGGCGCCGAGCATGGCGAAGACGATCGCCAGCATCGACACCGTCAGCGCGACACCGAGGACGACATACTCCAGCCTGGCCTCGGTGAGCCAGCTGAAGAACCACACCAGATAGGTCCACGCGGTGCTGGTATTGGTCTCGACGCGCTCGCCCTCGTTGAAGACCGGCCCGTTGCCCGCCAATAGATTCCGCACCGTGCGCAGCACGATGAGGCCGTCATCGGCGATCCAGCGGCGCTGCCAGGCGCCGACCGAGAAGAGTGCGACAGTGAGCACGATCCCACCGACGAAGGTGGCTCGGGATAGCCTGGCGAACCGCAAGGCCGAACGAGCCGGCCCTTCGGCCGGCTCCTCCGTTACTTGTGCTGTTCGCTCCACTTCCTCTACCAACACTTCGTCAGGTGAGATAGACAGCGACACCTACCGCTCCGATCCAGGCGATTGCGAGGAACTGGAGGATGCGATCCCCCAGCGCGATCTCTTCGGGTTCACCGGCCTCGCCGCCATCGACGTCGACCGCGTAACGCAGGATTGCGATGGTAAACGGAATCATCGAGATCGCGAACCAGTTGGTGTGCTTCAGGCTGTCCTGTTGGAACGCCCACAGGCCGTAGAACACCACCACCGCGGTCGCGGCGAGAGTCCAGATGAAGCGCAGATATGTCGGGGTGTAGTACTCCAGCGACTTGCGGATCTTGGCGCCGGTACTCAGCGCGATCTGCAGTTCGGCATAGCGCTTACCCGCGGCCATGAACAGCGAGCCGAACGCCATGATCAGCAGGAACCATTGCGACAGGTCGATATTGGCGGCCGCGCCACCGGCGACCGCGCGCAGCAGGAAGCCCGAGGACACGATGCAGATGTCCAGCACCGCCTGGTGCTTGAGACCGAAGCAGTAGGCCAGCTGGATACCGATGTAGACGGTCATCACCACGGCCAGATGCCAGGAGGCCAGGAACGATCCGGTGATCGAGCCGACCAGCAGCACCAGCGACAGCGCGTAGGCCAGATTCACCGGGACGACGCCCGCGGCGATCGGGCGGTACCGCTTGGTCGGGTGCGCCCGGTCTGCCTCCACATCGAGTGCGTCGTTGACCAGGTAGATGCCCGAGGCCGCCATGCAGAAGACCACGAAGGCGATGCCGACATGGCCGAGCACGCTGAGTTCGGTCGCGGTATCCGGACCTGCGGCCAGCGGCGCGGCGAGCACGAGCACGTTCTTGACCCACTGACGCGGGCGGACGGCCTTGAACAGCCCGCCGGCCAGTGTCTTGGGCGGACCCTTGACTACTGCTTCGGCTAGGTCCGTGCTGGTCGGCTCTTCACTCATGTCAACGAACGTCTTTTCTTGTGCGGTCACTATCGAGTCTCTTTTCGGCGGCAAGCACAACAGCGGCGGACGCGGCGCCGAGCGCGGAACCGGCGAGCACGTCGGAGGGATAGTGCACCCCGAGCACAACCCGGGAGAGCAACATCGGTGGGACGAGCACCGCAGGCAAGGGTAGCCCGGTCAGTCTGCCGAGCAACACCGCCGCTGCCGTGGTCGAGGTCGCGTGCGAGGACGGAAAGCTCAGCTTGCTCGGCGTCGAGACGTTGACCTGCACCGATGGATCGTTCGGGCGCGGGCGCCGGACGATCCGCTTGATGACGATCGATGCCGCGTGCGCACCGACCGCGCCGACCGCGACCCCGGCCCACTGCCGACGCCGCGGTTTGTCGACGAGCCAGCCCGCCGCCGCGATGCCGATCCAGCCGAGCGCGTGCTCACCGAAATGCGACATGCCGCGCGCGGCCTTGATCACCTCGGGTTTGGTGCCGATGCTCGCCTGAACGGCGTTGATGATCTTGACCTCGGGCGGCTGCGGCGCCGACGGCACCGCGGATACCGGACCACCGTGGCCGTTCGCACTCGAGTGCACCGCGGTGTTGTCGTCCGCGGCTGTGGCTTCCAGACTCACTGCTGCTCATCCTTCGTGTCGATACCGAAGACGTTCTCCCAGGCCGCCGTGCTGGTCAGCATCGGGTGGGCGGCGCGGTAGCGCTGCTGCATCTCCGGGAACCGGGCGGCCAATTCCTTGCGCAGCCGCATGGCCTCCTTGAACAGGCCGAGGGCCTGGCGCGGATCACGCTTGCGGTAGACCACGCCGCGGCCGTCCGCGGTGGTGACGGTGACGCCGTCGACCTGCGAGAGCAGGAACCAACGGGCATCCAGTGTCGGCACATTCAGCTGCGGACGCTCGTGGTGTTCGGTATCGGCCGGGCGGAAGTTGTGCACGATGCCCTTGGCCAGGCGGACCACCTTGGCGATCGGATTCGCCGGTTCACCGACCGCGCCGACGCCGATGTGGCTGGCCAGCGGCAGTTCGGTGGAGGACGGCAGGATCACCGCATCCGGATACTGCTTGCGCATTTCATGCACAACGCCGAGGGCGCTCGGCAGCAGTTGGAACAGTCGCTCCGGTCCGGCGAGGAAGTCCATGATCGCCAGGTTCTGGATGGCGACGGTCGAATACTCCAGGCAGAGCAGGTGTTTCAGGGTCGCCTTGACGGTATTGACGACCATGCCGCGACCGTTGCCCGGCAGCTGCAGCGAGGCGACCACGAGACGGTTGCGCAGGTGGAAGTACGCCTGCCAGTCGATCGCGTCGTCCTTATCGCTCCAGGCCATATGCCAGACGGCGGCGCCGGGCAGGGTGACGGTGGGGTAGCCGTGATCGCGGGCGCGCAGCCCGTATTCGACGTCGTCCCACTTCAGGAACAGCGGCAGCGGCTGACCGATCTCCTCGGCGACCTGGCGCGGGATCACGCAGGTCCACCAGCCGTTGAAGTCGACGTCGATGCGCCGATGCAGCAGCTTGGAGTTGTCGCGGTCCTTGAGCGGGTACTTCGAGAAGTCGTGGTCGTATTCGACATTCGGCGCGGAGGTCCACATGAAGATGCCGCGGTCCACGACCTCACCCATGCTGTGCAGATGTGAGCGCTCCTGCAGATTGAGCATCTGCCCGCCGACCAGCATGGGCGATTTGGCGAAGCGGGCGAAGGCCAGCGCGCGCAGGATCGAATCGGGTTCGATCTCGATGTCGTCGTCCATGTAGACGATGTACTGGGCGGCGGTGGTTTTCAGCGCCTCGTACATGACCCGGCTGTAGCCGCCCGAACCGCCGAGGTTGGGCTGATTGCGAATGGCGAGCCGATCGCCGAGCACCGCGGCGGCCTCGGTGAAGCCGGGCTCGTCGATCACCTTGCGATTGCCCTGATCGGCGACGATGACCGCGGCGATCTTTTCCAGCACCAGCGGGTCCGAACCGAGCGCGCCAAGGGTTTTCACCAGATCGGTCGGCCGGTTGAAGGTCGGCATGCCGACCGCGATGGTGCCATCGCCGGGCGCCTCGACCGGTGCGTACCAACCGCCCGCGAGCAGCGTGACGGCGGTATCGGTGGTGATGTCGAACCAGATCCAGCCGCCGTCCTCGAACGGGGCGAGGTCGGTTTCGAATTCCACGTGCACCGATTCGGCACCGGGCGCGACCGCGAATTCCTTGCCCTGCACGTGGATCCGCGAGCCGTCCGCCTTCGAGCGGTAGACGTCCACGCGGCCGTGCCCGGCGAGTTCGAGCCGCAGCACCACCGACTTCAGGATGCTCCAGCGGCGCCAGTAGCTCGCGGGCAACGCGTTGAAGTAGGTGCAGAACGACACCTCCGACTCCGCGCCCACCGACAGCGAGGTGCGGGTGGTGGCGTGCGCGCGCCGGGCATTGGTCGGCGACTCCTCCAGGTAGAGGGTGCGCACATCCAGCGGTTCACCCGGCCGCGGCAGGATGATGCGCTGCAGCAGCGACTTCGCGCGGGTTTCGGAGGTCATATCTTCCAGGATCGATTGGGAGGTCATTCGTCGCTTTCAGCGTCAATGCGGGACACCCGCACCCGGTCGGCTTCGATGAGCAAGGCTTCGCCAGTGTCGCTCATCTACGCCTCCTGGTCCGAAAGAGGTTCGCCCGACTCCAGGTGCGGCCGCAGGACATTGTCGAACATGCTGAGCGCGCTGCCGATGGCCATATGCATATCCAGGTACTGGTAGGTGCCGAGGCGACCGCCGAAAAGCACCTTCGCCGTCGCGGTTTCCTTTTTCGCCAGCACCCGGTACGCGGTGAGCTTGGCGCGGTCCTCCGGCGTATTGATCGGGTAGTACGGCTCGTCACCGGTCTGCGCGAAACGGGAGTATTCGCGCATGATCACGGTCTTGTCGCTCGGGTAGCTGTCGCGCTCCGGGTGGAAGTGCCGCGGTTCGATGATGCGGGTGTACGGCACATCCGCATCGTTGTAGTTCATAACCGAGGTGCCCTGGAAGTCACCGGTTTCGAGCACTTCGGTCTCGAAATCGATGGTGCGCCAGCCGAGTTCGCCCTCGCTGTAGTCGAAGTAGCGGTCCACCGGTCCGGTGTAGACGACCGGGGCGTCCGGGTTCTCGGCGCGGATCTGCGCACGCACGTCGAACCAGTCGGTATTCAGCCGGACCTCGATGAGCTCGGAGGCGGCCATATTCTCCAGCCACTTCGTGTAGCCCGCTTTGGGCAGGCCCTCGTAGGTGTCGTTGAAGTAGCGGTTGTCGAAGGTGTAGCGCACCGGCAGGCGGGTGATATTGCCCGCGGGCAATTCCTTCGGATCGGTCTGCCACTGCTTGGCGGTGTAGTCGCGCACGAATGCCTCGTAGAGCGGGCGGCCGATCAGCGAGATCGCCTTCTCTTCGAGGTTCTGCGCGTCCTTGGTCTCGACCTCCGAGGCCTGTTCGGCGATCAGCTTGCGCGCATCGTCGGGGGTGAAGTAGCGGCCGAAGAACTGGGAGATCAGACCGAGGCCCATCGGGAACTGATACGCCTGCCCCTTGTGCATCGCGAAGACCCGGTGCTGGTAGCCGGTGAACTCGGTGAACTGGGTCACGTAGTCCCACACGCGCTTGTTCGAGGTGTGGAACAGATGGGCCCCGTACTTGTGCACCTCGATCCCGGTCTGTGGCTCCGGCTCCGAATAGGCGTTGCCGCCGAGGTGGTAGCGACGATCAATCACCAGCACCCGTTTGCCGAGCAGATCGGCGGCGCGCTCGGCGACGGTCAGCCCGAAGAATCCTGAGCCGACGACGATCAGATCGAACTGTGAGGCGGAGTTTGCGGAGTTACCAGGGGACGATGCGACGGTCACGGGTGCCCAGCGTATCGGAAGTCCGCGCGCGGGCCGGGTGGAGTCGCGACCTGGGCGCACCAGTCGACGGATGCCATCGGAATTTCTCCTGGAGTTTGCCGAAACGACTACGTCACGGCAACACAGCGGCTATTACATACGGACGCGAACTGATCACATGTCCAGTTAGTGACCGCGCGTTGGTTCGTCGACTGCACCAACGACCGACCGACCCCGGAAGACCTGATGATGCGGAATTTCCATGTCCCGTTGCTCGCGCTGTTCACGGTGCTGGGTGCGGCGGTAGTCGTCCCGTCGCCCGCGACCGCCGCGGACTTCGATTCGCTGGCAGCAACACCTGTTGTCGATACGGTGTGCGATACCGGTGCACCCACCTTCGACGACATCGTCACCGCCGCCACAACCGCGCTGCGGACGGCGGTTCCGGGCGAGCGGGTCGCGGCCTTCGACTATCAGGTCGCCGATTTCCGCGGCACCATCGCCGCGGCGCGGGTGCATAGGGACGGACTGCCGGTCGCACCGTCGGCGGTGAACGAGCGCACCGACCAGCTACGGTGCACCGATCCTGAAGGGCGTCATGCAGCCCATGTGCGCCGGGTAGCCGTCCTGAGCGCGGCCACTCCTACGGCGATTCCGCCGGAATGACGCGCTGAGCCGGGCCTTCCCACAAACCTCACATCGCCAGTGTCGGCATCCCGACGTCGATACCCATGCGCTGCACCGCCTTCGCCTTCGTGCGCACCAGCGCCTCGCGCGGACCGCGCGCGATATCTCGGGCGAGGCGGCCGACGGTATCCATCAGCTCCGCCGCGGGCACGACCTCCGCGACCAGGCCGATACGCAGCGCCTCGGCGGCATCGATGCGACGTCCCGACAGGGTGAGGTACCGCGCGGCCGCACCGCCGACCAGCTCCGCCAACGGGCGGTAGAGCACATCGGCGAAGGCCTGTTCCGGATGCGCGAAAACCGCGGTCTCCGAGGCGATACGGATATCGCAGAGGGTCGCCAGATCGAATCCGCCCGCGAGGGCCGGGCCGTCGACCGCGGCGATGGTCGGCAGCGGGAAACGCAGCACGGTGTGGTGGAACCGGTCGCTGGAGGGCCAAAGAGCCTGCTGGACAGCGGGATCCGTGGCACCGAATTCCCGCAGATCGAAACCCGCGGAGAAGACGCCGCCCGCACCGGTGATTACGACGACCTTGACCGACTCGTCACCGACCAGGGCATCCAGTGCATCGCTGACCTCGTCACGCATCGCGATGGACAGCGCGTTCTTCTTGGCCTGCCAGTTGAGTGTGAGCGTGGCGACGGCATCTTCGGATCGGGAGATTTCGACGAGTTGCATGCGAATCCTGACTGGAGCGATCGTCATAGTTGTGGGTCCAGCGTATGGAGATCGCTCCGACGACCGTGATCCTGGGCACCTTCAAGAGTGCGCTGACCGCACCACCCGGCCGCTACACGAGATCGCGCCGCTGATCAGCGCCCATATTTCGGCCTCGAATCGGGAGTCGTACCGCCAGGGCGATCCGGCCGGCCGCGCGTGCGTCACTCCGGAAAACCGATATCCGACTCGACGGCGGCGCGGTCGGTATACATGCGCCAATAGTGCTCGCCCAGTTCGTCATTGGCCATCCGGACGATCTCGAGTCCGGCCGGGAACAGTTCCGGCTGCTCGTCGACCAGGCGCTCGGCCTTGCTGTTGCCGATCAGCGCACCGATATTGAGCAGGCCGACGTAGACGCCGGTGCCTTGCAGTTCGACCGCGAGCTGACGAATGTAGGTGCGCTGCGCACCGAGTGCGACGCCGAAATTGGACAGATACGGGACCGGATACCTGTCGGAGTATCCGGACGAGAACAGCAGTGCGCCGTCACCGCGCTCGATCATCGCGGGCGCGAGCGCGCGGACCATCCAGATCGGTGAGTAGACCTTCAATTCCAGCGGCACGCGCAGGTTGACGGCGTCGACATCGAGGGTGGTCGGGATGCGGTCGACCGCATCACCCGCGGCGCCGTGCATCGCGACATCGATCCGGCCGAACCTGTCGGTGATGTCGTCGACCACGCTGTACAGCTGTTTTTCGTCGGTGAGATCGGCGGGAAAAGCGGCGGCCTCGATGCCTTCGGCGGCCAGTTCCGCGACATGGCCGCGGGCCTTGTCCGGATCCCGGCCGATGACCGCCACCCGGAACCCTTCCCGACCGAACCGCCGTCCGGTCCCCATGCCGAGCCCTGGCCCGAAGCCGAATACCGCGATCGTCTTGGTCATACTTCCTCGCTAAGTTGAGCAGTGGTTCAAGTTAGCGTCGACAGTAGCAGTAAGTTGAACCTAGGCTCAAGATAAATTCGGTACCGGATTTGTAGGATCGGCAAATGCCCGTGGACAAGCCGTTACGCAGCGATGCCCGACGCAACCGGGACGCGCTCGTCAACGCCGCCCGCGAGGTCTTCGAGGAACGCGGCCTGGACGCGCCGCTCAAGGAAGTCGCCGCCCGCGCCGGCGTCGCCATCGGCACGCTCTACAACCGCTTCCCCACCCGCGACGACCTCATCGCCGCGGCCGTCGAGGACCGCATCGAGGCGGGCGGGCGCATCGCCCAGGAGGCGATCGAAATCGCGGACCCCTGGGACGCTTTCGTCTACCTGGTCGAGAAGGTCTGCGAACTCCAGGCCGCCGACCGCCTACTCAGCGACCTCGCCCTGCGCGTCGCCCCCAGCCCCGCGATTGCGCGCGCGCAGGAATACGGCCACGGCCTGATGCGCCGAATCGTCACCCGCGCTCAGGAATCCGGTGCCCTGCGCCCCGACTGGGTCCTGGAAGACATCGCCTTCATCACCTGGTCGCACACCCGCATCATCGAGGCCACCGCCAAAATCGCCCCCGAAGCCTGGCGCCGCCACCTCGCCCTGGTCCTGGACGGCCTCCGAGCCAGCGCCGCCCACCCCCTACCGGTGCCCCCGATCACCGAAGATCAGCTGATGCAAGCGCTCAAAGGTTAGCTTCCCGCCATCCGAAAGCACCCGTTGAGCTTCGGCGGGAGTATGTCAGCGCGACCGAACGACCTGTTGGCCAAGGTTACTGATACGGATATGGCGGTTGCCCGGCAGGAGGCTGCTGCTGCGGATATTGCAAAGGCTGAAATGTGGGCTGCGGATAGGGATCCGGTGCCTGCTGGCCATACGGTGCAGCTGACGTCTGGCCATACGGCGCGGGGTGCGAGTACGGCGTGGCCGACGGCGGCACGGGCTGACCGTACGGCACGGGTTGCGCATACGGCTGCACCGGCTGGCCGTAGAGCAGCGGCAACGGCGGGCGATGGCGGTCGGCGATCCAACTGCCGGTCGAGCCGACCGCGGCCATAGCCAACGTTATGAGCATAAGGAGGCCGCCCATCGCCGAATTCGGGCTCAACACACGGAACATGACAACGCCGATAAGCAAGTCCACCAGAGCCAACGCGCAGCCCAGGATCACCATCACGCGCCCAATGGTCGAGCGGCAGAGCAGCAGGATGCCGCCGACGATCAGCAGGAATGCGATGAATCCGGCCGTGACCGCGGCGAACTGCACCTTGCCAGGGAGAAACTTGGAATCGATCGACGCGATCGACGCGGCCCCCAAGGCGTGCAAGCCGCCACCGATCAGCGCGAGCACACCCCCGGTGATTCCGGAGTGCCCCCTTGCGGGCTCCTGCGGCGGATAGCCGAACGGCGATTGCCGACTGTAACCCTGATGTCCAGGTCGGCCGTATGGATAGCTCAACGAGATCCCTCCCACAGTGATCGCGAAACTGTACCGTGCTAGGCGGTTTCGCTTGACGGCCGTTCGTCGGATACCCGCACGCGACGTCAGATAACCGGTCGGCACGACGCATACATTGCGCGACCTGCGCGAGGTCGCCATCAGGTGTGTGCGAACCTCCTGGTGACCGACCGGGCGGTCAGTGGGTGAGGGCGCGGTGGGTGGGGCGGGGTGCAGTCCAGCGAGCGGTGTACCTGTTGGCGGTCAAGAGGAGAATGAGGAGAGGTTGAGCGAGGTCTATCGCGGTGCGGAGCAGGTTTTCCTGGATCAGGGCGGTCATCTGGCCGACCAGGCCGAAGCAGGGTGACACCCAGATCGGGTGATCGGTGGTGGACCACCAGAAGATGCCGAGGCCGAATTCGTAATCGGTGAGCGAAACGGCAAGTCCGACAACACTGATCGTGATCGACAGACCGGACGCGATGATCAGTGTGTACCGCCCGGTCTCGTCCTGCCGCCAGAGCCGGATACCGCCGAAGATCATGGCGGCAGCCATCAGCGCCGCCGCCGGCGTGGTGAAGATGACGAGCGAATTGTCGAACCGGCTTCGATCGTGGAGGAAGTCGACGACAAGCGAGGTGCCCCCGACCAGACTCCCCAGCCCATACAGCACAGCAAGCACCGCGCCGGTCTGCGCGACCAAGCCGCTCGGCGGCCGATCCCCACTCCGGTACAGCATGACCGACGCTCCTCCCCACTAGTTGTGGACGTTTCGATCCTACGGCCGCCCTGCCGGATGCGGTGCTGTCGATTCGGCCGCAACCCGTCGATCGGTCTTCCGCGCGGCGGTGCCTGTACGAAGACGGGCAATATCGCCGAGAGTGCCCGCACGAACATCGCGTGCGGGCACTCTGCTATCCAGCGCGGAAACCGCGGGGCTATCCAGCGCGGAAACCGCGGGGTTATCCAGCGCCGGAACCGCGGGGAAATCCGGCGCCGGAACCGCGGGTTACGGGAACCCTGTCGACCTACCGCAGGTTGGCCTCGGCGTACGCCCTCATCGCGTCGCGCACGAATTCGGTTGTGCCGTCACCGTGTACGTCGTAGTTGGCCGCGAAACGCGGGTCGGCGACGTACATTTCGCCGAGTCCGGCGAAATACTCGTAGGACGGGCGGCGCTGGGAACCGACCCCGACCCAGTCGTAGTGACGCGCGGCGATCGCCTGGACCGCAGCGTTGTCGGGGGCGAGTCCGGCGGCGTGTGCTCGGCCATAGTCGGCGGCGATATCCAGGTGGGTCTGGAAATAGGCCTGCTTCTCCGCCTCGCTGAGCGAGCGCCACCAGCGGTCGCCGCTTTCGTAGGCGTCCTTGCCCCAGCGTTCGATCACCTCATCCTTGTACCGAGTGTGGTCGAAACCGTCGAAAACCTCTGCTGCCATGAGTTGTTCACCTCGTTCCGTCTTGTGCAGCGTGGTGGTTACCGACTCGATCTGGCGCCGGATCCGATCCTGTTCCTGCCGAAGCAATTCCAGGTGCGCGCGCAGCGCGGCGGCGGTGTCCTGTTCGCCCGCCAGAACTTCGGCGATCACCGGAAGGCCGAGTCCGAGTTCCCGTAGCAGCAGGATGCGTTGCAGCCGAACCAGGGAGTCCTGGTCGTAGTAGCGGTAGCCGTTGGCGCCGATCCGGCTCGGCGGCAGCAGCCCGAGCTGCCCGTAGTGGCGCAGCGTTCGGCTGGTGGTACCGGCCGCCTTGGCCAGATCCTGGATGGACCATTCGGTGCCCGCTCGCATGACCTGTTCTCCCTTCTTTCTCGTCGGTGCAACCAGCTTGCAAGTTGACGCTACGTCAGGGTCAAGCCTTTTCGGCTAGCGTGCCCCGACCGGCACCCGAGGCACTTCCACAGCGGGTGCGATCCGCGGCTTTGCGATCATCTGACCGAGCAGCGTGCCGCCGAGCGCGATACCGAGTCCGAGCACCTGCAGCGGGCTCAGCGCCTGACCGAGTGCGATCCACCCGATCACGGCCGCCGATACCGGGCTGAGCAGTCCGAGGAAGGCGACCGAGGTCGCGGACACCCTGGCAATGCCGCGGAACCAGAGGAAGTAGGCCAATGCCGTGCCGATGACGCCGAGGTACAGGTAGCCGCCGACAGCCCGGCCGTCGAGTGCGGGCGGCGCACCCTCGATCAGGACGGCGAGCGGTGCGATGAACAGCCCGCCCGCGGTGAGCTGCCAGCCGGTGATCGCGAGCGGGCCGACGCCTTCGGGTCGACCCCAGCGCTGGGTGAGCACGGTGCCCAATGCCATGGATGCGGCACCGACAAGTCCGGCGATGACGCCGACCGTATCGAGTTGCGCATTGGCGCGCAGCACCACGAGTGCGACACCGAAGACCCCGATCAGGCCCGCGATCACCTTGCGCCCGTTCGGCTTCTCGGCAAGTACGACGGTCGCGAAGGCCAGTGCGAACATCGGTGCGACCGCGCCGAGTACACCGGCGACACCGCCGGGCAGCCGATACGCGGCGAGGAACAACAAGGGGAAGAACGCGCCGATATTGAGGACACCGAGTGCGGCCGCGCGCCCGACCCAGACTCCGCGCGGCAGTACGCGGGTGATGGCGAGCAGCACGAGCCCGGCGGGCAGTGCGCGCATCAGCGCGGTGAACAGTGGGCGGTCCGGCGGCAGGAATTCGGTGGTCACGGCGTAGGTGGACCCCCACGCGATCGGGGCGAGCGCGGCGAGCGCCAGGGTGCCGGCGTGGGAATCACGCGTGGCGGTCGTTGTTGTCATGTTGGTCGCTCCTCATTGATAATCTCAATGTTGAAATATCTACTCGTTGGATACCTCACCGTCAAGTAGATGAATGTTGAGATAATTACTATCGAGAGGAACGCCATGGCCGACGCGATCGATCTGTTCACCGCGCACTGGAACCGGGAACGGCCGGACGTCGACGTGTCACCGATGGCGGTGATCGGGCGCATCCAGCGGCTGTCGCGCCTGCTGGAGCAGGACCTGAAGAAGTTCTTCGCCGGACACGGCATGGAGTTCTGGGAGTTCGACATGCTCGCGACCCTGCGGCGCTCCGGCGGCGCCGACGGACTCACCGCAGGCGCACTGAACCAGGTCGCCATGCTCACCTCGGGCGCCATCACCAACCGCATCGACCGGCTCACCGCAAAAGGCCTGGTCGAACGCGCCCCCTGCCCAGAGGACCGCAGGGCGATCCGCGTCCAATTGACCGCGGCGGGCCGCACCCTGATCGACAACCTGCTGCCTTTGCACATGGCAAACGAGCAACGCCTGCTCGCCGCGCTCGATGAACAGGACCGCAGTCACCTGGCAGCTCTCCTGCGCACCCTGACCGAATCACTGGGCGACACCGCATCGTCCTGATTCCACGCCCGCCCCACCGACAACTCCTGTCGCGCAGACGAATTCGCCAACGCGGCGGAGGACGATCGTGCCGAAGCCACAGCTACCTATCCGCCGAGGTCGACCACGCGGGACAAGCCACAACAACGGGGCAGAACTCGCAACGATCGTGCATCAGCGCCCAGAGCGGGCACGAAGCGCGACCGGAGCCGGTTTCAGCTTCGACCCATACGCCCTTGTCGCACAACCGGATTCGCCAACATGGCATAGACAGCAGTGTTGGAAGGCACTCGCAGCCGCTGAGCAGGAGCCAACAGCCCAAAAGGACGCGTCACGCATCCCAGCAGCGGCAATCCGGCGGCAGTCGCGGTGTCGTGAGCCGAGGTCAGCGGCCCGAATGGGCGCGGAACGGGACTAGAGCTCTTCGTTCAGCTCCGACTCCTGGCTCGTTGGCGCAGCCCAGGAGATCGCGGGGGCGCGTGAGGGCGGCGGGGTCGGGGTCGATGCGGTGGTCGGGGCTGCGGTGGTCCCGGGCGGGGCCGAGTCCGCTGGCGCGGCGGCGCTGCCTGGTGCTGCGGAATATCCCGGCGACAAGGCATTTCCGGGCTCGGACGCGCCGCCGGGCAATGTGTTCCCTGGCGCGGGATCGCCGCCGGGCGCGAGGCTTTCGGGCCGGGCGCCGCCGTCCGGCACCACACTCTCGGACGGTGCACTGCCACCAGGCATCACACCCTCGGGCACGACATCCCCACCAGGCGCAAGGCTTTCGGGCCGGGCGCCGCCGTCCGGCACCACACTCTCGGACGGTGCACTGCCACCAGGCATCACACCCTCGGGCGCGACATCCCCACCAGG